>JAQXXU010000095.1 GCA_029226225.1 Lachnospiraceae bacterium | reverse complement strand
AGAACGGCCGGTGTAGATACCTGTGAATACGTCTACAGCGCCGAGCTCTGTGTTATGGCCGACCTCATAGCCAGTAAGAGAAGGATCAGTCTCCTCCTTGTACAGCTCTTCGTAAGAAGGGTTGTAGACGATTTCGGTCGTGCCGGTGATTCCGTACTGTGTCAGATCGATATTAGCCATTTGATAACCTCTTTCTGATTTTGTGATTGTATTTTTAAAAGTACCGGAAACTATTATAACGTATTCACTTGAAAAATCAACCGAAAAACAAGATGAATTTTCTTAATTGTATCTAAAATACCAGGCAGTCTGCTTGTAAAAATTCTCTAAAACTGATAATATAGTTATTATATTTGTACACATGGAAAGAAGAAAGAAAGCGAGGTACGTATTGCCATCGAGTTACAGTAAGATCACACCACAGATAGAAAAACTCGCAGACCTGACAGAGAAGGCTTCGTATGTGAACCCGGACCTCTATACTGAGTACGGCGTAAAGCGCGGATTAAGAGACCTGAACGGAAAGGGCGTCTTAGTCGGCATCACGAACATCTCCGAAGTGAACTCGCAGCGTGTCATCGACGGGAAAAATGTCCCGATCCCGGGCGAACTCTACTACAGAGGCTATAATGTCCAGGATATCGTAAGGAACATCAAACCTGATAATCACTTCGGTTTCGAAGAGATCACCTATCTGCTTCTGTTCGGTGAGCTTCCGACCAGGGAACAGCTCAACGATTTTATAAAGCTTCTGTCCTCATACAGGACACTCCCGAAGAATTTCGTAAGAGACTCCATATTGAAAAAGCCTTCAAACGACATGATGAACTCACTCGCCAGATCGGTTCTAGCTCTCTATTCATACGATGATAATCCAGACGACATCTCAGAGCCGAATGTCCTGCGCCAGTGTCTCCAGCTGATAGCTATGTTCCCACTGCTCTCAGTGTATGGCTACCAGGCCTACAAATACTATAACAAGGGCGATTCGCTTATCATCCACCGCCCGAAGAAAGAGTACTCCACAGCCGAGAATATCCTCCACTGCTTGAGAGACGATTCCAGTTTCACTCCACTCGAGGCAAAGCTTTTAGACGTAGCCCTGATCCTTCATGCAGAGCATGGCGGCGGTAATAACTCGACTTTCACTACGCATCTGGTATCATCTTCAGGAACCGATACCTACTCAGCCATCGCAGCTGCTCTCGGCTCACTCAAAGGGCCTCGTCACGGCGGCGCGAATATCAAAGTCGTAAAAATGTTCGCAGACTTAAAGAAACACGTAAAAGACTGGACTGACGAGGAAGAAGTCGGAGCATACTTACGCGCCCTGCTTCACAAAGAGGCATTCGATCATGCCGGCCTTATCTACGGTATCGGACACGCCGTTTACTCGATTTCTGACCCGCGTGCAGTCATATTCCAGGGATATGTCGAGCAGCTCGCCGAAGCAAAAGGATACGAGAAGGAATACGCTCTCTACTCACTCGTGGAGCGCCTTGCGCCGCAGATCATCTCCGAAGAGAGAAAAATGTACAAAGGCGTCAGCCCTAACGTAGATTTTTTCAGTGGATTCGTATATCAGATGCTCGGACTTCCGATGGAGCTCTTCACACCTATATTCGCGATCGCCCGTATCGCCGGATGGTCAGCCCACCGCATGGAGGAGATATGCCACCACGATAAGATCATGCGTCCTGCATATATGACTGTAGCAGAGCACAGAGAATACATTCCTATAGATGAAAGGTAACACAGCATGAAGAACTTTGATATAATGCTTGTTTTCGACCTGATCATAGCAGCGCTTGGAGCCTACCTGCTCTACTCAGCGTTCCGGATGAAAAAGGAAAACGAAGTGCCATCGATTTTTCTGGCAAAGGAAGAGATGGACAGATGTGAGGATAAAAGCGGTTTTGCTGCATACATGTTTCCTAAGACGGTTATCTTTGCCGTTGTCAGTGTCGTAAGTGGAATTTTATGTTTCCTTGCAGACATAAAAGTATTGCCTTTAGACAAAAAAAGCGGTAATATTTTTGGTATAGTAATGCTTCTTATCTTCCTTGCCGCATGGCTGTATTTTACAGTCTTCCTGAAGAAGGCAAAGGAGAAGTATTTCAAACCAGATATCTATATATAAAAGAGGACAATAGACATGAAAGAAAACGCAAAGATCCTTATAGGTGATGATTCAATCCTTGCAAGGCAGCAGCTCAAGGACGTTATAGCCCTTTACCTGACTGACCCGGTTTTTGTAGAAGCTGCCAACGGCAAAGAGGCAGTCAGCAAGTACGAAGAGGAAAAGCCAGATCTGACTTTTTTAGATATCGTAATGCCGGTACGTGATGGAATTCTCGCCACGCTTGAGATCACAAAGAAAGACAAAGACGCGAAGATCATAATCGTTTCCTCGATAGGTACACAGAAACAGCTGACAGCCGCAGTTCAGGCCGGAGCCATAGACTTCGTACAGAAGCCTGTAAAGGACGACCTGATACAGCAGCTTTTAGTCAAATATTTGAGGGGAGAATGATATGTACGCACAGTTTTTTGGAAGTTATCTGTTAAGCAAAAATGCCGTAACACCCAAGCAGCTGACTGAAGCCATCTCGCATCTGTCAGACGCGCATATAAAGCTCGGAATCCTGGCGATGCACAAGGGCTATATGACAGCCGAAGAGGTGAACGAGGTCTGCTTCTTACAGACCCGTGAAGACAAGCACTTCGGTCAGATCGCCATAGAGAGGAACTATCTCTTTGAGGATCAGCTGAATGAGCTTCTGAACACCCAGTCTCCTGACTATCTTCTGCTTGGTCAGAATCTCGTGGATATGGGTGCTCTGACGAATAACCAGTTAGAGGAGCTGCTCCTAGGTTACCAGCAGGAGAACGAGCTGAAGTACGGCATGGAATCGAACGAGATCCCGGATGAGACGATGCAGCTCGTGAATAAATTCTTCGAGCAGACCGGCAGACCGATCCCGAAGAATATGCTGATATACATGAACCTGCTCTTTAATGATCTGGTCAGGTTCATCGGTTTCGACTTCACTCCGCTCACACCGGTATTTACCAATTCATATGATACGAATTACTGCATCACGCAGCGCATCACCGGTGTCCTGCCGCTCCTTACCGGAATAGACATGGAGCCCGATACAGCCATCACCTTCGCAGGCAGATACGCGAAGATGGACTTTAACGAGTTTAACGAATACGTCAAGGCTTCACTTGAGGATTTCATAAATCTGCATAACGGCCTGTTCTCAGTGAACATGTCAAACACCTACTCAAAGGAAGCCGAGCTTGACCCGCCTGAACACACAGATGAGAAGACTTTAAAGCTCTCAGACGATGCTTTCATAGTTCCTATCATCTATCCGTTCGGAACGGTGTATTTCATAGTCAGTTCCCTTTCTGGCGAGGAAGACGAAAAAGAAGCATAACAAAAGCCGCCCACCTCGGGCGGCTCTTTTTTGACTCTGTACTTGTTTCAGATATTTAAAAAGTGCTTGACTACCTTAGGCATTTCAGCCACTTCGCAGGTCGTCTTATGACGTACAGGCGCTGTCTTTATCTCTTCGATGGCTGGCGGGATCTTCGTCTTAGAAGCCTCTGAGAGGTCATCTGTCAGCTCCAGGTCAGTCTTTTCCTTGTCATCAAGACCTATAGCTTCCATTACAGTTCTCGTAAACTTATAAGGGCTGGCAGTAGATGCGATAACTACAGGCTTGTCATCTCCTGTATCCTTTAAATACTTCTGATATACAGCGCTTGCTACAGCTGTATGAGGGTCGATCACATATCCGGTATCATCGTAGACTCTCTTTATCTCGGCCGCGGTTTCAGCCTGGTCTGCGAAGTTTCCATAGAAATCGGATAATTTTTCTCTCATGGCAGGAGTGATAGTATACTTACCGTCTTCACTCAGCTCTTTCATGAACTTGCTGTCCTGTTTGTCGTCCTCTCCGGCTATTTTGTAGATGAGTCTTTCGAGGTTCGATGAGATCAGGATGTCCATCGAAGGTGAGCTGGTCAGATGGAACTCACGGTTCTTATCATAGGTGCCAGTACCAAAGAAATCATAGAGCACTTTATTCTCATTCGATGCACAGATCAGCTTATCGACTGGAAGTCCCATCTGCTTTCCATAGTAGCAGGCGAGGATGTTGCCGAAGTTTCCTGTAGGAACGGTGACATTTATCTTCTCTCCGCTCTTTATCTTTCCTTCTTTTAAAAGGCGGGTGTATGCGTATACGTAGTAGACTATCTGCGGTACAAGGCGGCCGATATTTATAGAGTTCGCCGATGAGAACTGGAAACCGTGCGCGTCAAGCTCTTTATTAAGCTCCTCGTCACCGAACATCTGCTTTACGCCAGTCTGTGCCTGATCAAAGTTCCCATTGATACCGACTACGAAGGTGTTGTCACCCGTCTGTGTCACCATCTGTCTCTTCTGGATGTCAGACACACCGTCCTTTGGGAAAAATACGATGATCTTCGTTCCCGGCACATCGGCAAAGCCTGCAAGCGCTGCCTTTCCAGTATCTCCTGAAGTAGCTGTAAGGATGACGATATCATTTTTTATATCGTTCTTCTTCGCAGCAGTCGTCATCAGATGCGGCAGTATCGATAGAGCCATGTCCTTGAATGCTATAGTCTTTCCGTGGAAAAGCTCTAAGTAGTAGACTCCGTCAGCATAAGTCAGCGGGGCTATCTCCTCGGTGTCAAACTTCAAGTCATAGGCGCTTTCAATGCAGTGCTTCAGCTCAGCCTCTGTGAAGTCAGTAAGCATCAGCTTCATGACCTCATAAGCCACCTGCTTGTAATCCATCTCTGCGAGCTCTTCAAAGGTCTTATCGAGCTTCGGGATCTCGGTCGGCACATACAGTCCTCCGTCCGGTGCAAGTCCCTGCAGGATGGCCTGCGAAGCTGTAACCCTGTCGCTCTTATCTCTCGTACTAACGTATTCAACGCTCATCTTTTTCCTTCTCCTTATTATTCTTCTGTAAAAGACAACTGTCCGTATCACACGAACGCATCTATTATAAATAAAATGCCTTTTTTCGTCAATATATGTTAAAATAAATCCATGTCCTACGGTATATACAAAACTGCATTAAAAGACGGAACGCCGAGCTTTCGTGTCAGCTTCTATCATAATAAAAAACATGTGGCCATCGGAAGCTACTCTGATGAAAAAATGGCCGAAAAAGCTCTGGCTGAAGCTCAGCGTCTCTATAGCGACAGAACCATAACTATCTGGAACTTCCGTAATTTCATCACAGCAGTTTCCGTGGACAAGTGCGTCACTATCTTAAATCACCGCGATCATAATGTATATATCAAAACTCCAATCTATCTGATGCAGGGATATTTCCTCTACTTTCTCGAAGGAAAAGGCATCCTGAAGTTCGATAACGATGACCTTTTCTACTACTCCACTCATCGGATTCTGATCCACGACGGTCATCTGTATGTAAACGACTACGGTTCACAGTACTCACTTTTTTCCAGATATGGCATCCGTAACTTCGCGGTACAGGGGATAGACTACGACTTCGCGAACGGTGACCCTATGGACCTGCGCTATGAAAACGTCATAGTCATAAACCCCTACAACGGCGTTCGCCAACTGGATAATAACGGCATGATCCGCTACGAGGCCAAGATCCATATAAACGGCTATATCAGGCTCGGCATCTACCGCTCCATCGAAGAGGCTGCCACAGCCTATAACAAAGCCGTGGACTTCTGTGAGTCACACGGCCTTAAGAAAAATCTGGTAAAAAACTATGTAGTTGACTTAAGTGAAGACCAGTACAGGGAAATCTATTCTAAGATAAAGCTTCCTGAAAGCCTGATAAAATCTTTTTCTTAGTCCGTCGTATCTATCAGATGAGGGATAGGCAAGAAATCTGGAAGCCCATTGTTGAATGGCATGTCAACTTCTCCCTGTATCAGCGGTTTTAAGTATTTTACCATTTTTTCAGTCACATCGTTCCCGCGTTCGTTTATAAAATCACGCGGCACACTCTTTACACCGTTTGCCACATCAGATACAGGTACTGAGCCATAGGATATCTGGTAGTCTTCACCCTCTGCTCTCTCGATCGTAGTCATGAGTCCGGTCTTTCCGTCTTCTGCCAAGTCCACGCCTGCGCTTCCGAGTCCAAAAGCTTCATCGAGGTCAGTTTTCGAAGCCAGATGTGAGGCGCATCTCTGTGGGATATTCAGCTCTACACTTCGTATCTTTACCCCCAGAGCCTGTCCTAAGATATGCTCTAAGGCTTTCCCGGCGCCTGAAAGCATCAGGTGTCCGAACTTATCTTCCTTCGCGTCAGATGCAGAGATGTAGTCGCCTTTTCCATCTCTGATGCCTTCTGATACCGCAATAAGCACTGAATTTCTCTGTTTTAAAAGGGCTTTGGTATCTGATATGCACTTTTCTATCGAAAAAGGCACTTCCGGAAGGTAGATAAGCTGCGGAGCACTGACACTCTCAGTCCTGGCAAGTGCAGAAGCTGCCGTAAGCCAGCCGGAATCACGGCCCATGACCTCTACTACAGTGATACTCTTTACCGGATATATCATAGTGTCATATGCCATCTCCCTGATAGTCGATGCCACATACTTCGCGGCAGAGCCGAAGCCCGGGGTGTGATCTGTAAACATCAGATCGTTATCTATGGTCTTCGGAACCCCGATGACTCTTATCGGAGAGCCTTTTCTTTTGAAGTAATAAGCCAGCTTCATGACAGTATCCATCGAGTCGTTTCCACCGATCCCGAAAAACGTGTCTATATCAAGGCTTCTGAAGTAATCATACAGTGTGTCATATATCGCCGGCTCGTTCTTAGGATCCGGAAGTCTGAGGCGGCAGGAGCCTAAGTACATAGCCGGTGTAACTATCAGCTTTTCGATGAAATCAGAGTCTTCGGACATTTTTTCAGTGAGGTCGCAGACATTCTGTGAGAGAACTCCTACGATTCCATTTATACCACCATAGATGTGGTCATACCCGACTTCCGATGCCCGTTTTATGACACCTGCCAGAGATGAGTTGATAGCTGCAGTCGGGCCACCCGACTGGATTACGATACAGTTCTTCACTGTAAACTCCTTCCATGTAAAAATAATTCATAGTGTGTGTAAACGAAGATCTCGGCTCCAGCCTGATACTTTTCAGGCAGTGAATCCACTGTCGTGTAGGCGACCTCCTGATCTGAGACAGTCACAGGCCCTATGATGCCTTCCCTGGCCTTTCCGGTCACTCCATGCAGAGCATCATCGAGAGCTGCCATCACAGCCTTGCACTTTTCAGGCTTTCCACTGTCATAGTCACTCACTGCCTCGAGATAGACGTCAGTCAGGATCCTTATCGCCACCTCTGAAAAAATATCATCCGGCGTCGTCTTTAAGAAATACCTGATCTGGTTTCTCCATGCGTAGTAAGTGCCGAAAGTGTTCGTCACTTCCGCTCGCTGACCGAGCCCGTGGAGTGCCATAGCAGCCCCTACATTTGCGACTTTGTAACCTGCCTGGCGCACCTTATAGCACCATGTCGTATCGTCCCAGTAGATGAAGTTCTCCTCCGGCAGAAGGCCTAACTGCTCTGCAAGCGAAGTCCTTATCATCAGGGCACACGCAGGAGCCGCATCTGAATAGACTACATCAGGCGCCGCGCCGTCCTCCACCTGTCCGAAGTAAGGTGACACCGTCCCGCAGAGCTTGTAACTTACATCCAGGCCATAGCACTGGATCAGGTCCGGATTGTCCAGAAAGTAGATCTTAGCCGCAGCCATGCCGCTCTCCGGGCATTTATCCAGATGATCTGCCAGAGTTCCGACGCATTTTTCATCTAAAAGGCAGTCATTGTCGACGCACATCAGATACTCGTAGGTCTCATCAGCCTTAAGGGCTGCCCGAAGCGCCGTGTCAAAGCCGCCCGCCCCGCCGAGATTTTCATCTGTGACTATGAGCTTTGTATTTATCTGCGGATTTTTTTCGATGAATTTTTTTATGACACTGACAGAGTCATCGGTCGAATGGTTGTCACATACATACACATCGAAGTCCTTAAAGACCTGCTCGGACACAGCCTGAAGACACTGTCCTATCATATCCTGCTTGTTGTAATTGCAGATGCAGATGGCGACTTTTTTCATAGGCGAAACCTCCGCCCTATATTGTGACATTTATATAAAAAATTTGCAATATAAAGTTTTTCGTGT
>JAQXXU010000094.1 GCA_029226225.1 Lachnospiraceae bacterium | reverse complement strand
GTAGTGGTCAGGCTTCTCCACATCAGTGTGAATGCCTTCTATATGATTCTTCAGTTCGTACATGGCAGTATATGCCATATTCCTGTAATCTCTGGATATAGTCGTTAGTCTCGGCTGATATGCCATGGCATCGCCGATATTATCAAAGCCGGTGACTATGATGTCTTCCGGTATCTTTACTCCCGCTCTCTGAAAAGTCTCGCAAGCTCCTATCGCCATGTCGTCATTTGCGCATACGAGTGCCTGCGGCATGTGCTCCCAGTCTTTTAGCAGCTTTTCAGCCGCAGCCTTCCCGTGCTCGTACTCCCACCTGCCGTCTATCAGCTGGATGTCCTTTACATTCAGGTGATGCTCATAGCAGCTGTCCATAAAGCCGTTCAGCCTGTCCTGTGCCTCGGTGCTTTCATTATATCCTGTCAGAAAAGCCAGCTTCGTCACATGATGATGCTCTATCAGGTGTGTCGTCAGCTCCTTCATAGCTGCGTAGTTATCTGTGTTTATGAATGGAATGCCTTCAATCTGGTAGAACAGCGATATGACTGGTATACCGGCCTTTTTTACATGATCCACCAGCCTGTTTCTGATAGATTTGTCCATAATCTGGTTCCCCTGGATCAGAACGCCATCAAAGGCAGACAGATCCGCCAGTTCATAGATCGCGTTTTCGCCGGTGTCATTATTAGTCTCACCGAACTTCGCAAAACAGTCAAATGAAAAAATATTATAGTCCGGATTTTCGTTCAGGAAGTCCTCCATTCCCTTATGAACCAGATAAGAGATCTCGAAATTCCAGTCTGTCGAAAATGCCGCTATCCTTTTCTGTGCCATATAAACCCCTGCCTTTTATAGCCCAATGCATATTTCAATATCATTGTACCATTTTAAGGACACGGGGTCAAATCACTTCCGTTTTGTAAAAAACGCTCTCATCCTGTGGGTCTCACGCTTCGACTCCGGCGGAAGCTGCATGTAGTCTTCTCCGTACTTTCCGCGCAGGTACTCATCATAGGAACCAGGCACATAGAACTCAGTGTCCTCAAAATGCGCTTTTTCCAGCTTTCTTGTAGTCACGCCGTCGCATCTCTCTCCGAGCCCGCCTGTCACACAGGTGATAGAACCCACGTACTTCGCGGTGTCGTAGTCTGCCACTGAGGACGCCCAGGTGCAGAATTCATGGACTATTTTTCTGTTTCCTTTTATCCGTTCGAAAAGTATGACCGGAGTCTTCATGATTTTCTTCACAAAAGTAGTGCCGCGAAAGCACTTTGCCCTGGAGTTTAGTATGTCGAACAGGTATTTTTTTCCTCTCTTTACGACAGCTTCACACTCACTGTCAGTCTCCGGCCATCCGTCCTGTGGAAAAATGTCCAGAAACAGATGAAGTATCTGGTATTTCTCTGCTATATACTCTGAAGTGTCACGCTCCAGGACTGTATCCATATCGACAAGCTCCGCAAACGGGATAGAAAGCGTTCCTCTGTCTCCCGAAAGGAGCTTTAGGTTCTCAGCAACCGGTTCCTTCTCTGCGAGGTCTAAAAACTTCTCATAATCAGGTCTCGGCATTCCTATATCCACATCGTCGTCCCAGGGTATGAAGCCCTTATGCCTTATGGCTCCAAGAAGCGTGCCTCCGACCAGGTAGTACCGGAGTCCGTGTCTGTCACAGTATTCTGCGAATTTTTTCATCATAGAAAGGAGCTCTGCGTGGATTTCCTCGAGAGACAGAGGCTCCTGTGTCATTTTTTCACTCATGCTCAGTATAATAGCATATATTCACGCATAAAAAAAGCGTAGTCCTTTTTCCCGCAAAGCCAAGAGACAGAACAGTGGAGCAGATTCTTCTTCTACCTCAAAAAAGAAGGAAAAGAAAAAAGATACTACTTTTTCTTTTCTACCACCAGTGCATTTGGCAGAAAACGCCCCAGTGAGCTGACACTGGACGGTTTTGTGATCTGCTTTCCTTTGTAGCACATGATTGCCGAACTGCCACCATCGAGATTCATGGCCTGATATGCCTTGTAACGCGCCAGGATTTTTTCACAGTCAGAGACTGTACAGCCGAGTGAATAACCGACCTGTCGTCCATCTATTATAAGCATCAAAAAATCTCCAGACTCGTTCTGGCCTATGGCTGTTCTTGGCTGAATACCCATTCCGAATGTACCATCGACCACATTTTTGCCATCTACGATAAGAGCCGGGTAGAATTCAAGTCCCCATTTGTAGCCACCTATATCTGTGCTGTAATAATTGCTGATATACATCCTGCCGTCATTTTTTATGCCGGCAAATTTCCAGTACCCGTTTCTCGGCTCGCCGGTCTCTTTTCCATCAAGCACGCAGGCTCCTTTGATGGTTCCGCCGCTCCCGTGTCCGCCGACATCTCGGAATGCGCTTGCATTTATCACTACCTCTGCGTCGTACCGTTTCGCATATACACCGGCCGTTTCGCCATAGGAACCGATATGGCTCGAAGTCTTTACGCCGACCTGGCTTATATCTTTTACTATAGCGAGCTTACCTACGTATCCGTCTCCCTTTACTCCAATGATGATCGTGTTATTCGGAGCATCTACAGCCAGCACTTCATCTCCTTTTTTCGTAAAAATCCCGGCTTTGTGATCCAGATTGTCAATGGTCAGACGATCATATCCATTGGCCAGCAGGCTGCTGTTTACAGACAGATAATTTTTAAATGACTCTGAATCAAGCTCCCAGTACTTATCAAAAAATGCCTTTTCTTCAGTATCCTCCTGCTTTGTGGCAGTGACAGTATTATCATCCCATGTGCTTTCAAGCTTTTTCTGGTTGGCTTCCTGCGCATTACGCTCAGACATGACCTCGTCAATAATCGAATGAGGTATGAACCAGGTCGCCAGCCACTGATGCGAATTAGTAGTCATGGCCGTCTCGATGTAGATGTCTCTCCACTTTTGTATAAATGGGATCGGACTGAAAACAAATATCAGATAGACAGCAACCAGGCAGCCCAGGGTTATGAGCAGTCCATTCCTGAGCTTTTTATGATGCTTTCTCTGACGTCTTTTCTTCAGATTTTTATAACGGTTTATTTTACGTGAGTCAGTCATTTGTTTCTCCAGTTGATTATATCAACCGCTTACAATATCAGCACTTTATTTTAATATTATTAGAAATATATTAAAATTTCCATGCAATTCTTGTAAATGCTTATATATAGTTTCTTTAAACGTATCATTTTCTGTATTCTTGCCCTCTCATAATGTAATACATTAGCATTACTATACTATTCCGTCTTTTCTGGCCTTGTATTCCATCAATCTGAATACATACTCAGGCATATGTCTCTTACCAGCTTCCCAGTCGCAGACTGTACGGTACGGTATCTCAAAATAATCGCATATTTTACGCTTTGCGTCAATATGCTATTTTATAGATTCCTTTCTTGTGCAAAAACCTCTTACGCTTTACCTATATTAAACGTGGTTTTCTTCATCCTCTGCACAGCTTACTTTTCAGTGGCGCTCGGAAGTACAGTCTTACGCGGCAAAAAGGGAGAGAAGTCTTCTCGAGAACAAAATAGATCTCTGATCCATTCCGGGATCGGGAAGGCTCCGCAGATGCAGGGCCTTTTTATATAGAAAAAAGGCACAGGTGGATATCCATCTGCGCCTTTTGACTTAAAAGTACTGCCGGAAGGGCGTCACTGGTTACTATTCACGGCACCTCCCCAATCAGACCGCAGACCAACCGCGCTTACGCGCGTTTGCCGCATCTTCGATGCTAAAAGTCTGCGGTTGTTGGGGAGGTTCCTGCTTCACAGGTATGCTTCTGTGGGGGTTCAACCGTCCGCACAAGTGCGTCCGTCGTGACCCCCCACAGAAGCATGCCGTGAATGGTAACCGTCACTGGCAGATTGCGTCAGCGAGAGCTTTGAAGGCGGCATCGTCTGAAGGTTTTCTCATGGTCTTTATGGTTACGACGGGGTCGACTAAGGTAAGCCCCATGCGCTCTGTGTATTCCTTCATCTTCGAAGCGGCGAGAGGGCCCCATGAACCGTTCTCTACAATGCCGACCTTACGGTTCCTGAAAGTCTTGCACTGGAGATGATAGAGGAAGTCTTCCATAGGAGGAAAGAGGTTCCCGTCGTAAGTGCAGGCCGCAAGGATCATCCTGTCATAGCGGAAAGCGTTCTCCACTGCGTATGAGACATGCTCCCTGGTCAGATCACATCTTAGTACCTTCTCGCCTCTTGCGGTGAGTTCTCTGGCGAACTGCTCCATGGCAGCCTTCGTATTGCCGTGGATAGAAGCGTAGGCGATGAGTATGCCGCTGTCCTCCGGGGTGTAGGTACTCCAGTGCTGATATTTGTCTATATAGTAGTCCAGGTCCATGGAAAGGACAGGGCCGTGCAGAGGGGCGATGCGGTCTATGTCAAGCTGAGATGCCTTTTTCAGCAGAGTCTGAACAGGGGCACCGTATTTGCCGACGATGTTAGAATAATAGCGGCGGGCCTCGCAGATCCAGAAGCCGTGAGCTTTATCGGCGGAATCACCGAAGTGACCGTCTTCGTACTGCTTTATCGTTCCGAAGGTGCCGAACCCGTCAGCTGAGAAAAGAGTCTTCTCACTCTCCTCGTATGTTACCATGACTTCCGGCCAATGGACCATAGGAGCCATGAAGAACTTCAGGGTGTGGCTGCCGAGAGACAGCTCTTCGCCCTCTTTTACGGCGATGAACCTGTCTGTGTAGTCTTTATCGAAAAACTGCGGCAGCATGGCTTTTGTCCTGGCGGAACCGACAAGTTTCATATCAGGGTACTCGTCGGCGATCCACCCTATATTCGCGGAGTGGTCAGGCTCAAGATGCTGAATTATAAGGTAGGCCGGGGTTCTGCCGGCAAGAGCGTCTTTAAGGGAAGCTCTCCACTCCTTGCTCCTGCGCCGGTCAACAGTGTCCATGACGGCAATCTTATCATCTTCTATCAGATAGGAGTTGTAAGTGACTCCGTTCGGCACCGGATACTGGCTCTCGAACAGGTCGAGATCCGGATCATCTGCGCCCAGGTACCTGACTGTGTCTGTGACTATCATATATATCCTCCATATATTGTTAAGCACTTTTTGCTTGAATTTACAAGATTTCTCATAGTTCCTCAAAATAAGGATGAGCCGGGATTGGCGGACATTCCTGGCATTACGGCATCGAGCCCGTTCTTTGGTTTGTTGTCGATTTTTGCTCCAAAAGCATTCTCTCATTCCCTCCCTCATCAGGGATCAGTAATTCTCAGCGCGAACCTCAAAATATGACTGAGGATGCTTACATACAGGGCAGATGTCAGGCGCCTGCGTTCCCACAACGATGTGTCCGCAGTTTCTGCACTCCCAGACCTTGACCTCGCTCTTTTTAAAGACTTCCTGCGCCTCGACATTCTGGAGAAGTTTTCTGTAACGCTCTTCATGAGTCTTCTCGATCGCTGCGACTCCGCGGAACTGCTCAGCAAGATCATGGAAACCCTCTGCATCCGCATCCTTTGCCATACGGTCATACATATCGGTCCACTCATAGTTCTCGCCGTTCGCTGCAGCCTCCAGACTCTCCGGCAAATGCTTCCCACAGGTTCTTCTCTGTCTTCGTTCCGGCGTACGGATTCTTCTCGTTCACCGGCACAAAGACATCTGTCTTATGGCACTTCGGGCACTCCTTCGGCGGCTGATCCCCTTCAAAAATGTAGCCGCATACCTTACATACATACTTCAGTATCCGAGCTCCTCGCCGACGAGGACAACTTTGATCCTGCCTGCTGTAAGCGACGCTCTGGTCACTACGAACTGGCAGCAGATGGTGTGGTCAAGACAGTTCATGCACTGGCCGGTCTTTACACACGGTGTATCACAGTTCAGGCGGATCGTATTCGCAGGCGAGGCTTCGTTG
>JAQXXU010000093.1 GCA_029226225.1 Lachnospiraceae bacterium | reverse complement strand
AGCTCTGCCATCCAGTTCTCTTTTGGCACATCTCCGAGCGTATAGGCAACGCCCTTCGACGACAAGTAGGTCTGCACTTCCTTTACATCAGACACGTAGAAAAAATACTCCGTGTCATCGTCCTTAAGCCTTACATCCACTTCTCCTGTCGGGACTTCCCTGTTCTGCTGGATGGTGACCGACGAGACTGTGTCCTTCTCTATCGCCTGGTTCAGTTCACTCGCCGAGTAGTTCGGCTGTGACCTGTTTGTGAAATAGAACCAGAATACCAGCACTATAAGTATCAGCAGGATGTAAAATCCCAGTCCGCTCAGACCTCTACGTCTTTCCAAAATGTGCCCCTTTCTTTTACTGTTTCTCTGCCGGCTCCACAACTCCTATGTATGGCAGATTTCTGTATCTCTGATCGTAGTCAAGACCAAATCCGACTACGAACTCATCAGGAATAGTAAATCCTGTATAATCCACATCTACATCGACTTCACGTCTGTCAGGCTTATCAAGCATCGTAGCCATCTTCACACTCTTCGCGTTTCTCTCCTTGAAATAGCGTGAGAGGAAGTTCAGGGTATTTCCGCTGTCGATGATATCCTCGACGATCAGGACATTTTTCCCTTCCGGTGATAAGTCGAGTTCTTTTTTGACTTTTACTTCTCCTGAAGAAACTGTTCCCGATCCATAGCTCGATGTAGCCATAAAGTCCATGACTACCGGAACAGTGATCCTCTTTGCCAGTTCACATGCGAACATGGCTGCGCCTTTCAGGATACACACCAGAAAAATGCTCTCGCCCTCATAGTCTGCACTGATCTGTGCTCCAAGCTCACGGATCCTTCTGTCAAGTTCTTCTTCCGACAGCATGACTCTTATCTTATCTTCCATCTGACTCATTTCCTCCTGAAGTCGTATACTTTACTACTAATATTTTTCGTGTGTTCTCTGACAGCTTTACATCCTCACTCAGCCTGCCCGTCCCCAGTGCCCAGAGCACGTGGTGTTCACCTGAAACCAGGAGCGGTATTCTGCCGCGCTGTGATGCCGGTATTTTCTCGTTCACACAGAAGTCCTTAAACTTCTGCCGGTGTTTCTGGCCGTCTATCGTAAAAAAATCACCCGGGGCTCTGCTCCGGATGCAGAAACTATCTACTATCTTATCATAATCAAGCCATTTTTCATAGTTCTTTTGTGGAATGTCTTTGATTTCCAACAAATCAAAGTCCCGCACCTCAAGCTCCACGGTAAAATCATCCGTTTCTATCCTCTGTTTCCCTGTCCTGGTCAGTTCATCAGGCAGAAAGAAAAAGCCTTCGGTCTCTTTTCTATAGTTTATCTTCAGGATGTTATATTCGAAAAGCACTTCAGCTCCAGCCGGCAGGTCGTATCTGAAGTTTTTTCCTTTTTTCACCAGGGATGACAATCTGTCTATATGTTCCCTGCCTACGTCCTTGATGCTTTTTAAATGGCGTCTCAGGTATTCCATGATGACCATACCTCTGGTGTAATCGTCAGACAGCGCCAGGTCTTCACATCTGAGTCCTTTATCAGTCTCATTCGAAGAGATATACTCGTCTACTTTTTCAGCAAAGCTGTCATACATACTGCCGATATCTGAAGCAGCCTCACAGATGTGTCTTACAGCTCCGGCATTTATCTGTACCAGCTCCGGAATTATGATCTGACGTATGCGGTTTCTCGCGTAAGTCACGTCAGCATTTGTCGAATCCGTGCACCATGTCTGTCCACGCCGCTCGAGTTCTGCAGTGATCTCCTGCTTCGTGGCAGAAAGCAGCGGCCGTATGATGCGTCTTCCCCTTACTTCGCTCACCGGTCTGATTCCAGTCAGCCCCCTGACACCACTTCCTCTGATCATATGAAAAATAACAGTCTCTGCCTGGTCTTCGAGATGATGTGCCAGCGCTACCATGTCTCCAGGCTTCGTATTCTGGAAAAAAGCTTCATATCTGAGCTGTCTGGCCGCTTCTTCTAAAGATATGCCCTTTGCTTCTGCTCTCCCCGGAGCATCCACATGCACTACTTCACAGTGGACTCCTCTGCTTTCACACAGTTCCTTCGAAAACTGTGCGTCGCTTTCACTCTCATCTCCTCTGATTCCATGCTCGACTGTCACTGCCTTAAGTTCTATCCCAAGCTTCTCTCTTAAGTCCGCTAATTGTAAAAAAAGACAGACCGAATCCGCACCTCCGGAAATCCCAACCGTCACGGATCCTTTCTGCCTTAACATGCCGCTTTCTCTGATAAAGCGCTCTGTCTGTTCAGTAAAATTCAATTTTATTTTTCCTTAAAAATCGTTTCATTATCATAGAGAAGTCCGAGCTTTGATCTGGCCTGACTCTCTGTGTACTCTTTGGTCTTCGTATACTTCTCGTAATCCTTTAAATCCTGCTGCTTTTCCTTCTGCTGCTCGAGCTGTTCATTCACCAGGGCTTCCTTCTGCTTGTACGAACGATACCTGGCATACAGTGCATTCAACTGGATCAGAAGCGTCACAGCCACTGCAATCCCAAGCAGGAGACTTAATAGCTTTACTATATTAAGCTTCTTCCTATGAACTTTTCCTGCCTGTACTACTGTCATCTGCTGCCTTTCCCTGTATGTCCTCTGTCAAAAAAATCACAGAACAGATATCTGTGAATACATATGATTATACCTGTTTTTTCTGTCAATAACAAGTACTAGATGTAGTCGAACATGTCCGCTACGTTCTCTTTTTTAGTGGTATTCATGATCTCTTTGACTTTAGCCTTAACTGTTTTGTTCCCGAAACCAATCTCTATGACATCTCCCGTGTGTACCTTCGTAGATGCCTTTGCGACTTTATCGTTTACTTTGATCCTTCCGGCATCTGCAGCGTCTGCAGCTACCGTTCTTCTCTTTATAAGTCTCGATACTTTAAGGAACTTGTCGAGCCGCATACCCTCGTCTTTTTCTTCTGCCATAATTCTCCTGAAATGAAACGGGTTTTGGCCCCGTTCTGCTGATAAAAAAAGGCGGCCTCAGTGGGCCGCTTTATAAGTTAAGAAAACGCTTCTCTATTATTCGTTAACAGCGTCCTTAAGAGCCTTGCCGGCCTTGAACTTAGGAGCCTTTGAAGCTGCGATCTGCATCTCCTCACCAGTCTGAGGATTTCTTCCTGTACGAGCGCTTCTCTCAGCTACTTCGAATGTACCAAAGCCAACGAGCTGAATCTTTTCACCCTTCTTCAGCTGCTCTGTAACAACATCTGTGAATGCGCGAAGGACAACCTCTGCTTCCTTCTTTGATGTGTCTGCCTTCTCAGCAATCTCTGCTACAAGTTCTGTCTTATTCATTTGAATTTCCTCCTCGTATTTTCTAATACGATATACTTTTTGTTCTGCGCAGAAGTCATTGAATTTCCTGCGTCTCTTCTTTTATACATTTTTTTCAATTAAATGTCAATACGTTTTTCTAAAAAATGCCCGTTTTTAAAAGATTTTCGGGCATTTTTTACAGTTTTGTATCGATGTAATTGTTTCAGTTTTTACAAAAGTATTACTTCGTCAGCTTGTCTGCCAGCTCCTCAAGAGACTTCGCCATAGCTGCTGACTTCTTATCCGCATCTTCAAAGCTTGAGCCCTTGATGCCATAGTAGAACTTGATCTTCGGTTCTGTACCTGAAGGGCGGACACAGATCCAGGCGTCATCGTTTAATTCGTAGTAGAGTACGTTTGACTTCGGAAGACCTGTAGGCTCCACTTTTCCAGTAGCTGCGTCTGTGATCGTATCCTTCTGGTAGTCTCTGGTGCGGACTACCTTGTAATCACCGATACCTGTAAGCGGATTCTCACGGAGATAAGTCATGATAGAGCCGATCTTCTCGATTCCTTCCTTACCCTTGAGGGTGATGGCACTTACAGCATCCTGATAGTAACCAAGTCTCTCATAGAGATCTACCATGGCATCCCAGAGAGTCCAGCCAATAGTCTTATAGTATGCTGCTGCTTCACAGAGAGTCATCGAAGCATCTACAGCGTCCTTATCACGGGCGTAGGTTCCTGTCAGACAGCCGTAGCTTTCCTCCATTCCAAAGAGGTAGGTTCCCTTGCCAGACTTCTCGAACTCGAGGATTTTTCCACCGATGTACTTGAATCCTGTAAGTACCTCGATCAGCTGTATACCGTAATCCTTTGCTATGGCATCTGCGAGGTTTGTCGTAACGATAGACTTGATAAAAGCTCCGTCAGCCGGAAGCTTCCCATCTCTGGCCTTTCTCTGTCCGATCACATAGTTTCCGATAAGACATCCAGACATATTGCCAGTCAGGCAGTGGTACTCGCCCTGCTTGTCCTTTACGTAGACACCTAGTCTGTCAGCATCCGGATCTGTAGCGAGTACGAGGTCGGCATTTTTCTCTTTGCCAAGTGCTAAGGCGAGCTTAAATGCTTCCTTTGCCTCAGGATTCGGGTAAGAAACTGTAGGGAAGTCTCCGTCCGGTTTTTCCTGCTCAGGTACTACGAATACATTCGTAAAGCCGAGTTCTTTAAGGACACGCCTTACAGGGATATTGCCAGTGCCGTGGAGCGGGGTATAGACTATAGTTATATCCTTACCGACCTTATCGATGGCATCCTGATGGATCACAAGCTTCTTCAGCTCTGCGATATAAGGATCATCTATGTCTTTTCCGATGACCTGATAGAGGCCTTTATCGATAGCTTCCTGTTTTGAGATAGTCTTTGCCTTGTCGATGGCTACCGCTTTTACACAGTCCATGATGCCGGTGTCGTGAGGAGGTGTGATCTGGGCGCCGTCCTCCCAGTATACCTTGTAGCCGTTGTACTCAGCCGGGTTGTGGCTGGCTGTGATATTTATTCCGGCTATGCAGTGTAAGTACCTGACCGCGTATGAAAGCACAGGAGTCGGACGAAGTGACTCGAATACATATGCCTTTATGCCATTCGCCGCAAGGCACTCTGCTGCTACATCCGCAAACTCTGGTGACATATGGCGGCAGTCATATGAGATGGCTACGCCTCTGTCTGCTCCTCCGACTTTATTTATATAGTCAGCGAGTCCCTGGGTGGCACGACGGACAGTGTAGACATTCATCCTGTTCGTTCCTGCTCCGATCACGCCGCGGAGTCCGGCTGTACCAAACTCGAGATCCATGTAGAAACGATCCTCGATCTCCTTGTCATTACCTGCGATGCTCTTAAGCTCTGCCTTTGTGTCATCGTCGAAGTACGGATCTGAAAGCCATGCTTCGTATGTCTCCTTATATCCCATTTTTCCTCCTTTGAAAAATGCCATTCTGTTAAACTATGCCTATTATAGCCGAAACCAACATTCATTTCCACCTGTTTTTAATCAGATAAACCCGAACCAAGCGTCGAGACTATAGAATCTGCCAGGGTCGACAGATAGTCCTCCTGAGCCTTGTTGCGTTCAGACTGTTTAGTCCCGGAAGATGAGTCTGTAGATGTACTTCCATTTCCAGTAGTCACGGTACTTCCATTCGTATCAGTCGAAGTATTCCCGGAATTAGTCGAAGACGACGAATTATTTGTCGTACTGTTTGTCGTGCCGGAATTCGATGTCGAAGTACTGTTGCTTTTTGACGAGCCCTTCTTGCTGTCTGAGATGTCAAGCGAGATCGTGGCCTTGGAGGAATTCACATATAGTGTTCTTTCCCAGTCATCGTACCCGTCAGCCGTGACTTTCAGCGAATGCACACCATACAGGACAGTCATAGTCTTATCCTTCTTCACGCTCTTGCCATCCAGGTATATCTTCGCACCCTTGACGTCTATCTCAAACTTCAGCTTACACGACTTCGGTCCCTTTCCTTTCATCGATTCGAGATTCAGGACAGATGTCACGTTTTTCTTGATCTTTACTTTCTTAGTACCGCCCCAACCGTTGTTAGCCACGGTTATGTCATAGGTTCCTACCGGAAGTGTAAAGGTCTTTCCATCAGATACCTGTGAAGCGTCATATGAGCCTATCTGGATCAGGCTGTTATCAAATCTCTTTGTGTCAGAAAGCTGCAGATAACCGTGGCTTTTATTTACAGCAACCGAAAGTATCTCCTTACCGACTCCGACAACACTCAGTTCGTCGACTCCGCTTACCAGGTCGTCCGGTGTGATCAGTATCTTCCCATCGAGAAACAGGGTCGAATCAGTGTACTTATAGTTCTCATCGCCGAGTTTCATCAGATTTATCGATTCATCAAAGGAAAAATTCTTCAGGTTATCCCATTCCCAGACAGCGTTTGATTTCTGGACCTTCGTCAGCATTCCGTATCTGCCGGAAGCGTCAAAAGTGATAGCCATGCCTGGCTTAAAGTCATCTAATGAAGCCATGTCACCGTACTTATCCAGGAATTCTGTAGAGACATTATACGGATATCTGAATTCACGAAGACTGGTGACATTCATCACCGTCAGTTTTCCCTCATCCTGATTATTCTCTTCTATGATGTAGACTTTATCCAGAGAATCCTTCGCATCACCAGAGGCATCTCCCGAGGCCTCAGAAAGTGGGATCCCCGGCGCCCTGTATGAGACAGTTCCACGACTGCTTCCACATGCCGTAAGGCTGAGGCCAGCACATAAAAACAGTATGCAGATGCTTAAAAACAGTTTGCCTTTTTTTGCTAAGCCAGCGTATTTGTGCGCCTTCGTAAGAAGCGTATCTTTATCATTCTCCGATGGCTCATCTATCACATCGTCCAGCAGTTTTTCCATGACGCGTCCCATATCAGGTCCTTTTTCGACTCCGGCCTTTATCAGGTCTCCGCCATTTACCGCTAAGCGCTTTTTATCGGTACAGTATCCGGCATCGAGATTTTCATGGTAGAGCTGTTCAAAATCATCGATAGCTTTAAGCTTGTCCTCGCGCATATAGTCGCTCTGGCCCGCGTTGTCAGCCCGCTTCAGTTCAAACAGATCATCAAAGTCCAGGTCCATATCTCTCATGCAGCGTCTGATACTCCTTGGATTTAAAACAGGACGCTCGTCATGATATCTAACAAGTGTACAAACTTTTTTTATCGTATCATTGTCGTACTTAAGGCGCCTGAGAATTTTTTCTGCCATGACCTCAGACATCTGCGGGTGTCCCTGGAAATGGTCGTGGCCTTTTTTGTCAGTGCGCTTTACAACCGGCTTTCCTATATCGTGAAGCATCGCAGCAAGCCGCATGACCTTATCTGCTCTGACATGCTGCATCACTACTATAGTGTGCTCTCCGACAGTGTAGCAGTGGTGCTTTGTGTTCTGTTCGCAGCGCATCGTCGTATCCCACTCCGGAAAAAATACCGATGTAAGTCCAGTCTCATAGAGAGTTCTCATGCGTTCCGGATGGTCAGAAGTGATGAGTTTTGTAAGCTCTACCTGGATGCGCTCCGCCGACACTTTGCTTAAATTCTCTTTAAGCTCTGTAATGGCTTCTTTGGTCTTTTCATCTATTGAAAAATCGAGTTTGGCCGCGAACCTGACTGCCCTCATCATCCGGAGTGCATCCTCTGAGAAGCGCTCTATCGGGTCACCTACACAGCGGATCATTTTTTCATGGAGATCAGACTGGCCTCCGAACAGATCCACTATGCCGGTACTGTCGTTATACGCCATCGCGTTTATCGTGAAATCACGGCGCTTTAAGTCTTCCTCGAGACTCTTTGTAAAAGTAACTTCTTCAGGATGCCTGCCATCCTCATACTTACCGTCGATACGGTAGGTCGTGACCTCGAAGCTCTTCCCATCCATCCTGACAGTTACTGTACCATGCTTTATGCCAGTATCTATCGTCCTATGAAAAAGAGCCTTGACCTCTGACGGTTCTGCGGACGTCGTTATGTCCCAGTCGTCAGGCTCAAGGCCTAAAAGCGCATCACGAACGCAGCCGCCCACTGCATACGCTTCGTGGCCGGCCTGTTCTAAAGTATGAATTATTTGTTCTACTGATCCCGGTAACTGCATCAATAAGCTTTACCCCAGATGACGAGCTTCTTCGCTGGTCTTCCGCAGCAGACGCATCTGTCTGAGATGTGTTCCTGTTCGAACGGCATGCAGCGGCTCGTAGCTGTAGTGTCTTCTTTTATTTTGTCCTCGCAGGCCTGATCTCCGCACCACATACCGCGGATCATACCAGGCTTGTTAGCTACGAGGTCTTTGAACTCGTCATAGTCGTGCGCATCATAGATGTGTGAATCACGGAACTCCTTAGCGCGGTTGAACATATCCTGCTGCTCAGTCTCGAGGATCTCCTTGGCCTTATCCGCTACCTCGTCAAGACTTACGATCGTCTTCTCGCGGTTATCCCTGCGGACAAGTACGCACTGTCTCTTCTCGATATCCTTCGGTCCGATCTCGACACGAAGAGGGATTCCTCTCATCTCTTCCTCGGCGAACTTCCAGCCCGGTCTCTTGTCTGAATCGTCGAGCTTTACCGAAAGGCCTGCTGCTGAAAGCTGGCTCTTTACCTTATTCGCGATCTCCAGGACCCCTTCCTTCTGCTGCTGGATAGGGATGATCATAACCTGGGTCGGAGCGATGTGCGGCGGAAGTACAAGACCTGAATCGTCGCCGTGAACCATGATGATGGCTCCGATAAGTCTCGTAGATGCGCCCCATGATGTCTGATATACAGGATGAAGCTGGTTATCCTTTCCGGTGTACTGAACGCCGTAAGCCTTTGCGAAGCCGTTTCCGAAGTTATGTGATGTACCGGACTGAAGAGACTTTCCATCATGCATCATCGTCTCGATAGTATATGTAGCTTCTGCTCCGGCAAATTTTTCTTTATCAGTCTTCTGTCCCTTGATGACAGGGATAGCGAGCTCTTTCTCACAGAAATCCGCGTAGATATTCAGCATCTGGATAGTGCGGGCCTCGGCCTCTTCTGCTGTAGCGTGGATCGTGTGTCCCTCCTGCCACAGAAACTCTGATGAGCGGAGGAACGGTCTGGTCGTCTTCTCCCAACGCACAACCGAGCACCACTGGTTATATACCATCGGCAGGTCTCTGTATGTATGGCAGTTATTCTTGAAAAATTCACAGAAAAGTGTCTCAGATGTAGGTCTGACGCAGAGTCTCTCCTGAAGCTCATTACCACCGCCCTGGGTAACCCATGCGACTTCCGGTGCGAATCCCTCTACATGATCCTTTTCTTTCTGAAGAAGGCTCTCCGGTATAAGCACAGGCAGATACACGTTCTCAACGCCTGTCTCCTTGAACATGGCGTCCAGTTTGCTCTGGATGTTCTCCCAGATGGCGTAGCCGTTTGGCTTGTATATCATGAAGCCCTTGATGGTCGAATACTCCATCAGCTCTGCCTTCTTCACGACATCAGTGTACCACTGTGTAAAGTCCTCATCACGGGAGGTGATAGCCTCCACCAGTTTCTTATCAGCCATTGTATTTCCTCGCTTTTTTAAAAATATCAAACTATATAATCATAGAAAAAATATCCGCCGCTGTCAAGGGTATCAGAACCCGAAGTAAGCATCGATACCATCGGCGATACCTTCCGCCATTTTTTCCTGGTTGGACGATTTTGCCATGTACTCGTCGTCTGATCTATTTGTCATAAAGCCCATTTCTATGAGCGTTACCGGGATTGTAGAGAAATTAGTTCCGGTCAGGTCATTTCTATATGCTATGCCATTGTTCTTCCTGCCTGTTTTTTTACAGTAGGACTTTATTATCTTCTTCGAAAGCTTCTTACACTTTGACGCGAGCTTTCCGATGTATTTGTTCTTGCTCGTCGAACACTGCATCGAAGCACCATGTGCACTCGAGCTGCCTGCACCATCTGCGTGAAGTCTTATGGCTATGTCACAGCTCTTGTTCAGTTTCTTCGCGCGCTTTGAATTCGAGATGTTCACATCGTTTTTCGTACGGGTCATAACGACTTTATAGCCACGGGATTCCAGCTCTTTTTTAAGCTTCTTTCCGACCTGAAGTGTCAGCTTGTACTCAGGCAGACCACTGTACCTGCCACTGGTCCCGCCAGTCACCTTTGCCTTCTTTGTACGGCTGCCAGGACCATCCGGTTCTTTCGATGAATCACCGTGGCTCTGGTGTCCCGGGTCTATTCCTATAGTATAGCTGCTCCTGTCCTTTTTATTTTTTCCTGCGTATGCTGGAAAAATGACCGTTCCGGACAGAAGGCAGACTGCCATCAGAAAACATACAGTTTTTAATAGTTTTTTCTTCATATAAAAAGCTCCTTATTTTTCATATAGTATCAGCGTGCCGACTTTTTTTCAAGTCTGATAGTAGATGCTGCAAGTACAACTATCTCATATACTATGTAGCAGGCGAGCGGTAAGATCTGAGCAAAGCTCGTACCATTCATTCCCCAGTGATCTATCGCTGGTCTTACTATCAGAAGGAAAAATATGAAGTCCACCATCATTCCGACTGCTACCGCCACATTCTGCCTGAGAGCCACGAGCACTCCCTGAAACCAGTAGACAAAGGTATTCACGATCACAGATATCACCACTGGAATGAACAGGTAGTAGTATTCGAGTATTTTTCTTCCGAAGAAAAGCCCAAGCACCCACCTGCCCAGAAAGGCGGCCATAACCAGCACAAATGCAGAGAAAGCTGCAAGGATCACACTGACATTCAGAACTGATCTCTTAAATCTGTTGAAGTTTTTCTCCTTAAGGCTTGTGGCAAGCATCGGCAGGAACGGCGCGAATACTGCCATACCCATGACCTGCACGGCGTAGGTAGGGTTTGCTATCGAAGCGTAGATACCCTGTTTCTCGACTCCCATGACATTCTGAAGAACTGTCTTAGCGTACATCGTCTCCATGCTCATGAAAAAAGAGAAAAGCATCAAAGGCAGACAGCTCAAATACAGTTTAAGTATCTGTGAGTCTTTAAGGCGCATTCTGATGGTTGTGATCTTTGAAGTAAGTCGGAAGTCCCAGAGTATGGAGATGGTGAAAGTAACACAGGAGATGACCGCCAGAGTCACCGCGAGATTCTTCGTCAGTACAAGTCCTATGGCAAAAATAGCCACTATAGCGATGCCCCTGATAGTATATGACTTTCCTATCAGGTCATACCTGTCATGCATCTGGTCTATTCCGTGGAACACATCTGAAAAAGCCTCCGACAGTCTGACCGGCATAAACGCTATGATACAGACAGCCTGATACACTGACCCGCTGAATGCCGCAGCCACAGCCAGAAACGCATATGCAGCCAGACTGCTTATGACTCTGCTAGACACATACTGCCCATCAGTGTAGACGTGCTTCGCGTCTGTTATCTGATAGTTTCTCATCGCAAACAGTGCTATAGCATTATATGTACTGCTCGTGGTCATCGCAAGCGACAGATATCCGGCATCCTCAAACGAACCGAGCCGCACTACTATGATAGTGATGACCCAGGTGCAGAACCCGTAAAAAATATTTCCGAAAGTATTCCAGGCGATATCTTTTTTCATTTTATTCCCGTTTTAAATCCTCATTAAAGGAACAGTCAAATCTCTTTAAGGTGAAGTGTCTGTTATAACACGGATCTCCTTTGTCCATAATGCTTTTCCACCTGGAATTAAACGTCCTCATCTCCTGGGCAAATCTCTCCTGCTTTTCCGGAGTATCTTCTTTTCCCCTCGACTTTGATTCGTAGTGGTAAAGCTCTGCAAACGGCGTAAAGACTACCCTGTAACCTTCTTTCCCTACCTTCAGGCAGAAGTCTATATCGTTAAAGGCCACTGCCAGATCTTCTGAAAGTCCATGGGCTTTTTCAAAAGCCTCTCTTTTTACAAGCATGCAGGCAGCCGTAACCGCGCTGTAGTCCTGGCAGAATATAAGCCGGCACATGAAGCCCGGATCCTTTGCTGGAAAAGTCTGGAATATGTGCCCTGCCACTCCTCCAAGTCCGATCACCACCCCGGCATGCTGGATGGTGTTATCCGGATAGTACAGTTTCGCCCCGACTATTCCCACATCATCGCGCATACACACGTCGACCATTTCGTCCAGCCAGTCAGGACTTATGACCTCTGTATCGTTATTAAGCAGCAGGAAAAAATCTCCATTCGCAAAACTGACTCCGTAATTATTTATAGCCGAATAGTTAAATCCTCCCTCATACTTTATCACCCGGATTCTGTCTTCTTTTTCTATCTTCTTATAGTAGGCTTCAGTCTCTGGTTCCGTGCTGTTGTTTTCCACTACTATGATCTCATAATGCGGGTACCTGGTTTTTTTCAGGATAGATGTGATACATCTTCTCAGATCATCCACATGGTCCTTATTCGGGATGATGATAGAAACCAGCGGTCGCTTGTCCCAGTGGTAGTGTATCCGGTATCTGCCATGCAGCTTTAGTTCTTCCACTGTTCCAGGAATTCCCAGCCTGTCCAGATGTGCCTGTACGGCTCTTTTCCCTGCCTCAAAAGCGTATAGCTTGCTCTCCTGATTGCCTGCTGTAGAATTCTGCGTGCTTCTCCAGTGGTACAGCACCTCAGGTATGTGGATTATCTGATCCGGGCGCAGTTTTTCTGTACACCTGAGAGTCAAGTCATAGTCCTGCGATCCATCAAACT
The DNA here is from genome assembly GCA_029226225.1 of Lachnospiraceae bacterium. Taxonomy (GTDB): domain Bacteria; phylum Bacillota; class Clostridia; order Lachnospirales; family Lachnospiraceae; genus Weimeria. The sequence goes on along the minus strand of JAQXXU010000093.1, from coordinate 17,366 downwards.
CAGGATTCAGATATCCTACTTCATCTAAAAGGCTTTTCTTTACTATGGACAGATGCGATATATAATTCGTACTGTCAAGCATATCCGGGTTGAAGTCCGGTTTGAAATTCGGGTCAAAACGCTTTCTTCCTGAGGCGCTTATTTTGTCCTCATCCGAATAGATATAGCCAGCGTCAGGCTTTTTTCGGATGCACATATATGCCCTGAACAAAGCATCACACGCGAGTGTGTCATCGTGATCAGCGAATACGATCCAATCCCCTGACGACTTTTTTATGGCTTCATTTGTATTGGCGGAAATACCAGCATTTTTGTCCAGAATGAAGTATTTTATTCTGACATCGTGCTCACTCTGAAGCATCCTCGTATTTATCGATTTACCGGAGTCATCCGCTCCCGCATCTGCGAGGATCAGTTCCCATTTGCCGTATGTCTGCTTTTTTACTGAATCCAGAAGTGCTCTTAAGTATTTTTCCGGTGTCTTATATATAGGGACCACTATAGAAAAAAGCGGGAGATCCGAATCTTCTCTATGATTTTTAAAGGTATACCTCTGTCTGTTCAGTACCAGCTCTGATGGTTCTATCCGCTCTATCCACTTCTGATATACCAGTGCCCGGGCACTTCTGGTCCGTATGTAAAACAGACTTCTATGCAGAAAAGCCCTGATGCCCTCTTCATTCAGCGTTTCATACGAGCGGGCTATAGCTCTCTTTATTCCTCCGTCGTTCTTCCATTTTTCTTTGACAAAGGTTCTCTCTGTAAAATCACGCTCCGCCTTCTGCCCGCTTGCCCCGCTGAAGATCAGCCTCCATGGAAACTTCTTTGCCTGTTCTCTGGTAAGTTTTATTCTGAATCCTGCGTTTATATCGTCTAATTCTGGAAAAGTGGACAGCAGATCCGCCCTTTCAAACTTTTCTGCCCTGATCTCTTCATCCCCATTCAGTCGCAGGCTTACTGAAACAGGCGAATAATCTAACGCCCAGCCAACGATTGAAGCAGAACCATCATCCAAAAACCTTACTTCATCCACAAAATACGTCAGTACGCTCCCGTTTTCACGAGCATTCAAAGTCTTTGAATATGACTTTTTTTCTCCCTTATCATCTGATACTTCCATCCTTATCCGGTATTTTTTTTCATGCTGGACTTTAAAAGTACCTGCGATGTTATTCTCTGCCCCGATCCTTCTGATATCGCATTTCTGTCCGTTTACCCAGACTTTTATCCTGATAGTCTTCGGATCAGTAAATACCTCCCCGGTAAAAACTATCTCTCCTTTTTCTTTCATACTCAGGTGTATGTTTTTCAGCTCAAAAATATCTTCTGACATTCTTTTCCATTTCCTCAATGGTGCTTTATATACGAGTAAAAATTATTCAATCCAACGCATCCAAGTATAACGTATATCGGCGCAAAGCAAAAGAGATATCTGGCGCGAGCTTCGAATAATAATTCAAATATAGTCAGTCCTATGATCGATGTAACCATTACCATGATCATCTTATCCTTGTTATCATAAATGTCTTTCTGTAAATAGAATGGTACAAAAATCTGGAAAAAAATAATTGATACCCACATCAGTTGTTTACAGGAAATAAATTTTTCGTAATTCTTGCCATCCGGCTTGATATAAGATCTGATAAAGCCACTTATACTATTATGCGCCCATTCCGGATCACCTGCGAAGGAGTTTCCTTCCACATTCCAGGCAAACGTCCCGTCTCCATAATTTACCAGCTGTTTACGGTACAGATGTCTGACCATGCCTACAAAGCCATAATCATGTATCCTTTTCTTTGCTTCTTCCATATCAGCAGCATTCCGTTCTGCATTAGTTTCATATGATTGCGTCATAGCATAGTCATCTCCGCTATAAACGCCGTCAGTCTGATCATTCAATCCCATCATAATGTAATGCTGCCATCCAATAGTCTTATCCTGGTCTGTTACTATATGAGTCGATGGCACAATGCACAGGTGGTAGATCATCAATGCGATAAGTATACCAACAATGCACCCTCCTATATAGGGCAATATAGTAATGATATTTTTTATAAATTTTTTGTCAAATGCACTGATCAGTTCGATCAGAGCGATTGCTATAAGCGGAATTACTGTCTGTGGCTTGATATGATATGCTGTAATTGCTATAAGACCAAGCATAAAAGACCATATAATTTTTACTGACTTAGATTCTTTTTCCAGCAGCAACTGATATATCCTAATTAGCAGAACAGGAAATATAATTCCTGTTGCATCAGTATAAGCTACAATAAACCATGGTGAGATCCCAACGAATAAATATGTAACAGCATATGCAGCCCATGCCATACGATGACTTCCGGTGAAACCATACGTGATCCTATAAACCAGCCATACAGTAAAAATATCCAATATACACTGAAATATTACGGGGGCAAACTCTGCATTATGAAAACCACATGCTGTTGCAAGACGTGTTACAGCCGTAAACAGCCATATGATCAGAAGATTATTAGGAAACCACGAAAAGTATTCGGTGTTGAGATGGCTGTAGTCTCCTGCAACCTCAGTAAGAACAGTTTGAAATATCACTCTCGCATCCCATCCAGAATAAAAATACCCGCCATAGCAGGTATAAAGCTGCCAGAACAGTAAAAAACCAAGGGATACTAACAAAAGAATAGTAGAATTTTTTGCAAAGAATTCTTCAAGCTTATTTCCATACTTGTTATTTATAAATAACACCAGTACTATAATTAGCAGACTCAGTATTAAAAAACCGGCATTTTCAAGCACAAATTCCTTGCCTGTGAAAACATTTGCCACATATTGTCTTCCCAGCATCAGAAACACAGTGCCAATAAATATCAGCCCATACAAATCATAAATAATTGTTCTCAAAACTTTTTTCATCACATATTACCATTAATAGTAAACTATACACAATGTATAGACGTTATAGATAAAGCTAAAAGCAAAGGCAGCGATCGGATAAACTGCAACATTTTCTTTTTCCCATTTTATTCTTCCATTTCTGGGAATCAAATAATATCCCAGTGGAAAAAATAGTGGGAAAAGATATCTATTCTGAACGCCTGCAATTGTCTGAGCGCCAACTGGGTTAAAGCTCATGTACATACTCATGATCACTGAAAAAACACCAAGGATCAGTCCTATAATTCCTGTTAGTTTTATCGCAAATGGCACCTTATGTTCCGGGGTGTTTTCCAAAAAAATAGATGTAAATAAAAGGATAAATATTATAGCATCAAAACTTCCAATTCCTAGGTACGCATAAAGCTGAGTATATGGAACAATTGAAAGGCCAGCATACTGTATAAAAAAGTGAAGTATGATCGATGCCACATTTCCAGAGTGAGCAAGGATAAAGTGCATCTGGCCAATAGTGCTTACATTAGTCCCACCACGGGAATCTCCTACGGCCAGTGCTCCACGGATCATCTCTGGCACAAAATAAGACAACGCCAAAAGAACCGCCATTAAAATCACTGCCATTTTTAATGCAAGTGCCTTTTTGGGATTTTCAAACTTCTCGCTTTTTACAAACAGAAGTGGAAAAAGCGTTACTACGTAAACCATCTTCGGAAGAAAACCCACAGCAAAGGTAAGCAGCATTTTCATCCACTGTTTTACAGAAATTTTCTGATCATCATCTGCGACAGCATTAAAAAATTCAGCAAAGCCCAACAGTGACCAACTGATTACCCATGGATCATAGCTATATGAACCGGCCATAAAAATGGTGGACGGAATCAATCCAACCAATGCACATAATAGTTTCCCGGAATGGAGCTTCTTTATGGCTAATGAAGTGACAAAGACATAGCATAAAAGGTTAAAGAATCTTCCCAGATTAAAGCAGGCAACCCATGACAGACGTAAAATCCTGCCAGAAAGTATTCCCAGAGCTGCCGGTATATATGCTATCGAAGAAAAACTCTCATACCCCTGCGGATTATTGCCTTTGACTTTTTCACTATACTCCCTGTTTGTCTTTTCAGATACATTTCTTCGATTTTCTCTGTTAAATCCGCTCTTCTGCTCATCAGTGTATGACGCGATCGTATTCTGATATGAGGTAATCTGGTCTTCGTCGGCATAATAATATTTACCGCCACTCAGGTAGCTGAGCAGAGACACTGTACGGCCATAATGAACCTCATCATCCCACGATACACCGACTGTTGCAGGAGAAACAGCTATATAAAAGACTCCAAGTATCAAAGCTATAACCGCAAATACCATCTCCATTCTTTTTATAGCGATGGCACGCATCTGGCACAGAAAAAAAACTATGAAGCATATCGCAATCCATAATACATATCCACAGTATCCATAGTCTTTTTTCAGAGCCGCCTTAAAGACAAGTACATTTAACAGAAAGCCCAGGATCATAGCTATAACTGACCCTATTACCCACTTTTGTACCTGCTTGTTTTTTACCACTTTCAATACTTTATTAGCTGTGTCTAATCCTGTCATCTGACTTCGTCCTTTTCTCTTGTCTTCATTAGTTCTTCGTTCAGTATCCCGATCTCCTGCGTGAGTCTGGTAATAGTCTTCGCCTGCTTTGATACTATCATCATCTGCTGGAAAATGATCAGCAGAATAAGTCCTATAGCCAGGAAAATAAGCATATTTATCGGGACTGTAATTCCGAGTAGCTGACAGATTCCTGTCTGAAGCGGTGGGATCAGATCAAACAGCAGATATATGAGTCCAAGCGCATACCAGAGGAGGGCATACTTCAGCTCGACCTGTTTCTTCCTGACCTTATTCGTGATATAGATCATAGCAAGGATTATCACCACAGCCACAACCAACTGCAATCTCAGGTTCATTTTCTTTTTCCTCCGGAAAGGTCAGCAGACCACGATGCAATAAGGCATGCTATCGACACTTTCAGCATATAATATACAGATTTTCTCATCGAGATAGAAGACTCTCCTGTAGTTCTTGCAAGCATCTGCACAGGCACTTCAGTAATAGAGTATCCATGCTTCAGCAGTGACACGACAGTCTCCGGTTCCGGATAATCCTTTGGATAGTATTCTGCAAAAAACTCTATTACTCTTCGATTCACCATTCTCATCCCAGATGTAGGATCCGTCACTGTCTGATGTGTCAGCATTCGTATCCATCTGGTAAAAAAGCCTATGCCGGCTCTTCTAAGGCCGCTTGACTGGAAACCCTCATTCTCTATAAATCTGGAGCCTATTACCATGTCAGCGTTTTCTTTTTTCATTCTATTAAGCATTTCATCCAGGTAAGCCGCATCATGCTGGCCATCTCCGTCCATCTGTACCGCTATATCATACCAATTTTCTTCTGCGTATATGTACCCTGTCTGAACTGCTCCGCCAATTCCCAGATTCATAGGAAGATTTATATGGTCTATATCATTTTTTTCCAGAAGGTCTTTTGTGCCATCCGTAGAGCAGTCATTTATGACAATGATATCAAACGTAGGAGCATTCTCTTTGATATTTTTTACTGTATCAACGATTGCGCCCTCTTCGTTATATGCTGGGATTATCACAAGTCCCCTGGCTTTATCAGTACTCATATCTGATTAGACTTCTCACTTCCTGCGTAAGCGTCTGTCAGTATTTTTGCGATCCACATAGGCCAGAATTTCCGGTACATCTCAAATGTTTCAGTTCTTCTGCGGTTCTCTCCTATCACCTTCGTAGTAGCTGATTCGACATGTATCCTGTGGCACATCAGGATCTCAGGAGCATAAATAAAATCACCGTCTATTTTTGACAGGCGTTCCCAGGCCTCCCAGTCTTCACTTGCTTCAAAATGATCTGCGAATAAAGGCTTTGGGAGATTACTCATATAGTAAGTAACTGACGGACAGCAGATGGCATCTCCTAGCGAAAGCGACCTTCTCCTGACTCCTTTTTTACTCCAGTTCTTCTGTTTTTCCAGCTTCCTTAACAGAAACCTTTTCACCTTTAGATTCTGATTTTCCTTAACTACATCACCGTTTCTGAGTTCAGCATAATCAGAGAAAAAAATCAGAGGGTGTTTCGCCTTTTCCATATATCTAAGCATTGTTTTCGTATAATCCGGCAGATATATATCATCCTGATGTGCGATGGTCACTAGATTTGTGTCAGCTATGGACATCGCGTAATTCCAGTCTTCCGTGATCCCTTTTTTTCCCTGGTTCACATATACCTTTATACCATGCTTGTCTGCTATATCCTTTATATATGCATTCGGTGTCGATGTTTCTATGATTATCTCGCTTTTTACTGTCTGTGCCAGAAGTGACTCTATCAGTTCACTAAGGTAGTGGCATTCCTTGTATGCGCAGATAACAAAAGTGTGGTCATACATTTTCTTTTCCTGTACTTTCTAGTGTCAAAAATTCCATCAGAACTGTTCGGCGAAGCCTTTCTGCAGTCTGTTAAATATCGTGACTGCTATCAGAAACAGCACAAACGAGCCTGCGAATACCAGTCCTATCGCGCCCATGTCAGGGATGACATGGTTCATGAAGACATCCCTGTAAGCATTCATTATCTTCGTCATCGGATTCATCTGTATCAGAGTTCCGATACGCGAACCTTCCGGAAAAATCGTTATCTCATAGATCACAGGGGCTCCATACATCGCCATCATCAGGATGAAGTTTACGATGTACTCGGTATCCTGAATGTAGGCATCGACAGCTCCGAAGATAGTACCGAGTGCCAGCCCGAAAAGTCCCTCCGTTACTGCTATGATCGGCACGAACACCAGATGCCACGAAATCCCCATTCCGAAGATAATGCAGAAAACTATTATGATAACGCACGATATGAAGAAATTTATCAGTCCTGAAAAAAATGCCGACAGCGGCAGGATGATCCTGGGAAAATAGACTTTTTTTATAATGCCCGAATTAGCCTTGATACAGGTCGTCGATTCATTTACGACCGACTGGAAAAAAGTCCAGGGTATAATACCAGTCACCAGATAGACCACATAGTGATCTGCGGCTCCCTTCATCAGATACGGAAAGACTATAGCATATACGAGTACCTGCAGAAGCGGATTTATAAAAGACCAGAGGACACCAAGAACAGAGGCCTTGTAGCGGCCTCTGATGTCTTTTTTCACATTCGTCTTTAATAGTTCTCTGTAATCGTATATCTCTTTAAGCATTACTCTACCGTAACTGTTATCTGCTTATCTGCTATCATTTTTCCACCGGCCGCTATCTGTGCCCTGATCTGGTACTCTCCCGGCTTTTCCGGTATGAAGGCAGCCGAAAACCCGAGCTTTCTGTCCTCCACATAGCCGGCGTACTCATCTTCGTATACTGAAGCCACGTCAGGCCTGTCCACCGGAGTTATATCATCAAGCCTTCTGCCGTTTACCTCGATAGAAAAAACAAAGTCATCGCTGTCGGCTATCCGCCAGCCATTTATCATGATCTGCTGTCCTGTGGCAGCCTTCGAATAATCAGCTGGAGAATCTATAAATACAACTCCCTTGTACTCGTCAGTACCTTTTTCTACAGCGGCCTTTTTCTCTTCCTTGTGATCGATGGCCGACTGCTTTTTATAAGCTTCGATCACATAGGCCGGATCACCGTCCAGCCGAAGCGTCCCTTTGTAGATCCACACTGCTCTGTTGCAGAGCTTCCGAACCTGATCCAGGGCATGGGATACGATGACTATCGTCTTGCCGGAATTTTTTAGTTCGAGAAGCTTGTCGTAACACTTGTCCTGAAAGTGCTGGTCTCCTACCGCGAGTATCTCATCTATGAGCAGGATATCCGCATCTACATTTATCGCGACAGAAAATGCCAGACGCATATACATACCAGACGAATAGGTCCTGATCGGCTCATCTATCGCATCACCAAGCTCTGAAAATGCTATGATATCATCCACCCGGGCATCTATCTGCTTTCTCGTCATACCGAATATCGACGCATTGAAATAGATATTCTCCCTGCCGGTGAAGTCCGGATGAAAGCCTGCGCCGAGCTCCAGAAGAGAAGTGAGTCTGCCGTTTGTCTCCACCGTTCCCTGGGTCGGATAGATAATCTTCGTCATAAGCTTTAAAAGAGTCGACTTCCCGCTTCCGTTTACACCGATAAGACCTACGGTCTCGCCTTTTTTTATATCGAGATTTATGTCTTTTAAGACCACATGCCTCTGGGCCTTAGTGTGGTGTCTTACCAGAAACTCTTTCAGCGTTTTAGCTCCGTCATGATTCACCCTGAATTCTTTGGTCAGGTTTCTGACCTCTATGGCATTATCCCTGTTCATATCAGATCTTCATCCTGTAACCGACTCCCCAGACTGTCTCGATGTACTGCGGGTGATCCTTGTCGAGCTCGATCTTCTCACGGATTTTTTTCACATGGACAGTAACCGTGGCGATGTCACCAACTGAATCCTGATCCCAGATACGCTGGAAGAGTTCTTCCTTCGAAAATACCTGTCCCGGATGTCTGGCAAAAAAGTACAGCAGGTCATACTCCTTCGTAGTAAGTGACTTCTCAGCACCGTCAACCCAGACCTGGTGAGAGGTATTATCTATCTTCAGGCCTCGAATACGTATCACATCATCGTTCGAATAGGCTGCTGACGCATTTACTACTCTGTCAAAAGAAGCCAGATGAGCTTTGACTCTTGCTACCAGTTCACTTGGAGAAAATGGTTTTGTGATGTAATCGTCAGCTCCGAAGCCAAGTCCCTTTACCTTGTCGATGTCATCTTTTCTCGCTGAAACAAAAATGATCGGTGTAGACTTCTCTGTACGGACCTGTCTACAGATTTCGAAGCCATCCGTTCCCGGAAGCATGATATCCAGGATGAACAGATCCCACTCTTCATCGAGTGCTCTTCTGAGTCCTTCGTCACCGTTATTCTCTATCTCCACTGTAAATCCAGAGAGTTCCAGATAGTCCCTCTCCAGCTCCGCGATTGCCTCTTCGTCTTCTACAATGAGAATTCTGCTCATCATTTCCTCCTAATCTGCTGTGATTTAAGTGTTATCATCCGGCGATACTTTTTTCAGCACAAAGTAAAAAGTGCTGCCTTCGTTTAATCTGCTTGTAACCCAGATCTGACCTCCATGGTCCTCGATTATTTTTTTCACTATAGAAAGTCCTATGCCGCTTCCTCTGATACCGGTGTTTCGGGCCTTATCTGCTCTGAAAAGCCTTTCGAATACATGCGGCACATCTTCAGAACTAATACCCTTCCCATTGTCCTCCATCTCTGCCTGGATGAAGTTACCTATGTCTTTGACTCTGAACTTTACAGAGAGTTTAGCATCATCCCTACTGTATTTTAACGCATTTGATATCAGGTTGTGAAGTACTCTTTTTATCTGGGCCGGATCAGCTATGATCTCTGTGTCAGCATCGAGCGTATTCTTATAGGAAAAATCCGCGTTATCACTCGAAAGCTCGTCTTCAGTCACTTCTGCAAATTCATCGAAGTATTCCGACGCGTTTATTTTTTCAAAGTGATAAGGTATCTCATGCAGATCCAGTTTCGAAAACTCCGACAGTTCATTCAAAAGCTCATTCATGTCCACAGCCTTCGAATGGATCGTGCTCACGTATTTTCTCAGCTTCTCAGGATCAGATGCTATTCCATCGAGAATTCCCTCAGAATATCCGATTATCGATGTAAGCGGCGTCTTCAGGTCATGTGTGATACTGCTTAGGAATTTTCTGTTCGAGTCCTCATCTGCGACCTTCTGTGTCGCGTCCGATAAGAGTCTCGCCCTCATCCTCTCAAGGCTCTGCGCCAGTTCTGAAAGCTCATCGCTTCCCTTTGCCTCGATCCTGTTCTCCAGATTACCCTGGCGGATGTCATCAGTAGCTGCCTGCATCAGTCTCACTTTTCTGATGATGCTCCGATATAGTACAAGAGAGATGACCACTCCTGTGATAAGCATTATCACGACAAGCCAGAGTACATAGTAAAGCCAGATTTTTTCTCCGCCAGGCACGACACTGCCGGCAGGGGTTATCACAAAAGCCTGCCCTCGCTTTCCATCCTCTTTTCCGAAATCTATCTCCTTCAGGATGCCGCTCTCGGTCTGAAGCTTTATGATGAGCACGTCACCATTTACGAGTTTTCCATACATTGGCAGACTGTCATAATCCGGATGCATGCCCTTCGCCGCTCCGTCATAGACTATCTTTGTCCCGACTCTGACCACGAGATAGGAATTCTTCTCCGCCAGTTTTTCATTGGATTGCTTCTGTATATCACTGTCCAGAAAATTCTCCGGAAAAGTCCTTGCCCACTCCTCTAAAAGCCTCACATCATCATCAGTATATGATGCCAGATCATCCACAGTATTTGAAAAATACAGCTGTCCTGGTGACATCTTTCCGCTGTTTGCCTTGCTGTGGTTTACTACGATAAAAGCCGTCATAGCAAGCCCCATAGGCAGCAGCACTATCAGTATAAAGCTCAGTATAAGCCTTGTTCTCAGTTTCATTTGAACCCCGCATTAAGCTCACATATATAGAAGCTGCCCTATGACCCGGACCGCAGTGCTTTTCAGATAGCCTCCCTTTATCTGAGTCATGATCCGTGACAGCTTATTTTTATCTCTTAATGTAAAAAATTCTCTGAATACCCTCCGCTTTTCCGGCGTCATCAGATCACCATAGCAGTCATAGAACCCTCTGGCCTGTTTTATCAGACTTCCACAGTTCTCGCGAAGCATTTTTCCATTCAGATGTGACCTGATATACTTCATATCCTTCAAGTCCTTCGCCCCGACTTCGTTATCTGAATGCTGCCGGTACTTCATCAGCTTCTCTGGCACATGAATTATCTCACCAAAAGTCTCAGCATAGATAGCCAGCCACCAGTCGTGCATCTCTATGCCTGGATAGTCGTCCCGCAGTACACCATTTAAAAGCGTTCTGTTCACAGCCAGCGTGCACCCCATGATGTAGTTCTGCACCAGGAGTTTCTTCAGCGTAAGACCTTTGGTGTAAGTCTGAAGCCGTCTCTCATCTATTTCAATAGTCTTTAAGTTCTCGTCTGCTATCAGCACATCTGAATAGACCAGTTCAGGCCTGCCAGCGTCTTTAAACGCTTCTGCTGTTTTAAGCACTTTATCCGGCAGCCACCAGTCATCCTGATCACAGAAGAAAACTATATCTCCATCTGAAGCACCCATCAGCCTGATGAAGTTATCCTTCGCTGATCCTGACACCTGAGATGGCAGGATTTCTATGACAGACGGGTACCTTTCCTGATACTCCCGGATGATCTCAGTTGTCCCATCTGATGAAGTATCATCAGATATCAGGATGCTGTAATGATCCTCCGGCCTCAGTTGCTGCGCTATAAGCGAATCCAGCTGGGTCCCGACGTATTTTTCGCCGTTATGCGTTGCCAGCAGTATCTGAATCTTCATGCTTTATGATCTCGTTTATCGCAAAGCCGAGTCCCAGCAGAACCCACATGACCGGCGAAGTGCAGACATTTGAATCGTTTGCGATGCCTGCTGCCATATGTGCCAGAATTCCGGCGAATGCACCTATGGACAGAATGACCATTGGCTTTTTTATGTCGTGGTGCCTGATGACTGAAGCCGTCTGGACCAGATATCCGATGACAACGATCAGATAGAGGATCAGAGCTATGAGGCCATTCTCGACCCACTGCTGCAGGTAGAGGTTATGAGGCTTCACGTCTATCGAAGTAGTCTCACTTTCAATCAGAAGAGACTTCATCACATAGTTATTCTGCGGGTAAACCATCAGGAAGGTGTTCTGGCCGCTTCCAAGTATTATATGCTTCGGCAGAAGCGGCAGAGTGCGGTTCCAGATGATTCCTCTGTTACTGAAAAAATCCTCAGGGAAGACATCTGCCGTCTTTATATGATCATCCAGCTTCACCAGTTTGCCTGAACCTGTCACGTACTCATATCCGTCTTCATCCTGGATGAAATAAAATTCTCTGGTATCTATGGAGATGCTTATAAAGTTCTGTCCGTCCTCCGTAGACTTCGGAATGACTGAGGCGATCACCTTTCCATCTGGATCAGTTATATCATCTGAAGTTCCGTTCCAGGTGACAGTCAGATCATTCTCATCACCGTCCTGTGCCGTCACCGTCATAGAGCCACTGTCATCAAAGGCATACTCTATCACGCACTTTGTACCGTCTTTGAGGTCAAGAGTCACATTATCCGTATTTGTCTCGATGTCTTTTAAGGTTCCGGATGTCAGGGGCGTAGGATCCGCATTTATTTTTCTAAGGAAGAGTTCGTGAACAGGCTTTACAGCTATGCACATGATGATCCCGATCACGATAACTGCCATGACAAGCGAGAAGGCTGTGACAAACTGCTTTTTACGTCTGGAAAGAACTACCAGCAGCGTGACGATGCCCGAGATCACCAGTGACATGACTCCTGTGATCGAGATATCAGTTACCAGAAGGATAACAGAGCATACGATGATCGCGCCAGAAAGTATCCTTGCTTTTTTCTCCTTCACTGCAAAAAATGCCGCAACCGCCATGGGCAGCACCAATGCCAGGTATAGTGAGAAAAAGTTAGGATTATAAAGTGTAGAATAGGAAGTACCTTTCGGCATTCTGATGATCAGGTTATCGAGATTGCTCCAGAATGAAGGCGTAGAGAATAGTACTTTGCCGAACTTCGTAGCAAAGAGGTCTGCACCAAACCCCTGGAAGACTCCTATCAGCATCAGTATCAGTGCGAAAATGCCCACCCACTTCAGCAGTGTCTTTACTGTCTTTTCATTTTTTACATCGGTGAAAGTGTAGAATGCGAACATCACATAGCAGAGCACCACAAGCACTGATTCGAACATCTCATACGATCCGCCGAATGCAAAGCCTTTCCACTTCGAGGCAAGGCCGCTTATCAGTACTAGAGCTGCATATATGAAAAGTACCTTAAAAAGTCTCGTAAGTGGGAACTTCTCATGGTCATATGCCCTGTATGCTAAGGCTATAGCCATGCATACACCTATCGTGATCATCGCAAAAGATTTGTATGCTAAGAAAATATCGACTACAGTTCCATCTGATGGGAACCATTCATAGCCTGACAGATGTGAATCATAAGTAAAAGTTCTCATGATAAGAGGAACAATGCCGGCTGCAAGGATCGACAGTATGATGCCAGCCGGGACTTTTTCCTCGTATCTTTTCTTATTTGCGACTTTGTTTGACATGGTCTTTCTCCTGCTTTTTTACTAAACTGTATTAGTATAACATATTTTGAGAAAGTTGCCATAGTTTTTATTTTTTAATGGAAGGTTTGTTCCAACCCTCAGAGAGCGAGGCCTGGCTCCGCATTCAGATCCAGTCCGGAACGGACACCCTTTTCGTACTCATAATAGCCTGCTGCGGCGATCATGGCCCCGTTATCTGTACAGAGGATCGGTGCCGGGCGATAGAACTTTACGCCCTTCCTATCGCAGAGTGCCTCTATCGACGCACGGAGTGCTCCGTTTGATGCGACGCCTCCTGCGATAGCGAACTTCTCCTCGCCGAACTCATCAATGGTCATCTCCGCATGGTCGGTAAGCGCTCCGACGACTGCCTTCTGGAATGAAGCCGCCACATTATCCCGGTTTATCTCATGTCCGGCCATTTTTTCATGATTTAAGTAATTAAGCACCGCGCTCTTAAGGCCAGAGAATGAGAAGTCATAAGGGTGGTCAGCGACTTTCGCGCGAGGGAATTCTATCGAATCCGGATCACCGTTCTTCGCTGCTTTCTCTATCTTCGGGCCTCCTGGATAGCCTAAGCCTATGGCACGGGCGACCTTATCGAAGGCTTCTCCGGCCGCGTCATCAACTGTCCTTCCAAGGACTTCGTACTTTCCGTAATCTATGACTCTGACCAGGTGTGTGTGTCCCCCGGAAACTACCAGGCAAAGGAAAGGTGGCTTAAGCTCCGGTGTCTCTATGTAGTTTGCACTGATATGTCCCGAGATATGGTTTATGCCGATGAACGGTTTCTGCTTCGCATAGGCAAAAGCCTTCGCAAACGATACTCCGACAAGCAGCGGGCCCACAAGCCCCGGGCCACAGGTCACTGCGATGGCATCGAGTTCTTCAGCACTCGTGTCAGCTTTCTTTAAAGCCAGATCCACGACCTGTGTGATCCTCTCGACATGCTTTCTTGACGCTATCTCCGGTACGACTCCTCCATAGAGGGTATGTATAGGGATCTGCGTTGAGATCTCGTTTGAGAGTACTTTTCTTCCATTTACCACGACAGCAGCTGCGGTCTCATCACAGCTGCTCTCGATTCCAAGTATTTTTATATCACTCATAGTTACTTCGTTTTAGTTTTTGTCTCTATAGGTGTTCCGTTTTTATCTGTACGTGAAAATCCTACTATCTTCCAGTTACCATCTTCGTCTTCACGGAGCACAAACTTCTGATATGTGGTAGCGAACGAGCTGGCTTCACGGCTGTAGTACGTAGCCTGCACATATGCGTAGTCCCGTTTGTCTATCGTCTTATAGATGATGTCATCTGTGTTGCAGACATCGGCCTCGTAGATTTTAGCCTTGCGCTCTTTGAAATCCTGCACCTCACTCCAGAGTGAATCCGCATACGTGCTCACAGGATTTGCTTTCGCGAGCTCATCATCTAAGAGTTCATGCATCTTCGCGGCGATTTTTTCAGTCTGCTTTTTAGTCGGTTTCTTATCACCGAAACAGAGCGTCGAATAGCGGTTATACCACTTGATGACCTCTCTCGGGGTCGGCGGATAATTTTTCTTGAAATCCACATCGAGGAGCCTGTCCATCTCTGTGACTGCCTCTGTCTGCTTGTTCTCGGTTCTCTCACCTGCCGCCTTGTTCAGGTACATGTAAAAAGCTACGATGATCACTGCACACAGTACCAGTACCGATACCGTTCTCGCTGCACTTCTCATAGTAACACCTCCTACTCATCTATAAAGTCCAATTCGGCTTTCTTGCCGTCCTTTCCCATCGAAAGTTCAGGGAAGATTTTTCTTATCTCTTCTATATATATTTTCGGATTGATGACCGACGGTGAAAAGTGGGTAAGCCACATTTTTTTGACACCGGCGTCACGGCCAAGTCTTGCCGCCTCCTGCATCGTCATGTGCTTTTTTTCCTTAGCACTCTGAGCTTTCTCCGGATCTCCATACATACCCTCACAGATAAACAGGTCGCTGCCCTTTGCATTCTCTGCTATCAGATGTGTAGGCCTTGTATCGGTCGTGTAGGTGACTTTCAGTCCTTTTCTGGCCGGTCCCATGACCTGCTCTGGAGAAAAATGTCCCTCCGGGATATCCACTTCACTTCCGTGCTGTAAGACACTCCAGTAATTTATCGGGATCCCCAGAGATTTCGCGGTTTCAGCATCGAACCTCCCTGCCCTGTCAAGCTCAAAGGTGTAGCCGTAACAGGTCACGTTATGGTTCACATGAAAAGCTTTAAGCCTCAGTCCGTCCAGGTCGAAAGTCTCCTCTGTTTCCGACAGCTCATGGTATTTTATCTCGAATGGAAGCTGCGGAGCTATGACACAGAGGGACTTAACTGTTCTCATAAGTCCTTTCGGCCCTATCATACGTACTGGCTCCGTGCGGTCAGAGTTTCCCATGTCGAGGAGCAGCCCCGGAAGTCCGCTTATGTGATCCGCATGATAGTGTGTAAAGCAGATCGTATCGATTGGCGCCGGCGAAAGCCCAGCTCTCTTCATCGCTACCTGGGTTCCCTCGCCGCAGTCGATAAGCGTCGTATGACCGTTATACCTGACTGTAAGCGCTGTCAGATGTCTTTTCGGAAGCGGCATCATCCCTCCCGATCCCAGCAGACAGATATCAAGCATTTGCACCTGCCTTCTCTGCCCGTTCACGTTCTGCCTGCGACTGTCTTAAGTAAACCGGTCTGAATTCCTCTGCCGAAGTGTAGTATTCCCGGTCGAAGTACTTTCTTCCTAAGGAAGCCACCGTACTGGCCCTCTGCCTGTTGCAGAATGCCGGAGCGAAGTCGTAGTCGACCTCAGTGTTCTTCTCTATATAGTCCTTAAACACCGGAACTCCGTCTCCTAAAAAAGTGACCGGCTCATCCTCGGCATTTATCCTGGTTATGATATCAGCTATAGCTTCCGGCGCCTGCTCCTTTTTTACGATAAAATCATCTGTCTCGTTAAAGCGGTACAGTCCCGAGTATGCCTGCTGCCTTCTCGCATCCATCAGCGGGCAGATAAGCCTTTTCGAGCCATAGAGATTATACGCTATCGCATCAACTGTCGGAACTGCGATGACCGGAACTCCAAGCGCATAGGCGAGTCCCTTCACCGTAGCTGCTCCGATTCGGAGTCCGGTAAAGCTTCCCGGGCCAGCTGCCGTAGCTATGGCATCTATGGACTTTAAGTCTATACCAAGCATCCGGATAAGCTCATCAAGCATAGGCATCAGCGTAGTCGAATGAGTCTTTTTATAATCAGTTGTAAACTCTCCTAAGAGCACCTCGTCGTCAACTACTGCCGCCGACGCGACAAGCCCTGAGGAGTCTATTCCCAGTATCCTCATGAATTCTCCAATGTATCCGAGAGATTTCTTATCTCTTCTCTATCGTGATCAGACGATAATCGTCATCGCCTTTTAAGTCTTTCTCTATCCTGATCGCGGTGCGCGGAGTCGGAAGTATATCCTCGATCAGTTCTGCCCACTCGATCAGCACTACTCCGCCCCGGTCAAGATAGTCATAGAAGCCAGTTTCCTCCATTTCGTCCGGGTCAGAGATCCTGTAGACATCAAAGTGGAAAAATGGCAAGCGTCCGCTTAAATATTCCTGAACTATCGTAAAGGTCGGACTCGTGACTGGTTCTGTGACTCCAAGTCCCTGGGCAAAGCCCTTTGCGAAGACTGTCTTTCCGACTCCCAAGTCTCCGGTCAGTGTAAAAACATCTCCCGGCTCTGCCTTTGCAGCCATATCTGCCGCAAACTTTATCGTTTCTTCTCTGCTGTGACTCTCAAATGTCATTTCTACCTCAGTTCAGTTTCAGACCGGAAAGCAGACTGCCGAGATTCGTCCCGACATCACGGTTATTCTGGCGCTGCTTATTCTTAGGCCTGTCGCCGTCCTGCCTCTTCTGCGGTCTTCTGCCGTTATGCTGTCTGGAAGTATTTCCGTTCTTCTCCTTCGCATGGTTTTCCGAAGATCCGCCATCGGTTCTCATCGTAAGAGATATCCGGCCTTTTTCCTTATCTACGTCGAGCACTGTCACATCTACTATATCACCGACACTTAACACGTCAAGTGGATGACTTATGTGCCTGTTCGATATCTGCGATATGTGGACCAGACCGTCCTCATGCACTCCGATATCGACAAAGGCTCCGAAG
>JAQXXU010000092.1 GCA_029226225.1 Lachnospiraceae bacterium | reverse complement strand
CACACAGACCGCCGGTTTTCCTTTATTTATCTCAAGATTCCTGATCTTCATATACTTCACTCCGATTGACAAAATACGGGTTATACTTTATCATAATAAAGTTGATTTAGCAAGGAAAGGAAACAGGAAAAAGATGAGCTTCAACTATTTACAGAAAATGCCTTCACCTGAAGATATAAAGAAGGAGCTTCCTCTTTCTGATAAGGGAAAGGCCGTAAAAGAAAAAAGGGATAAAGAGATAGCGGATATAATCACAGGAAAAGATGACAGGTTCTTAGCCATCATAGGTCCATGCTCTGCCGATAATGAAGACTCTGTTATCGATTACATCAGCCGACTGGCAAAAGTAGCCGAGAAGATAAAGGATAAAGTCCTCGTAGTCCCGCGTATCTATACCAATAAACCACGTACTACCGGAGAGGGATATAAGGGTATCGCTACCCAGCCTGACCCGATGGGAAAGCCTGATATGATAGCAGGTCTTAAAGCTATGAGACACATGCATATCAGAGCCATCGAAGAGTTCGGTCTTTCTGCTGCCGATGAAATGCTCTACCCTGAGAACTGGGTCTATGTAGATGACCTGCTCTCATATGTAGCCATCGGTGCGCGTTCTGTAGAAGACCAGCATCACAGACTTACGGTATCAGGATTTGATGTGGCAAGCGGCATGAAAAATCCTACGAGCGGTGATTTTTCCGTTATGCTTAATTCAGTATATGCAGCCCAACACCCGCATCACTTCACTTTTAACGGATATGAAGTAGAGACCTCCGGGAACCCTCTGGCTCACACTATCCTGCGTGGTGCTGTATCCAAACACGGCAATACGACTCAGAACTATCACTACGAGGATCTGATGCGACTTATCGAAATGTATGACAAAATGGACGTCGTAAATCCTGCTACGATAATCGACGCCAACCACTCGAATTCCGGCAAGCAGTTCAAACAGCAGATCAGGATAGTTCACGAAGTCATGCACAACCGCCGCTTCTCTCTCGATATCCACAACCTCGTAAAAGGTGTCATGATCGAGAGCTATTTAGTTGAAGGAAACCAGAAGATCTCTGATCATCAGACCTACGGACAGTCCATAACAGACGCCTGCCTCGGCTGGGAAGATTCAGAAAAACTTCTCTATGAGATTGCGGAGCAGGCCTGATATGGAAAAAGCTTCTTACATCGACGGTCACACTACACTTTACTGTCTCCTCGGGCATCCGGCGAGACACAGCATCTCGCCCCGGATGCACACGACAGCTGCAAAGCTTCTCGGGGTAAACATGGTCTATCTGGCATTTGACATAGAACCGAACGAGATAGGCATCACCGTTGAAGCTTTAAGGCTTCTTCAGGCCGGCGGCTTTAACCTGACCATGCCTTTCAAGCGCACAGTAATCCCGTATCTGGATAGGATAACAAAGGCATCAGAGCTTTCTGGTGCCGTAAATACCGTAATAAATAAAGACGGAGTCCTTATCGGAGACACCACCGATGGAGTAGGTTATCTGGACTCGCTTCTCGATTCGGGTTTTGACTACCATGATAAAAAAATGACTCTCCTCGGAGCAGGTGGTGCTGCGACATCTATAGCTGTATCGGCAGCTCTTTCAGGAGTAAAGCGCATAGATATTTTTAAAAGAAAAAATAAGACCTACGAGGAAACCGAGGCCTTCGCTGAGAAAATAAACTCATCGACTGACTGCGATGTACTGGTATTCCCTATGGATGATAACGATGCTATGCAGGACTCTATCGCTTCATCTGATCTGCTTACAAACGCAACAAACGTCGGCATGGAAGACGATAAGACAAGCCTGGTCCCAAAGGAATTCTTACGGCCTGAACTTTTTGTGTCAGACATCATCTATCATCCAGCAGAGACCACTCTCCTGTCTTATTCGAGGGAATGCGGCTGTAAATACAAAAATGGTGAGGATATGCTTCTGTTTCAGGGGGCTGCCTCATTTAAAGAATGGACCGGACTTACGATGCCGGTTGAAGCGATAAAAAAGCTGGTGTTCTAAGCGAAAAATTATAAAAGCCATCTGGAAACAATAAATTCCAGATGGCTTTTTACTATCCGATATAAGCTTAGGACTTCAAGCTATGATCTCATTTCTCTTTATCAACACACGCGGTGATAAACTCTCTGAACAGTGGGTGTGCCTTGTTCGGACGGCTCTTGAACTCAGGGTGGAACTGAACACCTACATGGAAGCGGTTCTTCGGTTCCTCGACAGCCTCTACTATAGAGCCATCAGGTGATGTACCTGAGATCTTCAGCCCTGCCTTTGTCAGAATGTCCTTATACTCGTTATTAAACTCGAATCTGTGTCTGTGGCGCTCGTTTACCTGATGCTGTCCATAGGCCTTCTCAAGCATCGTACCTTTTAGTATCTTACACGGATATGCGCCCAGACGCATTGTCCCGCCCTTGCGTACTATGCGCATCTGCTCTTCCATCAGGTCGATCACTAAGTGCTTTCCGTTCTCATCGAACTCACGGCTGTTAGCATCCTCGATGCCAGCCACATCACGCGCATACTCGATAACAGATATCTGCATTCCAAGGCAGAGTCCTAAATAAGGGATGTCATTTTCTCTGGCATATCTGCAGGCAGCTACCATTCCTTCGATCCCTCTCTCACCGAATCCGCCAGGAACCACGATACCGTCAAGGTCCTTAAGTGTCTCGGCTACGTTTTCATTTGTAATCTTCTCTGAATCTATCCAGGCTATGTCTACGTTCGCATCGTTTTCATATCCGCCGTGATAAAGTGCCTCACGTACGGAAAGATAAGCATCATGAAGAGCGACATACTTTCCTACGATACCGACTTTTACAGTCTTTTTCAGATTATGTATCCTCTTGACCAGGTTCTGCCACTCGGTCAGATCAGGCTTCTTTTTATCTAAGCCAAGCTCACGGCAGACTACTGTATCGAGTCCGTTATCGTGAAGCATCAGAGGTGCCTCATAGAGCGAATCCATCGTAGTATTCTCGATAACGCAGTCTTTCTTTACATTACAGAAAAGAGCTATTTTATCCTTGATGCTCTGCTCTAATGGCTCATTCGCACGGGCGACGATGATGTCAGGCGAGATACCAAGAGAACGCAGCTCCTTTACAGAATGCTGTGTAGGCTTACTCTTGTGCTCATTTGATCCGGCAAGGAATGGAACTAAGGTCACATGGATGAAAAGAGTATTCTCCTGGCCTCTCTCGAGAGATACCTGTCTGATGGCCTCGAGGAAAGGCTGTGACTCGATGTCTCCCGTAGTTCCACCTATCTCAGTGATCAGAACGTCGGCATTCGAGCTCTCAGCACCCATATAGATGAAATGCTTTATCTCATCTGTGATATGAGGAATGACCTGTACTGTCTGTCCCAGATACTCACCCTGTCTCTCGCGGTTAAGTACATTCCAGTATACTTTTCCTGAGGTAAGGTTTGAGAATTTGTTCAGGTTCTCATCGATAAAACGCTCATAATGGCCAAGATCAAGGTCTGTCTCCGCACCATCCTCGGTGACAAACACCTCACCATGCTGATAAGGGCTCATGGTACCCGGATCTACATTCATATAAGGATCGAGCTTCTGTGAAGCTACCTTGTACCCGCGGGTCTTTAAAAGTCTTCCGAGGGATGCTGCCGTGATTCCTTTTCCAAGTCCTGAAACCACACCACCGGTTACGAAAACAAACTTTGTATTCTTTGCCATCTCAATTCCTTTCAAAAAGGTTTACAATTAAAAACGTCAATTATTATATCACATAAAATGCGGTTACGCCACATCGTGATCAATCAGTATAAAAATCTATGATTTCC
Source organism: Lachnospiraceae bacterium (assembly GCA_029226225.1). Lineage (GTDB taxonomy): Bacteria > Bacillota > Clostridia > Lachnospirales > Lachnospiraceae > Weimeria. The sequence goes on along the minus strand of JAQXXU010000092.1, from coordinate 6,359 downwards.
TCAGCTACCTGCCCTCGCGGTACTCTTCTGTCCATAGCAGTCTTCTCTATGTACCGGTGAGCCTCTGTCTCGGACATGCCCTTCTGACTCATGAGGATGCTCTTCGCACGATTTACCACCCTGACTTCAGCGAGCTTTCTCTCGAGCCGCTTGATCTCAGCGTAGGCTCTTTTCATCCTGCTGTCAGCTGCCTCTGCAAATCCGAGGGCGCCAAAGAATGCCGATTTACTTATCGGTTTTGAAAGGCAGATGACTCCATCTTTTTCTACGCTTCCGGAAATCTCCTCGAAGTAGTCTTCCTTTACGAAAAGTATGACCTGACAGCTCATGTGTGACGCAAGCTCTGTAGAAAGTTCCTCTCCGCTCTCGCTTTCGAGCGGAGCGTTTATCACACAGATATCAGGAGAAAACTCTTCCATCGCCTGCCGGCCCTCTTCAGCCGTCGCAGCCAGCTTTATCTTCGTATAGCCATTCGCAGATAAAAAGTCTTTAAAAAATTTCATCGCCTTCGGAGCATCACTGATTATTAAAGCTCTTTCCAAAAGGCGCCTCCTTAAAGCTCATTTTCCTTAAGAGTGTTAAGGAAACGCTCTGTAATCTGCCTTCTTTTATCATCATATAAAAAATCCGACTCTCTGGCTACATCTATAGCCTCCGCAAGTGATAAAGGCAGCTTTAAGTATTTTTTTCTTTCATCATCTGTTATCAAATAGCCCGGCTTTTCAAGAGGCTCAGGAAGCTTTTCTTTGTTCTTCACCCCGAGCAGGCCTGCCTGTAAAAGCATAGCAAAAGCCATATAAGGATTAAGCATGGAATCCGGTGAGCGAAGGATGCAGGCCGCATACTTACCATGGACTACCGGAACCCTGAAGAGTCTTGACTCATTCTGATGTGACCAGGTCAGGTACTTCGGTGCTTCATTCTCACCGAACCTCAGATACGACTCTTTTCTGGTATTCAGGAAAACTGTGATCTCTCTTATCCTGTTAAAAATACCTGCCATAAAAGAAAATACCATCTCAGGATCTGTATCAAATAAATTCTGTGCTTCCCTGAACAGCGCCATTTTTATGTGAAAGCCGTTGCCAGGTTTTCCCTCAATAGGCTTCGGCTCAAACGAAGCAGTAAGACCATTTCTGGCAGCTATAGTCGTCACGACGTTTTTATAGGTCATAAAGTGGTCTGCACTCTGAAGTGCTCCAGCATCTCTGAATTCTATCTCATTCTGTCCCGGTCCCGCCTCATGATGACTCGAAAGAGGTGCGACATCCATGTCTGAAAGCGACAGACAGATCTCACGGCGGATGTTCTCACCACGGTCTAACGGAGCTACATCGAAGTAACTGCCGTGATCCATTGGCTCAAGCGTAGGGATTCCATCCTCATCATTTTTAAAAAGGTAGAATTCACTGCGAAGTCCCAGCCGCACAGAAAAGCCAGCTTCACGGCACTCCTTTATAGTATCAGCTAAGAACTTTCTCGGGTCATACGGATATGGCTTTCCGTCCTGAGTCACGACGTCACAGTAGAACCTGATGACTCTTCCAGTCTGCGGTCTCCATGGAAGAACTGACAGAGTAGCTGGATCAGGAACCAGATAGAGGTCTCTGTACTTTGGATCATCGTAGCCTAAGATCCTGAATGCGTCAAAGGCAATCCCTGAATCAAATGCTTTTGCAAGCATGTCAGGCTGGATCGATATATTCTTGTGATTACCAAGCATATCTGAAAATGCCAGACGCACAAAACGTACATCGTTTTCTTCTACGTACTCCAGTGCTTCTTCCTCTGTGTATCCTGCCATATAAAGCCCTTTCTGATATATAAAGCAATACCGTAAAGCATCGCCCGTTTATACACGAGAAGCACCCATCCAAGACGCATTTGGACAGGTGCTTTAAAAATTTGTATGTAGATATACCACCCTCCCTGTAAGGGCGAAATACCAACCTTAGTATTCTACTTCAAAAGAAGTATAAAATCAACCATAAATTACTTGTTGTAATTTACGATCTGTCCGAAGTCAGGCTTCAGCGAAGCTCCGCCGATAAGTCCGCCATCGATGTCAGGCTTTGCCAGAAGCTCTTTGCAGTTGCCGGCGTTCATTGATCCGCCGTACTGAATTCTGATCTTTTCAGCTGTATCTGTATCATAGATGTCTGCGATTGTCTCGCGGATAGCCTTACAGACCTCTTCAGCCTGATCAGCTGTAGCTGTCTTTCCGGTTCCGATAGCCCAGATAGGCTCGTAAGCGATAACCATAGAAGCGGCCTGCTCCTTTGTCACGCCTGCGAGGTCAAGCTTTATCTGCATACGGATCCAGTCAAGTGTAACTCCCTCTTCTCTCTGCTCGAGTGACTCTCCGCAGCAGAGGATAGGTGTAAGACCTGACTCAAATGCTTTCTTGACTTTCTTGTTCAGAAGAGCATCATCCTCGAGGAAATATCCTCTTCTCTCTGAATGTCCGAGGATAACGAATTCTACTCCGGCATCCTTGAGCATAGCTGCTGAGATCTCACCGGTATAAGCACCCTTCTCCTCGAAGTACATATTCTCAGCACCGACATGGACGTTGGTTCCCTTAACAGCGTTAGCTACAGGAACGATGTCGATAGCCGGTACACAGTAAACTACATCTACATCCGGATTGTTAACCAGAGGCTTAAGAGTATCTACGAGCTTCAATGCCTCGCTCGGAGTCTCATTCATCTTCCAGTTTCCGGCTATAATTTTCTTTCTTGCCATTTTGTTACAAGTCCTCCATATAATGAAGTTACGCCGCACTAAATTCGCACTAGGCTAACGCTTGTGCTCATTAAGTTGCGGGTAACGACTTTTTCACTAAATACGAACTTCGCTAACGCTCGTTCTCATCAAGTGAAAGAATATCATTTCTCATCTGCTGCTGCGATTCCAGGAAGCTCTTTGCCCTCGAGGAATTCAAGTGAAGCGCCGCCGCCTGTAGAGATATGGCTCATCTTGTCACCAAGTCCCATCTGGTTTACAGCTGCAGCTGAATCACCGCCGCCGATTATCGTAGTAGCGTCAGCATCTGCAAGAGCCTGAGCTACTTTGAGAGTTCCTGCTGCAAGAGTAGGGTTCTCGAATACACCCATAGGTCCGTTCCATACTACTGTCTTTGCTGAAGCTACTTCCTTAGCATACATCTCAGCAGTCTTAGGTCCGATGTCGCAGCCCTCCATGTCATCAGGAATAGCTGTGATGTCAACAACCTGTGTATCCACCTTTGCATCTATAGGATCCGGGAAATCCTTTAATACTACAGCATCTACAGGAAGAAGGAGCTTCTTTCCGAGCTTCTTTGCCTTGTCCATCATCTCTTTGCAGTAGTCGATCTTTGTGTCGTCGCAGAGAGATTTTCCTACTGAATAACCCTGAGCCTTAATGAAAGTGTATGCCATTCCGCCACCGATGATGAGGGTGTCGCACTTCTCCAGAAGATTTGAGATAACATTCAGCTTATCAGCTACTTTTGCGCCACCGAGGATAGCTACGAATGGACGTACAGGATTCTCTACAGCTTTGCCAAGGAAGTCGATCTCCTTCTGCATCAGGTAACCAACTACAGCCGGCTTACCTTCTTTGCGAAGCTCTTCAGCTACACCTACGTTTGAGCAGTGAGCTCTGTGAGCTGTACCGAAAGCGTCGTTTACGAATACGTCTGCAAGAGAAGCGAGATCCTTTGAGAAAGCCTCACCGTTCTTTGTCTCCTCCGGACGGAATCTGGTATTCTCTAGAAGGATAACGTCTCCATCCTTCATAGCAGCAACTGCTGCCTTTGCGTTAGGTCCTACGACCTCAGGATCTGCTGCAAACTTTACTTCCTGACCAAGGAGTTCTGACAGTCTCTTTGCTACAGGAGCAAGAGTCTTTGTCTTCTTGTCTTCCTCTGTCTTTACTTTTCCAAGGTGAGAGCAGAGGATAACCTTTCCTCCGTCAGCGATCAGCTTCTTTATAGTAGGAAGAGCTGCTACAAGTCTGTTCTCATCTGTGATCTCGCCGTTCTTAAGAGGTACGTTAAAATCGCAGCGGCAGAGAACTCTCTTGCCTTTTACATTTATGTCATCGACTGATTTTTTATTAAGTCCCATGTGGAACTCCTTTCTTCAAAAGAAAAGGAGCCCGGCCCTTAAGCCGGACCCCTGTAAGATCAAGGTCTGTAATTCGCAGAAATTACTTGTTGAGGAACTTTGCGAAATACTTGATAGTTCTGCACATATTTGATGTGAATGAGTTCTCATTGTCATACCATGAAACAACCTGAACCTCTGTGTTTCCATCGCCTACTGGAAGAACCATGGTCTGTGTAGAATCGAAAAGTGAACCATAGGTCATGCCTACGATATCCTTTGATACGATCTGATCCTCGTTGTATCCGAAAGACTCGTTTGTAGAAGCCTTCATCTTTGCGTTGATCTGGTCAACAGTAACGTCACCCTTTACAACTGCTGTAAGGATAGTGGTAGAACCTGTAGGTACAGGTACACGCTGTGCTGATCCGATGAGCTTTCCGTTAAGCTCTGGTACTACAAGGCCGATAGCCTTAGCAGCTCCTGTTGAGTTAGGAACGATGTTCTCAGCGCCTGCACGGCTACGACGGAAGTTACCCTTTCTCTGTGGTCCATCAAGGATCATCTGGTCACCAGTGTAAGCATGGATAGTTACCATGATACCTGACTGGATAGGTGCGAGCTCGTTAAGAGCCTTAGCCATAGGTGCGAGGCAGTTTGTGGTGCATGATGCAGCTGAAATGATGTTATCATCTGCTGTAAGTGTCTCGTGGTTTGTATTATAAACGATTGTAGGAAGATCATTTCCTGCTGGAGCTGAGATAACGACCTTCTTAGCACCTGCGTCGATATGAGCCTGTGCCTTTGCCTTTGAAGTGTAGAATCCAGTACACTCAAGAACAACGTCGATATCGAGCTTGCCCCAAGGAAGGTTATGAGCATCAGCCTCTTTGTAGATCTCGATCTCCTGTCCGTCTACTGTAATAGAATGGTCTGAGAATGTAACTGTGTCAGCCTTTGCATAACGACCCTGTGAAGAATCATACTTAAGAAGATATGCAAGCATCTCAGGGCTTGTCAGATCGTTGATAGCTACGATCTCGAATCCCTCTGCCTGGAACATCTGACGGAATGCAAGACGACCAATACGTCCAAATCCATTGATTGCTACTCTTACTGCCATTTGTTAATTCCTCCTACGAAAAATTATTTTGTTTTGTCAGTGGAACAATTTCCATAAACAAGTATATGATAACGGTTTTTGGTTGATTTTGCAACCCTTGATTTTGACTTTGATAAAGATTTAACGAAAAATTTCTTCAAATGTGCTAATATACTTGTATCACAGGAGGAAAAATAAATGCTCTACGATACTCATATGCATACATGTTTCTCTGGCGACAGCGATGCTTCCCCGGAGGACATGATAAAATCCGCCAGGGAAAAAGGTCTGGGCGGTCTGTGTTTTACAGATCATCTGGATATCGATTATAAAGAAGAACCACATCTCTTTGATCTCGACGTCGAAAAGTATTTCCGTGAGATGCCTGTCATTAAAGAAAAAAATGAGTCCGACGATTTTCATATAGGGATAGGGATCGAGATGGGACTTCAGCCTTATCTGGCCCCGAAGCATCATGAATTATTGAAAAAATATGACTTTGATTTCGTGATCGGTTCAGTCCATGTGATAAACGGATATGACCCGTATTATGAGAATTTCTATAAAAATATAAGTGTGCGTGACGCTTACAGAACCTACTTCGATCAAGTGCTTGAAAATATCCGTGCCTTTGATGAATATGATACTCTCGGTCATCTAGACTATGTAGTTAGATACGGACTCAAATACTTCGGCTCACCTGCTGCAGACTGTCCGTTTGATGAGTACAGATCTCAGATTGAAAAAATCCTCAGGCACCTGATCATGCACGGCAAGTCTCTCGAAGTAAATACCGGAGCCTTCAGATATAGCATGTCTGAGCCGAACCCGTCATATCAGATCCTGCAGTTCTACTATGATCTCGGCGGCAGGGATATCACACTTGGGGCTGATGCACATGAGCCGAAAGATGTGGGGATAGCGTTTGACACTGTGGCGCCGCAGTTGAAGAAAATAGGTTTTGAATACTTTAACGTGTATAATAATAGGGTTCCAGTAAAAATGCAGCTATGAATCCGGGAGGCGGCTCTGACGCATGTCCAAAACCGGGCCTATGCGCTCCGTCTGCGGCCATAAAGTCCATGGCCTTGACTGCGCGCCGGGAACGGCCCTAAAGTTTTGTCCATGCTGTCAGAGCCACCGCCCGGAATGACAATACGTATTCA
>JAQXXU010000091.1 GCA_029226225.1 Lachnospiraceae bacterium | reverse complement strand
ACGAAAACTGCTTCCGGGTACATCGACTCACCGCCAGGAACGAAACCTATAAGCAGAGCACCGACAGTAGAAACTGTCATAAGGAAATCTTCTTCTAAGGCTTGGCCGTGAGCTATATCCTCGGCAGCTTCCTTTAATACATCAAAACCGGCAGCCAGATATGGCACCAGATAGATAAGAAGCTTCTGCCATTCCCTTAGCGCAGGGTTTGCTCTTACTATCAGATATGCGATGATAAGAAGCGCTGTGGATATACAGATCTGTATGAATTTCTGCTTAGGCGGCATTTCATCGTCCTCATCATCGTCCTCATCCTCTTCCTCGGCTTCAAAAGCCTCTGCTTTTTTTAATTCGTCTTTTTCCTCGGCACTCATTTTTTCGCCTTTCATAGAACAGTTTACAAAGTGAACACTTGAACAATCATTCAAATGTAAATCAATATTAACCCAATCGGTTGCGTATGTCAATAGATTTGTGATAAAATCGGGATAGTTTTTTTTGAGAGGCTTTTATATGTTGGGAATACATGACTTATATGTAGGAGTTCATGTGGCAGCACTTGTCGTGATGTTCATAACCCTGCTGTACGTTTTTTCGGCTCCGGTATCACGGGCGCAGCTCGCAGTAGTGTTCTTTATCATGTCGGGTGTTTTTTATATATTCGGGTTTACCTGTGAGATAACGACCTACTCATTCGGTGGCGTGCTGACAGCCACGAAGATGCAGTACATGGGGCTTCTGCTGGTACTTATCGGGATGCTTTTTTCGATTCAGGAGCTGCTCCATCTGAAAATACCGAAGTGGATATACGCAGTCCAGTTTACGATGACAGCTATGGTCATGTGGGGCATTTTTACCTGGCAGGATAATCACCTGGTCTATAGAAAAGTGTACATGAACCATTCGGGGCCTTTTCCGAGGATGGACATAGAAGAGTATGGGCCTTTATTTTATATATATGTGCTTTACGGTGCACTGTCATGTGCGTTATGTGTTTACTGCGGCATTAAAGGAGGCACCAGAAATAACCCTTACCAGAGGAAGAGACTTAATTACTTTTTCGGTGTTATTATCTTCTGCTGGATCCCCTTCATTATAAAAATAACCGGAATTACCGGCCAGTATGAGATACCGGCGATAGGTGTGGCCGGAGCCTGTGTATGTATGGGAATGGCGTTTGTCAAATACTCCTTCCTCGATTCTGTGTCTGTATCCATGATAAATGCCATGAATGCGGGAAATGGCGGGGTAGTAGTGTTGGATTCTGCCGGAAGGGTGCTTTATCATAATGAGACCAGCCATGAGATCATTGGAGATTTTCAGGACCATGACAGGCTTGAAAAAATCCCTCTTCTTGAAAAGAGGGTAAATGCGTCAGACGGCACTATGAGCATAGGTGACAGAGTCTATGAATTCAGGAAAGAGGATATTCTGGAGAAGAATATCAGGATAGGAAAGATCATCTGGATCATAGATATGACTGACCACTATAAGTATCTGGATATGGTCGAACACACTGCGATAACAGATGCTCTTACAGGGATCAACAACAGAGGCTGTTTTGAGCAGAAGGTCAAAGAGGCACTTGCAGACCATATGTCCGGTTCTTTCTTTATGGTAGATCTGGATAACTTCAAGCAGGTGAATGACAGCTATGGACATCAGTGCGGAGACGATGTCCTGATAGCGCTGGCCTCTGTCCTGAAGGCAAATGGGAAAAACAGCTGGGCCGGAAGGATAGGCGGAGATGAGTTCTGCATGTTCTGTCCAGGAGTCACCCTGTACGACGAGGCTGTAAATAGAGGACAAAAACTGATAGATGGATATAAGGACGCTATAAAGGATAAGCCTTTTGCTGATATGACCTCGATGTCTGTAGGCGTAGTGATCGTCAGACGAGAGACATACCAGGATAGAGATGTCACATACGATGAGGTATATAAGGCGGTAGATTCAGAGCTTTATAAAGCTAAAAATAACGGAAAAGGAACCCTGGATATCAGTGAACTCTGATATACAGGATCCCTCAGCCTTAGCGTTCGAACTTAAAATATACGATCAGCGAATTATCTGCTCTGTGGATCCATACTGCCGGATCCTCAGAAGGATCGTCGCCCTTCAGATGAGTGATATCATAGCGGCCATATTCGTGACATTCTCTCGGGGACTTGCCATGCTCTGCGGCATCTCCATAGTCTCCCTTCTGGAAACGTCTGATAGCATCGATGATTTTCTGCATATCGTCGTCACCCTCCATGAACTCTGCCCTGATACCGCGTGAGATGTAGACAGGGTCTCCGTTTACATTATCATATGGTACAGTGCCGTAACCTTTCTTTCTGACGTGATCCATTAGTTCCTTCATTTTTGTCATGGTGAAACCCCCGTTTCTATTTATGTGACACGCCGGTACTTCCGGCGGTTAATTTACTTTATTATATTGTAACATAAAACAGTGCCATTGGAACGCTTTTTTTGTGCAACAATCACGAAAGAAATAAAATATGATGAACAGGATTATCAGTTTAAAAACTAAAGACTATGAAAGTATATCAGCCTACGCTTTATAAAATGCTCCGGAGGAGTCGTGCGGCATTCTGGCCGGGAAAAACTCACAGGGGATCAAGTCAGTGGAAAAAGTATATATGCTCGACAATACAGATCACGCCCCTGTGCATTTTATGATGGATCCGGTGGAGCAGATTTTTTTAAGCACTTGAATTTGCCATGTGAACTGTGGTATAGTATCTGCTGGCGCAATTTTTGTCGACAGATTCAAACCGGGTCTGTCTGGGGTCAAAACGGCCCGCAGAAAGGAGTTATACAAATGGCATCACTTAATGCTAAAACACGTGACATGTCAAAGAAGGCAAAGACTCTTCGTCGTGAGGGACTTATCACAGCATCTATGTGCGGAAAGGATCTTCCTGAGTCACTTTCACTTGTCATAGACGCAAACGAAGCTACACAGTTCATGAAGAACCATCATGTAGGATCTGAGGCTACTCTCGTAGTTGACGGAAAAGACTACGACACGATGATCAAGTCAGCAGACAAGGATCATCTGAATACCAGATTCCTTGATATGACATTCCAGCACCTGATCGCTACCGAGAAGGTAAAGGGTGTTGCAGAGATCGTCCTGTTAAACGAGGATCGTACAAATGGATTCCTTACAAGAGATATCAGCACTGTAGAGTACAAGGCTTATCCTAAGGATATCGTGGATAAGATCGAGATCGATGTAGCTAAGCTTCCTATCGGAACAGAGCTTACAGTCGCAGACCTTGACATCGCAAAGAACAAGGACATCGATGTAACTACACCGCTTGATTCTTCAGTTCTTCATATCGCTGAGCATCAGCATATGGACGCAGCTGCTGAGGCAGTTCTTGAGGCTGATGAAGAAGCAGCCGCTGAGAAAGAAGCAGAAGCTGCTAAATAATTATCAGCTGATTAAATTAAGTTAAATTAATCAAAAAAGCAGACCGTTTCGGCGGCCTGCTTTTTTAACGCATTTTTTCTGAGATCTTTGGCTGGCGGTAAATGAAGTAAAGAAGGACAAGGGTAGAAGTGATGGCGTAGCTGATCGGGTAGCAGTGGAGCAGAGTCACGATACCGCTTGATGCCACAAAGTGTACCCAGATGATACGGAAGAGACAGATCCCGAGCAGGTTCGTGACTGTGGTCACCATCACGTAGTTTTCTGCCCGCAGTGCAGAGGAAAGTATCTCTGAGCAGATAAAGGTCCAGTAAAACGGTGCTATATCATGCGATATCAAACGCCCGATGGCTATGACACTTTTTGACGTCGTAAATAATGATAGGAGGACAGGTGCCGCGGTTACTACGACAATTCCAGTGATCACAGCCAGAACTGTTTCCATAGCTATGACCTCAGCTATTCCTTTTTTTATCCTGTCTGGCTTACCTGCCCCAAAATTTTGTCCTACGAAAGTAGTGATCGACACGCAGAAGGCCTGGTCGATCATCCACCAGAGAGCGTCGATCCTGCCATATGCTGTCCATGCCGCGACAGTATCAGAGCCCATGTGGTTTATGGCCGTCTGCAGGATCATATTTGATATCGAGAACATCGACCCACTGATGGCTGTAGGAAGCCCGATCCTAAGGATTTTTGCCAGGATATTACTATTTATATTAAGCTTCTTTAAAGACAGCACCATTCCGGTTGTTTTTTTCATAAGAAGCCAGGTGACAAGAACCGCCGAAAAAGCCTGTGAGATAACTGTGGCAAATCCGGCGCCGAAGACTCCCTTTTTAAGGACCGCTACAAAGAGCAGGTCTAAGACTATGTTCAGCCCACAGCATGCTATCAGGATGTACAGCGGCCTTCTGGAGTCTCCTATAGCACGAAGGATCGCTGCACCCACATTATATATGAGTGTAAAAACCAGGCCGCCCATCAGAAGCCGCACATAGGTCTGTGACTGAGAAAGGAGATCAGAGGGCGTCTGGAGCAGCATGAGCATCGGGGAAGCAAAGACAATCCCCAGAATTCCCAGGACCACTCCGCCCAGTAGCGCAAAAGTATAGGCAGTATGGAGAGCCTCATCGACTTTTTTTCTGTCCTCAGCACCGTAGGCCTGGGCGATGATCACCGTTGCTCCAGATGAAAGACCCATGAAAAATGAGAAGATAAAGTTCACGATCTGTCCCGATGAGCCGCCGACACTGGCGAGCGCTGTTTTACCTGAGAAACGGCCCACAACGACGGCATCTACAGTGTTATACAGAGTCTGAAATAACGCCCCGACTAATATAGGAAAGAAAAAAATAAGGATCTGTTTCCAGATAACTCCGTTTACGATCTCATTTCTTTTGCCGGAAGATTTTTCCATAAATACCTCTACCATCTGTGAAATATAGCAACCTTTTAATCTTAAAATGTTGCAGAAAAAAATGCAATATTTCCTTTGTATTAAAAAAAATACTCACCTTCAAAGCCGCATAGACATAGGCTTTCGCCATAGTATTCTTTAAGAAATATTGAAATATGTTAACATTCACTTGCAATTGTTACAAAAATATGTCATAATATCACCTGTTGAAACGGTTACACACCAATCGGAGGTTATATTTTGAAGAAAAAGCTTGTAACAGCCATAGCAGCAGCCATGATATTTACACTGCTTCCAGCAGTACCGGCAGCCGCAGAAGAAGTTGCAACAGTTGCTTCTACAGAAGATACACAGGCAGTGGATCAGACCGCTGGAGCCACAGATGCCGAGGAAGTGTCCACAGCAGCTTCAGAACAGAATGAAGCAGTTGAAGAGAAGACTTATACACCGGTTAATGCCAGAAAGCTTACCTCTTCATATAAATCTCAGCTTAAGAAAAAAAGAAAATCCAAGATAAGCGTAAAGAAGACATCATATAAATCAAGAACTGCCTTTGAGGGCAAATCACTCATAGGTCTTTCCTGGGATGAGTTTAAAGAGTTATCACAGATCGGCATTTCCAAAAAAGATTTCGATCTGATGTGCAGAGTCGTGTCAGCTGAGGCCGGCGACACAGCAAGCTACAAAGCCAAAGAGCTTACAGCAGAGTGCATAGTGAACAGAGCCAGAGGCTACAAAGGTTCAGGGCGTGTCACCAAAGCTCTCAAAGCCAAAGGACAGTTTTCTGTAGTTCGCAACGGTGCTATCAATAGAGTAACGATCAATGGTGAGACAGTAAACGCCTGCAAGGATGCCCTGATCAGGAATTCGCATCCGAAGTCACTTTACTACTTCTCCGCAGGACGCTATTTCTCATGGGCCAAGCCTTACATGAAAGTAAACGGCACATATTTCTGCCTGAAAAAATAAGATCAGAGCATCGCCTTCGGGCGATGTTTTTCGGACTGAACAGCATGACGAAGCTGATGGATAAAGACCAGAAATAAATAGTTCGGAAAAATACAAGTCTTGTATTATACAAGAGAGTATACTTACCTCTGTCAACAGAAATAGAGCAGAGAACAACGGAGTTCCAGAAATGGAGCTCCGTATTTTTTTATCTGAAGGAGGTAAGACTATGCAGCAGAAAAAATTAGGACTATTCAGTGCTGTTGCGATAAACGTAGGGCTTATCGTAGCGACCAGCTGTCTGGTTTCACTCGGAACCGGAATGGGGGCGATAGGACGGTGGTTTATAATCCCGCTCTTTCTTGTGGTAATTCTCAATTCTTTCGTAGGACTTTCGTTTTCTGAGCTAAATCAGCTGATGCCAGATGTGGATGGCGGAACAGGGCAGTACCTGCTGGCAGGCATGGGGCCTATGGCATCGATGATGGGAAACCTGAGTGCCTACGTCATCACGCAGATACTTTCACTTACAGCAGAAATTACCCTTTGCGGGACTGTTATAACACAGCTTTTCTTCCCGAATGTAGATAATAGGATCATCTCGATGATACTCCTTATCGCACTTTTCTTTGTAAACCTGAAAGGTGTTGACCTCTTTGCAAAAGTACAGGACGTAGTCGTCGTAGCACTTGTAGGCTCTATGATACTTCTGGGGATCATCAGTTTTTTCAAGCTCGGCGATCCGTCGCACCTGATTAATTATAAGGCAGAAGCTCCTTCGTTCAAACAGATAGGGGGCTTCAAAGGTATCATGGATAACATGGCTTTAGCCTTCTGGCTGCTGATCGGCGTTGAGTTTATCATTCCAGAGGCAAAGAACCTGAAGAACCCTAAGCGTGACGTGCTTCTGTCAATGGTAGTCGCCCTGCTTCTTCTTTTCGGAGTTCAGTCACTTCTCGGAAGCGGGATGACAAACTACGTATCACTCAAAGGACTCGCAAATGATCCGAACAGCACACCACATATCACTTTTGCAGTGAATCTCCTCGGAACCCCGGGAAAGATCTGGATGGGTGTCATCACAATACTCGCAGGCATTTCAACTGTAAACACCGGCTATGCTTCACTGTCAAAGATCATGCAGGGCATGGGCGAGGCTGGAATGGTTCCAAAAGCATTCGCGAAGACAAATAAAAATAGTGCCGCATATGTAGGGATCGTATTCCTGTCAGTCGCAATCGGAGTCATGGTAGTATCCGGACTTGGAACCGCAGGAGCAGTTACCTTCCTTATCCTTTCTGGTTCATGCTTCTGGCTCTTTACCTACTGTCTGGTTCATATCTCGGTACTGATCCTCCGAAAAAGATATCCGGACAGACCACGTAGGTTTACGATGAAAGGCATTCCACAGATTATCGGCATCATCGGAAATGTCTATATGATAGCAAATATCAGCACCGGAGCCGACAGGATCAGGATATATGAACTCTGCGGAGTACTTTTCTTAGTCCTCATGACCTACTGTTCGATCTGGATCAGATTCGTGATGAAGGTAAAGCCATTCGCACCGATGGATATGGATGAGGTAAACAGAGAGGCATTGAACTACGAGAAAGACGAGTTACCGGTATCTGTAAATATGCCGGCAGGAGTAGCAGGACAGTATCACTAAATTATACAATCTGGAAAAGGAGTTTTTTATGAGTAGTAAAGTAGATTTTTTATACTTAGATGAGGATGATATGAAAAAAGTCGGTGTCGAGGATATGCCTGGGTGTATCGACGCGATGGAGGACGTGCTTAAAGATCTGACGAAGGGTGACTACGTGATGGCCGGTGAGAACCACAATTCACACGGCTCTATGGTCAGATTTCCCGAGAGTTCTCCATTCCCGGAGATGCCGCTTGATAAAGGAGACGACCGCAGGTTCATGGCTATGCCTGCATATATCGGCGCACCGTTCGACATGGCAGGCTGTAAATGGTATGGCTCAAATATGGCAAATAAGGCCGAAGGCCTCCCTCGTTCGATACTTATGATAATGCTTAACGATAAAAATACCGGTGCTCCGAAATGCCTGATGAGTGGAAACCTCGTCAGTGCATACAGAACGGGTGCTATTCCAGGAGTCGGAACCAGATACATGGCACCTAAAGGGGCTAAGGTCTGCGGCATCTGTGGACCTGGAGTCATGGGACGCACAGCACTAGCTTCCTTCGTAGCCACGTGCCCTGATCTCGACACAGTGAAGATAAAAGGCAGAAGCCAGAAGGGTATAGATGGATTCGTATCCTATGTAAAGGAACATTATCCTCAGTTTAAGACAATAACTGTCTGCGATACAGTAGAAGAAATGGTTCGGGACACCGATGTGATGTCGTTTGCGTCGACATCGAGCTGTGACGTATCGACTTTTCCTTATGTCAAGGGAGAATGGGTGAAGCCGGGAGCCATGATCGTGGCACCTTCAGCCGTGAACATAGAAGAAGACTTCCTTGCAAAGAAGTGCAAGCTCGTAGTGGATAACAGTGGTCTCTATGAAGCCTGGGCAGAAGAATACCCATACCCGACTTTCGGAAATATAAATATCATCGGAAGCAAATTCACAGATTTGATCCACGAAGGCAAAATCTCAAAAGATGATGTATCAGACATGGGTGATATCCTTTTAGGAAAGGCTCCTGGACGTGAATCAGACGACCAGATCATCGTATACTCAGTCGGTGGAATGCCAGTCGAGGATGTGGCATGGGGCTCGATTCTCTACCGCAGGGCATTAGAACAGGGAATTGGTGTAAAGCTTCATCTCTGGGATGCTCCGACACTTGCATAAAAACGTAAAGCAGTGATATAATTGCCCTTAACAGAAAGTTTAAGAGCAGTGTCGCTCTATTGTGGAGCGGCGCTGCTCTTTTTGTATGGGAAGTGTTTTTATGTATTCGATCCAGCCGGACTGGGCCCTGAGCAGTGACGTATATAAAAAAAGAATAGTAAACAGAATGGGTATCGCGCATTTTTATGAGTTCAGGATAAATAACCTCGGGCTCGCGCT
>JAQXXU010000090.1 GCA_029226225.1 Lachnospiraceae bacterium | reverse complement strand
TCCGCAGCTCATACGGATCAGGTTGGAGCTGATACCGGCATCAGTAAGCTCCTGATCGGTCAGCTGGCGGTGTGTGGAGCTTGCAGGATGGAGACAGCAGGAGCGTGCATCCGCAACGTGGGTCTCAATCGCAAATATCTTCAGATGCTTCATAAAGGCTTCCGCATCGGTGCGGCTGCCTTTTATGCGGAAAGAAACGACGCCACAGGTGTCTGTGCCATTCATGTATTTCTGGGCGCGACTGTAGTACGGGTCTCCTGGTAAGGACGGGTAGCTGACCTGCTCCACCATATCACTTTCCGACAGAAATCTAGCTACTGCCAGTCCGTTGGCACAGTGCTGCTTCATACGGCAGTGCAGGCTTTCCAGACCGATATTTAGAATATAGGAGTTGAAGGGACTTGGTATAGAGCCGAAATCCCTCATCAGCTGAGCGGTAGCCTTGGTAATGAAGGCTCCCTCTTTTCCGAATTTTTCTGCATATACTATTCCATGATAGCTTTCATCCGGTGTGGTCAGTCCGGGGAATTTCTGTGCATGAGCCATCCAGTCAAAGTTTCCGGAGTCCACAATGGCGCCGCCTACGCAGGAACCATGTCCATCCATGTATTTGGTGGTAGAGTGGGTCACTATATCAGCACCCCACTTAAATGGGTTGCAGTTTACTGGTGTGGCAAAGGTATTATCTACAATCAGGGGCACGCCATGAGCATGAGCCGCCTTTGAAAATTTATCAAAGTCAAAAACGGTCAGCGCCGGATTGGCGATTGTCTCACCGAAGACAGCCTTTGTGTTCGGACGGAATGCCGCGTCTAATTCTTCTTCCGTGCAGTCCGGACTTACAAAGGTAAAGTCAATCCCCATCTTACGCATGGTGACATTGAACAGATTATAAGTGCCTCCGTAGATCGAGGACGATGCTATCACATGATCGCCCGCGGTGGCAATGTTGAATACGGCATAAAAGTTGGCTGCCTGTCCCGAAGAGGTGAGCATGGCAGCCGTTCCGCCTTCCATATCCGCAATCTTTGCTGCTACATAGTCATTGGTGGGATTCTGCAGCCTGCTGTAGAAATATCCGGATGCCTCCAGGTCAAACAGCTTGCCCATATCTGCACTGGTATCGTACTTGAAGGTTGTGCTCTGAATAATAGGAACCTCTCTTGGCTCGCCGTTTTTCGGGCGGTAGCCGGACTGAACACATTTTGTTTCCATATGAAAGTCTGTCATCAGTTTCTCCTCTCTTTTGTGACTAATGAATCAGGTTTTAAGACATCTCTCTGCAGATCGCAGAGAAATATCTATCATTATAGCACAAGAATTGTGGAAGACAAAACCTTTTTAACTACTGACGTGATATACTATATTTGTAACAGAGATGACTAAGGATTATAATAAAGACAAGGAGATAATCAATATGTCATCAAAGTATGAACCCGAGTTCAAACACAAGATTGTAAAACTCCATGCATATAGAATGCGCATCGGTGCTGGTGCGGAACTGATTTTTCGGGTTGCTCTTAAAAACTAATTGCGTTAAAATGTAACACAAGGCAGACGGACTGCCTTTAGACTGGAGAATACATGCATTTTATAAATGAGATAAAAGCGGGCGAGCAGATCCGTGAGATCTACATGGTAAAGGACGTAAAGCAGGCCGTGACAAAGAACGGCAAGCCGTATCTGAACGTGACACTTCAGGACAAGACAGGCACGATAAACGCGAAGATCTGGGATCCGGATTCACCGGGTATAGAGGATTTCGAGGCACTTGACTATATCAGTGTCGGTGCTGAATCCCAGGAATACCAGGGGAATATGCAGCTTATCATCCGCCAGGCAAAAAAGGCGCAGGAGGGCGATTATGTACCATCCGACTATCTTCCGTGCTCGGAGTATGACATCGAGCAGATGTATTCGGAGCTTCTCCGCCTGATAGATTCGGTGAAGACCGATTATATGCAGCGGCTTCTGCAGTCATTTTTTGATGATGCAGATTTTAAGAAAAAGTTCTGCTTCAGCTCTGCGGCAAAGTCTGTCCACCATAACTTCGTTGGCGGACTCTTAGAGCACACGCTTTCTGTCACCCGCGTGTGCAACTTTTTCGCAAAGCACTATGCTTTCCTCGACAGGGACCTTCTGTTGACGGCGGCTATCTGCCATGACATTGGAAAAATAAAAGAGCTTTCTCCCTATCCGGCAAACGACTACACTGACGAGGGTCAGCTGCTAGGGCACATAGTGATCGGCGCTGAGATGGTGAGAGATCATATAAAGGATATCCCGGGATTTCCGGAGATGAAAGCCAGAGAGTTGATCCATTGTATTCTGGCTCACCATGGCGAGCTGGAATTCGGTTCTCCAAAGAAGCCAGCGCTCTGCGAAGCTATGGCACTCTCGTTCGCCGATAATGTCGATGCCAAAATGGAGACGATGCGTGAGACTATCTACAGTGGAACCGCTAACTCTCCTACGACCTGGAAGGGCATGAATCGTTTCCTCGGAACAAATCTCCGCGGCACTTTCCAAGAAGAATAATTATACATAAAATTCACAGGCTATTTTTACAGACTCCCGTCAGAAGACGGGGGTTTATTTTTTTGACCTCCTGCCGATAAAAATACTGTAAACAGAAATGTAAAACGGATTTTACATAAAACAGGTCGTATCGGCTGCGCATGGAGAGCGCCCCGCGGTACGGACAGGAACGGTTATTTTTATGCTGATAAATAATAATATCTCAGCGGTCATCGCAAATAAGCATCTTCTCAGGAATGAAAATTCACTGACTACATCTACAGAAAAACTTTCAAGTGGTTACAAAATAAATCATGGCTATCAGAACCCGTCGGGACTCGCCATTTCAAATAGAATGCGGGCACAGATCAGGGCTCTTGATCGTGCTACTGATAATACAAGTGATGGCATCAGTGTCATTCAGACGGCAGATGGCGCGTTAAACGAAGTCACATCTATGCTTCAGCGCATGCGTGAACTTGCTGTTCAGGCAGCTAATGACACGAATACTCCGGAAGACCGTGCGCAGATCCAGAAGGAAGTAGCTCAGTTGCGCGATGAGGTCGACAGGGTTTCGTCATCGACTGAGTTTAACTCTATGCAGCTTTTAAACGGTGATATGCAGACGAAAGCTTACGCGGACGGAGTCACGAGGCTTTCGGTGTCGAGTGCAGTAGATCCGGGGACATACCTGATACAGATCACGCAGCAGGCGACGAAAGCTACTCTTGATGGAGGCACTTTAACGGGTGCTGCTGTAACAGAAGATCAGGCAGGCAGCTTTACTGTAAATGGACAGAAAGTCACACTGACAAAAGGGATGACTTATGATGAGGCTTTTGAAGAACTCAAAAAAGCTGCACAATTGGGAGATGTAACTGCTACAAAAGATACGTTGGGTAAGATAACACTTACATCAGGCATACAGACTGATGATTACGATGAAGTCCTTGGCAATGCCTGGGGGAAGGATGCAAAGATAGAGATAGCGACTGATCAGAAGGATAAGAAATCAGCGGCTGCTGCATCGTATTTCGGACTTTCAGATAATACTTCTAATCCTACAGCAGGAACAGAGGCTAAGGTCACATTGACCAATAATGGCTCAGGCTCTTTCTCTTCCTCTGCGACCGCATCTGTAGACGGTAAGAAAGTGACGGTGACTGATAATAACGGCTTTGAGATGAGCTTTCTTCTTGATGACGATCTGACCACGGCTACAAAAAGCACCAATGGAAGCACTGTAAAAGATGTCAACGGAAAAGACGTGACTAATGCTATAGCCATAAAGGTAACCGACATCGGCAAAATGACTTTCCACGTTGGCGCAAATAAGGATCAGACCATAGAAGTGGATATTCCTTCTATCAGCGCAAAGGAGCTTTACCTGGACCAGGTGAACGTGAACACTTTTGACAGTGCGAGTCGTGCCATAACCTTAGCAGACAACGCTATCACGAAGATCAGCTCTATGCGTGCAGACTTAGGAGCGGCTCAGAATAGACTCGAGCATACCTATGACAGTAATAACGCTACCAGCGAGAATGTAAATGACGCTATCTCACGTATACTCGACACCGATATGGCTACAGAGATGGTCGAGTTCACGAAGGATAATGTCCTGCAGCAGGCTGGAACCTCTGTATTATCACAGGCAAATGAGCTGCCGCAGATGGCTTTGCAGCTCCTACAGTGATTTTTTGAATTTTTGAAAAAAGTTGTTGACAACCGGCTCTCACCGTGATAGAATACTTTTTGTTCGCGCGAGAGAGCACGGATATGGAGAGGTATCGAAGCGGTCATAACGAGGCGGTCTTGAAAACCGTTTGTCCGAAAGGGCGCGTGGGTTCGAATCCCACCCTCTCCGTTTCAGGA
>JAQXXU010000089.1 GCA_029226225.1 Lachnospiraceae bacterium | reverse complement strand
GCTGAAAGAGCTTTCCGGAAACCAGTGTCTATAGCGGCTCTTACAGTCTTTCCGGCGGCAATCTCCTCTTTGATACGCGAGAAAATGATGACGTTCGCGTCGACCGCCATACCGATACTAAGAATAATACCTGCGATACCGGATATCGTAAGTGTTATGTCAAATACCTGAAGGATGCTCAGGATAAGCTCTGTATAAAGGATTAAGGCCATAGAAGCCATAGCTCCTGGGAACTTATAAGCTGCGAGCATGAAGATTATGACACAGAGGATACCTAAACCTGCTGCGATAAGTGAAGTCTTAAGAGCGTTAGAACCGAGCTGGGCTCCTACGATATGTGACTGGACTTCCTTCAGCTTTATGTCAAGTCCACCGATACGGATGTAAGAAGCGAGGCTTTTAGCTTCCTCGATATCACTCATACCATCGATCACGCAGTTGCCGTCTGTTATGGCCTCCTTGACCTTCGGGACAGAGACGAAGTTTCCATCGTAGTAGATTCCGATTGTGTCATTATTGTTCGAGGCTGCCTCCTGAGTAGCAGTAGCAAATGCCTCGGCTCCCTTAGATGAAAGTGAGATAGAAACTACAGGCTCTCTGTTTCCAGAGTTCTGATTCTGCTGGTAAACAGCCTGCGCGCTCTTTACTTCTGAACCGTCGAGAACGATAGAACCGTTCTTCTCAAGGCTGTCGATCGTAACGCCGTCAGCGAGCTTGTACTGACCGGTCGACTGGTCAAGAGTGTAGTTCTCTTTTCCGTCTGTATCTTTATGCTTGATGAAGTACAGATCACCAGGAGTTCCTAACTGCTCGAGGATCGAGTTAGCGTCCTTTACACCAGGAATCTCGACTGCGATACGGTTATCGCCCATCTGGTAGACATTTGCCTCAGTCGTGTTTGACTCTCCTCCGAGGTCATTCTCGATACGTTTCTGCAGCTTGTAGATAGTATCATCGATCTGGGTCTTTGTAGCTTTGCCCTGGATCTGGTAAGTGATCGATGCACCGCCTGCAAGGTCAAGTCCGAGCTTTAAGCCGTTCTTGCCGTCTTTGAAAGTATCCTGCAGGACAGTCAGTGAAAACCATCCGAGAAATACTACCACTGCAAGGAATACGCAGAGAACTGCGACTGATTTTCCCTTCTTTGGTTTCATTTTGTTGTAATCTCCTTGTTACTTTATTTTTATGAAGCGCAGGCAGCCTTTATCATAATGGCACACTCTATACGCTTTTTTTCAAGAGCACAGCCTATCTCATAGACATCACGGAGGTTACCCGTGAAGTTATAGGCGTTTGCCGTGCAGCCTCCACTGCAGTAGAACCTTGCGAAGCACTCCCTGCACTTAGGACGGGAGTAGACGTTGCAGCCCTTGAACTCCGTGACTATGTCCTGCCGTTCGATGCCCTTCCAGACATCTCCGATCTTAAAATCCGGCTTGCCGACGAACTGATGGCACGGAAAAATGCTCCCGTCCGGTGTCACAGACACGTACTCGGTTCCCGAACCGCAGCCTGAGAGCCGCTTGTATACGCAAGGACCTCCTTCGAGATCTATCATGAAATGGAAGAAGTTGAACTCCTGATCCGTTCCATGGCGCTTTACCATCTCTTTTGCCAGGATGTCGTACTGTTCCTCGAGGATCGGAATATCTTCTTTTCTCAGGGAATAGTCAGCCTCAGGCGGTGCGACTACAGGCTCTATGCTTATCTGCTTGAAGCCCAGATCAGCCATCGCCAGGATGTCCTTCGCGAAGTCGAGGTTATATCTGGTGTAGGTTCCCCTGACGTAGTACTGCTTTCCCAAAGCTTCACGCTGTGCAGCGAACTTCTGGTACCTCGGCACTATGACGTCCCAGGTCGGATCTCCGTTGTGGAAAGGTCTCATGTGGTCGTGGACTTCCTTGCGGCCGTCTATCGACATGACGACGTTATCCATCTCTTTATTTGCGAAATCCATGATCTCGTCGTTCAAGAGGATTCCGTTCGTCGTGAAGGTGAACCTGAAATGCTTGTCAGTCTCTTTCTCACGCTGTCTTCCGTAAGCGACTAACTGCTTTACGACATCGAAGTTCAGCGTAGGCTCTCCGCCGAAAAAATCGACCTCGAGGTTCCTTCTGTGCCCTGAATTCGCGATCAGAAAATCAAGTGCTGCCTTTCCGACGTCAAAGCTCATAAGCTCTGCCTTTTTTCCGAAGTAAAGTCCTTCGTCCGCAAAGCAGTACCTGCAGCTCAGGTTACACGCATGGGCTACATTTAAGCACATGGCCTTTACTACTGTCGGACGCTTTGTGTAATCGATGACTCTGTTCTCATAAGGATCCACTGTAAAAAGTGCTTTCTGATCCTTCAGCGCAGTGATCTCGTCGTAGGCTTCCTCTATGTCTTCCTTCGTCTCGGAAGGATATTTCTCCACTATGTCGGAAACTACCGTCTCCCTCGGCTTCCCCTCGTATTCACTTATCATATCATAGGTAGGATCATCAACCACATGAATGGCTCCCGAATTCACATCCAGGACGATATCGTACCCGTTATTTTTGTACTGGTGAATCAAAGTAAAAACCTCTATATACTTTTCTTTTCAAAAAAATAAGTCACGCTCGCCAGGGACCGGACGAACACTCCATCCGGTCCCTTCTCACGCAACCGATCAGCGCTGAGCCGGATTCTCACAGTGCTGGTTACCAACTGTGCAGCTGGTCTTGCATGCTGACTGGCATGATGTCTGGCACTCGCCGCATCCGCCGTGCTCTACTGTGTTCTGAAGTCTTTTCTCATTTAAAGTCTTAATGTGCTTCATAAATACATCCTTCCTTTTAT
>JAQXXU010000088.1 GCA_029226225.1 Lachnospiraceae bacterium | reverse complement strand
TGTCCCGTGGTACGCCTTACACCGGTGCATCCCTCTACTATACGGTCTATCTCACAGTGGCGCTTCTTGATATCGTGGACGTCACAGTAATGCATGATGTAACCGAAAGCCGTCTTATCAGCCAGCGTTCCTATGGTCCCGGCTTTAAAGGTCTGTCCGTCACCGAAGATGACTGCCGTATAGGCATGGGCTTTTGCCTGATAGTCTCCTGAGAAATTCAGATCGATATCAGGCTCCTTGTTCCCTTTAAATCCCAGGAAAGTCTCGAACGGGATATCAAAGCCCTGCTTTGTAAGCTCATGGCCGCAGACCGGGCAGACCTTATCAGGCATATCACAGCCTGAGTTCCCAGCAAAGGCCTTCACTTCAGGCGAATCAAAGTCCACATAGTGGCACTTCGGGCACAGATAGTGAGGCGGAAGCGGATTTACCTCTGTGATACCGGCCATCGTGGCTACGAACGAAGACCCGACGGAACCACGGCTTCCTACCAGGTATCCATCCTCCACAGACTTCCACACGAGCTTCTGCGCTATGATATACATCACGGCATATCCGTTAGAGATGATCGAGTTCAGCTCTCTTTCAAGTCTCGCCGACACCTGCTCAGGAAGCTCGTCTCCGTACATCTCATGGGCTTTCGTATAACAGATCTTTCTAAGCATTCCATCTGAATTCTCGATGACCGGAGGACACTTGTCAGGCCTTGTCGGCTTGATGTAGTCGACCATGTCGGCTATCATATTCGGGTTGTCGATAACGACCTCATGCGCCTTTTTATCTCCTAGGTACGAAAACTCGGCAAGCATCTCATCAGTAGTGTGAAGATAGAGCGGCGGCTGATGATCCGCTCCCTTCATCTCCTTTTCTGCCTGGATGATACGCCTGTAGACCTCATCCTCAGGATTTAAGAAATGTACGTCACAGGTGGCACAGACCGGCTTATTAAACTCTTCACCCAGCTGCACTATCCTTCTGTTTATTTCGTTTAAACCCTCTTCATCTGTGATACCGCTCTTCTCGTCTGAGAGCAGGAACATATTATTCCCGTTAGGCTGGATCTCGAGATAATCGTAGAATGAGACTATTCGTGAAATCTCTGCCTGATCTTTTCCAAGCATTACAGCCTGATAGAGCTCTCCAGCTTCGCAGGCGCTTCCGATGATAAGGCCCTCCCTGTGCTTTAGGACTTCACTCTTCGGGACTCTCGGGTATCTCCTGTAATACTTCAGATGCGACAGAGATACAAGCCTGTAGAGATTTATACGGCCGACATCATTTTTTGCAAGAACGATGCAGTGGTGAGGCTTTGCCTTCATGATGGCCTCAGCGTTCATTTTTCCCTGCTCGTTTATATCTGTAAGTGTTGTAATGCCCTTATCTCTTAGTTTTTTTGCCAGTTCTATAAAAATAAGAGCTGTACACTCCGCGTCGTCTACGGCCCTGTGATGGTGCCCCAGATGCACATTTAAAGCCTTGGCGACATTATCCAGGGTCAGTTTTCCTATACCTGGTATCAGGTATCTGGCCAGAGGCATAGTATCAGCAAAGGTAAAATCCCAGTCGATTCCCAGCTTCTTCGCTTTGTTGTGTATAAATCCGGTATCGAAGTCAGCGTTATGCGCAACTAGCACCGCATCTCCGATAAATTCCTTAAACTTCGGTAGGATCACATCTATTCCTGGTGCGTCAGCCACATCTGCGTCAGTAATACTCGTAAGCTCCGTGATCCTGAACGGTATAGGGACTCCGGGATTTACAAACTCTGAAAACCTGTCAAGGATCTCACCGTTTTTTACTTTTACAGCTCCGATCTCTATGATCTGACAGCTCTCGGCATTAAGTCCAGTCGTTTCTATATCAAAGACGACAAAGGTATCGTCTAATGTCTGATCCTTTACATTCGTGCAGATGGTCTTCGTATCATCTACGAGATAGATCTCACAGCCATAGATTATCTTAAAATCCTCGTGGCCTTTGACAGCTCCGGCAGCATCCGGGAAGGCCTGTACTACTCCATGATCTGTTATGGCTATGGCCTTGTGTCCCCACTTTATAGCCTGCTTTATGATATCTGTGACGTCACTGACAGCATCCATGTCGCTCATCTTCGTGTGACAGTGAAGCTCGACACGCTTCTCCACAGCGTTATCCATTCGCTTTATACGGAAGTCGTTTATCTGCATTATGCCTCTGACACGGCCGATGGAGATCTCATGATCAAAAGTGTCTTCCGAGGCGTCGCCCTTTATCTTTATAAAGGCTCCTGGCTTTATCCTCTCCTTTATAAGGTCTGCCTGCTCTTTCTGTAAAAAAAGCTTTGTCCTTATGGTATCGGTAAAATCCGTTACAGTGATGATAAAAAGGATTTTTCCATTACGAAGCTCTCTGTCCTCGGTACATCTGACCTGGCCGTGGATCACGACTTCGCCCATCTCAGTATTTATGTCTTTTATATCAATGCTGTTCTCGTCGAAATCCCTGCCGTAGATGGTATCAGGATTCTTAGACTTCGTCAGATAGACCTTCTTCTCAAAAGGCTTATCAGACTTCTTTTCTTCAGATGGTTTGTCATAAGGATTTTCGGCAGGAAGTGGGGCCTCTTTGGGTTCTTCAGGATTTTCTGGAGCCGCCTCTCCTGATTTCTCAGCATTTTCTACTATGGCTGCTATTTTTCTATGGAGAACTTCTTCCTTTGCCTCTCTGTTATCCTGATGCTCTGATGGAGCCACGTACTCTGTATCTATCACGATATCAAGACCAAGTCTCTCACAGAATATCTTGTCTAGGACTGCGACAAGCTCTGAGTCTTTTCTGTGACAGGTACTCGTATCCTCAAGAATGACAGTAAGCTTCTTTCCCTCAAAGCGGAACTTACTTTTTTCAAGAATCTGGAACAGAACCGGTGATGCCTTATGGATTTCTTCTAAGATACTGTCCTTATATGATCTGTACAGTTCCTCTGCCGAGTAGGTATCAGGCAGGTTAAAAGACTCGTAGATCCGCACCTTCGTACCTGTTCCACTGAAGTACTGGTCTTTTATCCGGTTTTCAAGCTTCCAGATGGCACGCTTTGGGATTATCGTATCAGACCTCAGATAGACTTTAAGAAGCGACCTTTCCCTGTTCGTAGAAAGTCTCTCTATCTGGCAGTTCTGAAGCACAAATCCTACCCTGTCCTCATCCTTTAATTTTCCAAATACATCAAAGAACTTTCTCTCCATTAAAAATCCTCTATTGATTTTTCTCTGCTCTTATCCGTGTAAGCTCTTCTCTAAGCGCTCCAAGCAATTCAGACTCCGGGAGCTTCTTTACCACACAACCGTGTCTTATCAGAAGGCCTACTCCGTCCCCGCCCGCGATACCTAAGTCCGCTTCTTTTGCCTCTCCTGGTCCGTTTACGACACAGCCCATGACAGCAAGCTTTATATCCAGGTCATCATACTCTTGTGCTATCTTTTCTGCCTGCTCTGCCAGTCCGATAAGGTCTATCTGAGTACGACCGCAGGTAGGACAGGAGACTATCTCTACACCGCCTTTTCTAAGGCCCAGAGTCTTTAGTATCTCCTTTGCAGCATAGACTTCTTCTACTGGATCTGCGGTAAGTGATACTCTTATCGTATCGCCTATGCCCTGACTTAGTATAAGTCCGAGACCAATAGATGACTTTATAAGACCACGCCTCAGTGTGCCGGCTTCGGTGATACCGACATGCAGCGGATGATCTGTCTTTTTGCTTATCAGCTCATGCGCCTTTACAGCTGTAAGGACATCTGATGACTTTATAGAGATCACGAGATTATCATAACCCATATCCTCTATGACAGCCGCCTCATTTAAAGCGCTCTCTACTAAGGCTTCAGCAGTGACTCCGCCATATTTTTCAAGTAGATCCTTTTCTAAGGAGCCGGAGTTTACCCCTACTCTTATCGGGATATTCCTCTCAGCGGCACAGTCAACTACGGCCTTTACCCGTTCTTTTGAGCCTATATTTCCGGGATTTATGCGGATCTTATCTGCTCCGTTTTCGATAGAGGCTATGGCTAGCCTGTAATCGAAGTGGATGTCAGCTACAAGAGGTATATGGATCTGCTTTTTTATCTCACCGATAGCCTTTGCAGCCTCCATCGTAGGAGCAGTGCAGCGGATGATATCGCAGCCTGCCTTCTCCAGCTCGTGGATCTGTGCTACGGTGGCGGACACATCCTCTGTCTTTGTATTTGTCATGGATTGAATAAGGACAGGATTACCGCCTCCGATAACCCTGTCTCCTATACGTACTTCTTTAGTTTTCATATGTCAGCTTCCAACTACTATTCTTCGGATATCATTACCCATGATAAGAACCATCAGTACCATAAGTATGATAAATCCTACTGCGTTTATATAACCTTCTACCTTCTCCGGTATCTTTCTTCTCGTGATGCCCTCTATGATGAAGATCAGGAGACGACCTCCATCTAGCGCCGGGAACGGAAGAAGGTTCATGACACCGAGGTTTGCCGTGAGGAGTATCGCGATGTTTATCATGTTCATGACGACATAGTATACGCCGTCGACAAGCGATGATTTATAGGTGTCTCCTATCGTCTTTACGATACCGACAGGACCTGACATATCGTTTATAGTCACATGACCTAATACGAGCTCCTTAAGACTCTGGAGCACCACGTATATCTGATATTTTATCTCATAGAAGCTGTACTGTACAGTTCCTAAGATACCTGGATGTGTCCGGTCAGCAGTTCCCACAACTCCAAGCAGGTAACGCTTCAGTTTATTGTCGTATTTCGGGGTAAGCTTTGTCTCCTTTACCTCTCCGTCATGTCTGTAGCGCACTTCATAGCTCTTTTTTTTATGAAAAAAGGTATAGATGCTTATCTCATTGTAAAAATGTATCGGATATCCGTTTATCGAAACTATCTCATCACCTGCGGCAAGGCCAGCCTCCTCGGCCGGGTAGTCAGCCGTCACCTGCCCTATCGTAGGCGAATAGTAACCTGCTGAACCTATCATGATAAGAGACAGGATAAAAGCCAGCAGGAAATTAAAAAAAGGTCCGGCAAAGACTATCAGGAACTTCTGCCAGAGCGGCTTTTTATTAAAGGCACGGTCATCATCACTCTCGGAGTCCTCACCTTCCATGACGCAGCTGCCGCCGAATGGCAGAAGCTTAAGGCAGTACTTTGTCTCTCCCTTACCGAATGAAACGAGCGTAGGCCCCAAGCCCAGCGTAAATTCATTTACTCTGACATTACACGCCTTCGCGACAGAAAAATGCCCGAGTTCGTGAAATATGATGATAAATCCGAATATGAGTATCGCTATTATAATGTGCAAATCAGTTTCCTCACTATCTCTCTTACATCCTTTTCAGTCTGTAAGATATCGTCGATCGACGGATCCTCCTCAAAATCTGCTTCCATCATCGCCGTCTGTATTATCTCAGGTATCTGGATGAAGCTTATTTTTTCATTCAGGAAAGACGCTACCGCCTCTTCATTTGCTGCATTAAATACACATGGCATATTACCGCCTGCAAGTGATGCGTCAAACGCGAGCTGAAGTCCGAAGAAGGTCTCCATATCTGGATGGTAAAAATGCAGTGTCTGTACTTCAAACAGATCTAACGGCTTTACGTCGAGCTCTCCACGCTTCGGATAGGTCAGCGCATAGTGGATAGGGATTTTCATGTCAGGAACTCCCATCTGACCTATGACTGCTCCATCGTCAAACTCTACCGCCGAATGCAGGATGCTCTCCGGATGCACGAGTACCTGGATATGGTTTACCGGCACATCAAAAAGCCAGTGGGCTTCCATAACCTCGAGGCCTTTATTCACCATGGAGGCTGAATCTACTGTGACCTTTTTGCCCATAGACCAGTTCGGATTCTTAAGCGCATCCTTTAACGTCACCTTCTCCAGGTCTTCGTAGCTCATTCCCCTGAACGGTCCACCTGAAGCAGTGAGTAGAATTCTCTTTATATCCTCTCCACGATTTCCTTTAAGGCTCTGAAAAATGGCCGAATGCTCGGAGTCTACAGGAAGTATCTTTACTCCGTACTCCTTCGCGAGCGGCATTATGATATGTCCGGCTGCAACAAGAGTTTCCTTGTTTGCTAAGGCTATTGTCTTATTTTTCTTTATAGCTTTAACAGTAGGAACTATTCCTTTCATTCCTACTATAGCGTTAAGAAGCATCTCGGACTCTCGGTCTTCTGCTACGGCATTAAGTCCTTCCTCGCCCCAGAGAACCTCTATCGGAAGCTCTTTTAAGTCTTCCTTTAAAAAATCGGCGTCCTCCTTCAGTTCGCACGAGATCAGATGCGGCATGTACTTTCTCGCCTGCTCTAAGAGGAGCTTTACATTTCTTCCGCAGGCCAGGGAAGTGACCTTTATATCACTCATCTGATCTATGACTTCTAAGGCCTGGGTTCCGATCGAACCGGTAGAGCCGATTATCGATAATTTTTTCATATAACTATCCTATAACTATAAATGTCACCAGGTAGTAAATGACTGGTGCTGTGATAAGAACTGAATCGAAACGGTCTAAAATCCCACCATGTCCCGGTATCAGTTTTCCATAGTCCTTTATGTCTACGTTTCTCTTTATCGCTGATGCGGCCAGGTCTCCTATCATAGAGATAAGACCTCCGACCATAGATAGAAGAGCCAGAATGATTATCTCCTTTGTCCCCATATAGGTGAGACGCTCTCTAAAGATCATCATATATATGAGATTTAGAAGGAATGCTCCGACTACACCGCCGACAGCTCCCTCTACTGTCTTTTTAGGTGACAGGAGAGGCGTCATATGATGCTTTCCAAAAAGCCTTCCGGCACAGTAGGCGCAGGTATCGCAGCCCCATGCTGTAAGGAAGATAAGCCAGACTAGGTACTTACCATGCGTATACTCTCTCAGCTGGTAGATGTATGAAAGCATCGCCGACACATACATAGGCCCGAAGAAAAGCTCTGCAACCTGCTTTATGTCGTACTTCGGATAAGAGAACACATAGAAAAACAGAAGTGCTATGAGCAGGCAGACGATAAGCATTATAACGGACGTTCCATTCCACCAGATTGCCTTCCCACCCAGTTTATCATTCACTGAAAAAACCGCTTCTTTCTGAAGCAGAAAGCTGATATAGTACAGCACTGTAAAAATATAACCGGCCCAGGCCGCTGGCTTCCTGTGAAGCCCCAAAGCTCTGTAATACTCAAATAAACCGATGAGTGAAATGACACCGGTAGATACCAAAAGTACAGGTCCACCCGGGATTATCAGAAGAAGCGCCAGTGCCACAAGAACTACTCCGCTTATAAGTCTGGTCCAAAACATAAAATACCTCTTTTGTCATAAACTGTGAACGTAGAACTCAGAACTCTCAGACTTTACCATATCTGCGATTTCTGTGCCTGTATGTATCAACCGCTTTTTTAAGCTCATCCTCAGTGAAGTCCGGCCAGTCTACCGGCGTGAAATAAAACTCAGCATAAGCTAACTGCCAGAGCAGAAAATTCGATACTCTCTGCTCACCGCTGGTCCGGATCAGCAGGTCCGGATCCGGTATATCAGCCGTATCTAAGTATGAGCTGAATCTTTCTTCAGTGATCTCTGACGGATCCTTTATGTCCTTATACATCCGTCTCATGGCACGTACCATCTCATCGCGGCTGCCATAGTTTATGCAGATACACAGGCACATACCGGTATTTTTCGCGGTAGAGAGTTCCAGCTCCGTGGCCTCTCTTAAAAGGTCTTCAGGAAGACCAGACTTATCTCCTATGATACGGGCTCTCATGCCCTCCTGAAGACAGAGCTTCTGACATATCTTCATATACTTGGCGAGAAGCTTCATCAGCGTAGAAACTTCCTCTGCAGGTCTGTTCCAGTTCTCTGTCGAAAATGCATAGAGGGATAGATACTTTATCCCAAGCTCATTTGCTGCTTTTGTGATAGGCTCTACTCTCTTCGCGCCCTGTATATGCCCGTAAGTCCGTGGCATTCCTTTTGCTTTCGCCCAGCGTCCGTTACCATCGAGGATGATGGCTACATGCGTAGGCACCGGTAGTAAATCTTCTTCCATATCTTATAAAAAATGGCTGTGATGGTTTTTTCACCACAGCCTTATGCACACATTAATGAAGTTCTTTTCGTTAAGTTCAAACTTCAACTTCATCTCATCTCGAAGCTTTCGGTCATACCGTCATTATCTCTTTGGTCTTCTCGTCTATCGCCGCATCGACCTTCTTCACATACTCGTCTGTAAGCTTCTGGATCTGATCCTCTAAGTCCTTTGTCTCGTCCTCTGAGAGGTCCCCAGCTTTACCAGTCTTCTTTACGAAGTCGTTCGCGTCACGGCGGACATTTCTGATAGCGACCTTACTGTTTTCACCCATCTTCTTAACTTCCTTCGAAATCTCCTTACGGCGCTCCTCGGTGAGATCAGGAAATACAAGTCTTATAGTCTTTCCATCGTTCGTAGGATTAAGTCCCAGATCAGATACAAGGATTGCTTTCTCGATCTCTTTTACCATCGAAGGCTCCCACGGCTGTATCTGTATCATCCTGGCTTCAGGAACTGATATATTCGCCACCTGCTGGAGCGGAGTAGGCGCTCCATAGTAATCGACAGTGATCTTATCTAATATATGCGGATTCGCCCTTCCTGCGCGGATCGTAGTGTAATCCTTCAGCAGTGACTCATAGGACTTCTGCATTTTATCTTTGAATTCGTCTAATCTCTTATCCATATGAATTTCCTTATACTGTAACTGTAGTGCCGTTAAAGTCTCCGCTTACGGCCTTCAGGATGCTGTCCTTTTCATCGAGAGCAAATACCCGCATGGGCATTTTATTCTCCATGCACATAATGGATGCTGTCAGGTCCATAACACCAAGCTTCTGGTCGATGACATCCTGTATAGCTATAGTATCGTATCTCTTAGCGTCAGGATTTATCTTCGGGTCAGAATCATAAATGCCATCTACAGCCTTTGCCAGAAGGATCATATCAGCCTCGATCTCTATGGCCCGGAGTGCTGTAGCCGTATCAGTTGAAAAATACGGATGGCCTGTTCCTCCTGCGAAAAATACGACATGGCCTGCATTTAAGTACTTCTCTGCTCTGTCCTTCGAGTAGAGCTTCGTAAATGAACCACACTCGAATGGAGTCAGGATATTCGTCATGAGACCGGTGTGCCTTACTGCCTCTGACATATAGATGCAGTTCATGACAGTAGCCAGCATTCCGATCTGGTCAGCATGTGAGCGGCCCATATCACCTGAAGTACGGCCTCTCCAGAAGTTGCCGCCTCCTATGACTATACCTATCTGTACGCCTGAATCGGCGACTTTTTTGATCTGGGAAGCAACAGAGGCAGCATTTGCCTCGTCAAATCCGAAGCCCTTATCACCAGAAAGAGCTTCTCCTGAAAGCTTAAGTAAAATCCGCTTCATCACTGTGCCTCATCACCAAATACTGCACTGACATCCACATCAGCATAAGCCTGAGAGCAGAAACCTTCGATGATAGCACCGTTGTTAATCTGTACGCTCTTTGACTTGATATTGCCCATGACTACTGCGGAAGTATCTACTACTACAGGTCCCTGTACATCGATATCACCCTTTACAGCTCCTGCTATAACAGCTGAAGCCGCGCTGACATTTCCGATGATGACTGAGCCTACACCGATTTTTACAGTACCGTTAGATACGACTTCACCCTGGATACGTGCCTGATCAGCTACGAACTCTGAAGTCTGAGAGTTACCGTTTATAGCACCTGTAACCGTAAGCTTTCCGTTGCATCTGACATTTCCATTTATAGTGCCTTCTACACTGATAGAACCTGTAGAATCGAGGTCACCTGTGATCGTCATGCCAGATGTAATAACTGCATTTTCGTCAGATGCTGACTGGCGGGTATTTAAAGTATCTAAAGCATCACTTGCTGGTGCTGTGTAATCCATTGTAGTAGTCTCCTTTGGTGCAGGTGCCGGTTCTGAAACAGGTGCAGCCTGAGCTTCTTCTGCAGCTGCCTTTGAAGTGCCTCCTAATATATCCGAAATAGAGGAGGTTTTCGTCTCTGACTCTGAAGCAGATCCGCCTAACAGCTCTGCCGGAGTTACCTTGTGTGCTGAGTCAGCCGGCTTCTCATCAGGAGCGTCGACCTTCTTTGACACCTTCTCTAAAAGACCGTCAAGTTTTGAAAGCTCTGAGTCTACATCGATATTTGAATCATCGATCGAACCTGCAGAAGCCTTCTTCTTTGCATCTGTCTTGTCATCTGACATCTCATCCACTGCATCTGAGAAATCGTCTTTAAAATCCTTGAAGAAACTCATTTGTTTACCTCCATAAACTTATTTATTGGAAAGACTGACATGCTGGATCAGTCTCGTATTTTCATCTATCGGCAGGATAAGATCCCCCTCCTTCTGAATCCTCTGTATCAGCTCTGGAAGAGCCTTGACAGTAGTATCCTTTGTAGCGGCATCATGCATCAGAACAACCGACGTTTTATATTTTACCACATCTCTCATGACGTTTTCAATAATTTCATCAGAACTCTCTTTATTAGATGTGGCATCTCCGCTCGATACGTTCCAGTCGAAGTAGCGGACATTTTCCTTATTTAAAAATCGGATCAGATCAGACATACTTGTATCGGACACCTGGTTTGAACTGCCACCTGGAAAGCGGTAAAGGTCACTTTTTACTCCCGTGTAATCGTAGATCAGATTCTGTATCCTGAAAAAATCCTTCTTAAATGAAGAAAGAGATGCATATACCTGACTGTAGTTATGAGTGTAGGAATGCATCCCTATAGTGTGGCCTTCGTCCACTATACGCTTATACATTTTCTGTGAATGTTCGTCTGTACGTCCGTTTACAAAAAAAGTAGCCTTTACATTATAATCATCCAGAATATCCAGGATTTTTCCGGTATTTTTACTCGGACCATCATCAAAAGTCAGATAGACTTTTCTGATGTCAGACTCATCTGCCAGATTTTCGATGTCACTTTCGACATCGTTCGTCTCCAGGCTTCTGTCTGATGACACTGACTTATTTCCCGAAGAAGAAGACTGCTTTTCGACTAGAAGCCGCACAGTTCTGTTCAGATCATCGACCTTTCGGTACATCTGATAAGAAAAAATACCGAGAATAACGATGGCTGCTATCGAAAAAATAGTCCAGAAAATCAAAAAACCGGTTATGAATTTTTTCATGCGGTGGACCCGGCCTACCTTTTTTCTCTGCTGCCTTATCTGTTCTGCGTTATCTGTCTCATTCATCTATACTAAAAAAACAGACACTGATACTACCTGTTCTGTAATACCAGTGCCTTTAAATCAATGATTACTGCATCTGCTTTGCTACTTCTTCAGCAAAGTTCTCGTTTCTCTTCTCAAGACCTTCACCAGTCTCGAAACGTACGAATTCCTTAATAGTAAGGTCAGTTCCTGCAGCCTTTGCTACCTGGTCTAAGTACTTGGCTACAGACTGTTTTCCGTCCTCTGCCTTTACATATACCTGATCCATAAGGCAGACTTCCTTGAGCTCCTTATTCAGACGGCCCTTTACGATACCAGCCTTAACCTTATCCGGCTTTGATGATTCCTTAGGATCGTTCTCTATCTGAGCCTTGATGATCTCTGTCTCATGGTCTAAGTACTCCTGATCTACATCTGAATCTCTGATGTACTTAGGGTTAAGAGCAGCGATCTGCATAGCTACGTTATGGAGAGCTTCCTTTACGTCATCGTTCGGGTTAGCGCAGTCAGCGTTTATAACAACACCGATTCTTCCGCCGCCGTGGATGTATGATACTACAAGTCCGTTCTCAGCTGTTACTTTTCTGAAACGTCTGATTGAAAGCTTCTCTCCGATAACTGCGATTTCCTCTGTAAGAGCATCATTTACAGTCTTTGAAGGATCAGCGATCCACTTATCTGCAAGAAATCCCTCAAGGTCTGAAGCCTTTGTAGCAAGTGCAGCCTTAGCTACGTCTCTTACATAAGCCTTGAACTTGTCGTTATTTGCAACGAAGTCTGTCTCAGAGTTAACCTCTACGATAGCTGCTGTGTTACCGTCCTCTACGACATCTACAAGTCCTTCTGCTGCGATACGGTCAGCCTTCTTCTCTGCCTTGGCCTGTCCGTTCTTACGAAGGTACTCTACTGCAGCATCCATATCTCCATTAGTTTCATTAAGAGCCTTCTTGCAGTCCATCATTCCTGCGCCGGTCTGCTCACGAAGGTCTTTTACCATCTTTGCTGTTACAGCCATTTTATTCTCCTATCTAATCAAGCGGGCAGCGGTCAGTTCCGCGCGGCCTCATGTCCATTCGGCCACACGTACTGGCCTGCCCCGCCTCGTTGTATACGCCAAATAGAATTAAGCTTCAGTTGTCTCAGTCTCTGCTGCGTCCTTATCAGGTGTCTGAGCTTCTTCGCCCTGCTTTGCCTCAATAACGGCGTCAGCCATCTTTGATACAATAAGCTTTACTGCACGGATAGCATCGTCGTTTCCTGGGATGACGTAGTCAAGTTCGTCTGGATCGCAGTTTGTATCAGCGATTCCGATAACTGTAAGTCCAAGTGAGTTAGCTTCCTTTACGCAAAGAGCTTCCTTCTTAGGATCTACTACGAATACAGCATCAGGAATTCTGTCCATATCCTTGATACCGCCGAGATTCTTTGTCAGTTTCTCCTGCTCTTTCTTAAGGTTTGCAACTTCCTTCTTAGGAAGTACATCGAAAGTTCCGTCTTCTGACATCTTCTCGATCTTCTTCAGACGTTCTATTCTCGAACGGATGGTACGGAAGTTTGTAAGCATTCCGCCAAGCCATCTCTCATTTACAAAGTACATGCCGCAGCGGGTTGCTTCCTCTGCGATAGTCTCTGAGGCCTGCTTCTTTGTACCAACGAAGAGGATTGTACCTCCCTGTGCTACAATATCAAAAATAGCCTTGTAAGCTTCATCAACAAGACCTACTGTCTTCTGAAGGTCGATGATGTGGATCCCGTTTCTCTCTGTGTAGATGTACGGAGCCATTTTAGGGTTCCATATGCGTGTCTGATGACCGAAGTGGACACCTGCCTCGAGTAACTGTTTCATTGAAATAACGCTCATTTAAATACCTCCTATGGTTATACATCCAGCCGAATCAACTGCATCGAAAACCTCTGCATAAAAGGCACCATTCTCTGCATTAACGGCTGTGCAAAATAAAAGAGGCCACCCTGGCCTCTCAACTGAGCCTATGGTATTATACTACAAGCTCACTGTAATTGCAACAATAAATTATCTTCCTGTTATCTCTTTTGCTATATCGTGATAAGAGCTGCCTTCTTTGATAGAAAAAGTACCTGTCCTTATCACATGGTCATATCCGTTCTGTTCAAGATAGTCATCAAATGCACTGGCTGACGACACCAGACCGGCGTTCTGGAGTTTCTTACCTACGCTAAGAGACGAATCTCCTCCTGTAATAGTGATAGAGACATTTTTCTTCTGAGCTGAGTCTCCGGTGCTCTTCTTTGAAGTAGAACTGTCCTTTGCTTTTTCCGTGTCAGAATCCTTCTTGGACGAAGTGCTGTCCGACTTATCATCTGAGCTATTTTCTTCAGATGAAGCATCAGTCGAGGAGTTCTTTCCATCATCCTTATTCTCGAGAGGATCAGCCTTTTTATTGGTGACTGTAGTCACATCGCCGTCTTTATTCGTAGTTGTAGTAGTCTTGGAACCTGTCCCGTTCTTTTTTTTCTGTTCCTCCTGAAGCTCCTTTAAAGTTCTGCTTGTTGCATCACCTGAAGCTTCAGAAGCCTCGACCATTCCCAAGGCTCTGGCGCGCTTTTTTATAGCCGCGTCTGTCATAGGAACTCCCGCAAAAAAAAGTCCGAGCATCAGTATAATGCAGGTCGCCATAATGCCTGCTCCGAGGCCTCTCATGTAATACTTTCTTTTCATGCTCAGGCCTCCTCGTCTTTCTCATCGAAGAGTTCAAGTATCAGCTGTACTTCACCGATTCCCTTGCCTGTCTCTTTGGCTATGTCAAGGAGTGAATAACCCTGATGGTACATCGAGATTATTTTTTCACGGATTTTTTTGGTATCAGCCTGATCTGAAGCCTGTCTGCTATCTTCTTTTTGCTGAGGAGTTGAATTTTCTTCCCCCGCCTGTGCTTTTAAGTCTGACAGGACTGCTGTCTCCTGCGCTCCGCTGTCTTCGGAAGACTGTTCTTCTTCATCTGCTGGCTTGTCCGAAACCTCCGGAAGTGGCGGAAAGGCTGATGTGTCAGTATGTGCCACTACTGGTTCAGGAGCTTTTTCTATAGTGACCGGTGCCGTGCGGACAGGTGCTTTAGCTATTCTCTCCGCCTCTTCTTTTTGTCTCTCGGCTTCAGTCAGAAGCTCCCTGACATGCGACTCAGCCTCACCTAAAGTCTTCGTCAGCTTCGTCATCTGCTCCTGCTTGTCATTAAGCATCTGATAGAGAAATACTATCTCATCGTGAGTCTTACTCATCGAATCGAAGACCGAATCCGCGTACTCACCTATGGACATGATACGGTTATTCGTCTCTTTATCCGCACCAGCTGCGAATTCTTCTGTCTTTTCGTCTATTTTTTCAGAAAGAGCCTTATCAAGCTTCTCATCTGCCTCCTTCAGATTCTTCTCGAGAAGGGCTTTCATCTCGTCTTCACTTAAGCCCTTTATCTCGTCCATATCAGACGAAGAAAGCTTCTCTGATACAAAGAAGCTTCCTACAAAAAATACTGCACCTATGATCAAAAGACCAATTTCAAGTCCTGACATCTGTTTACACCTTTACATCAAAAGAAACGAAGGCACCTTTTTTTATGACTCTGCCATCCGATTCTTCTGCTATTTCTTTCTTTTTTTTCTTCTTTGAGCCGCTGTCTGAAAAAGCAGCTCCGCCCCCGTCTCCATCCGGATTCAGGGCACCTTCCTTTGCACTCTCACTTTTCTTTGCAACCGTGCGCTGTGCCTGTTCGGCGTCCTTAGTCACTGTCACAGTAAGGTTCTGCTGGTTTACTTCAGGCCTTGCGTCCTCAGCGCCTTTCTGTGCTAAAACAGCCTGCGTATTCTGAATAGTGGCCTGAAATGTCACGGGATTTATCGGCATACTTCATCCTTTCAGGCGATGACTGGTCCCCTGACTATCTCGCCATTTTTCTTCTCATACTGAACGCATGAATAATTATCCTTTGTAGTGATAGAAAGCTCGGATATCGTGATGGTAACTCCAGGATATATCTGCCTGTGGACTACAACCTTTGAATGCTTACTGGTGAGCAGCTCCTGATGAAGACTGTTAAACTCCTCACGATGCTTTTTCAGGTCAGCCTTCAGCTGATCTATCTTCTGTAAGACCGTCGTCAGATAGTTCATGTTCTTGTCATCGAGCTTTCTGCCGTTCTTTACGAACTGATCATAGCTGTCGATGACTGGTCTGGCTTTTTCTATCTGCTTTGACTCATCCATGATCTGACGCTGCAGCAGGTTATATCTGGCTTTTCTCGCCGGATCTATACCTACTTCGATCCTTGTAGCTGCTCCCATCTCAGAGCCTATAGTGACTGACTCTACCTTTCCTCCGGCTCTTACCGATGATCCAGCTATAAAGCCTTTTTTGTTCATGACTCTGACATCATCCTTCGCATTTACATCACTGTAAAGGATCGATCCAGTCTCGACGTAGTTATCAGTAGATACCCTCGCGCTTTCGATAAATGACGCGATCAGGGCGCCCTTGCACTTTATCATGCCTTTATTCATGCCGTGTATACCCTGACGGACTATGATCTGTCCTCCGGCATCCAGATAAGCACCTTCGACCACACCATCCACTATGATATCAGCTGCTGCCTTTACGGTAAATCCGGTACGGACAGAGCCCATGATGTGTACATTTCCATTATAAGTGATATTGCCAGTGGAATTATCGACATCTGACTTCACCAGATACTCATCCTGCACTGTGACTTTGCCATTTATCAATGATACATGGCCGTAGATCTCAGAGTAAATAGATCTGCCATCTGCTGAGAGCTTTATATGATCGCCGAAGCTCAGCTTCGCGTCTTTTACCTTTCTGACAGGAATTTCCTTGCCATAGACATCTTTTCCATTCTTTCCCGGATCTCCTGGTATAAGAGTTGCCAGAAGATCTCCTCCGTTCACCATCGATATCGTATTCAAGTCCTTAAAATCGACTGAACCATCGCGAAGCATCTTTGGCTTAAGGCTCGGATTAGTATTGAAGTTATAGACTATCCTGGCATCATGACCTATAACAGGAAGATCTCCCTTTGCCAGAATATACGGAGTGTTATAGTGCCTGTCATTTACAAATTCTATGATAGCATCCTGATCTATACCATAGATGATGCCCTTGTTATTCAGCCCCTCTATGATATCCCTGGTTCCCATCAGGTTGCCACCGGATGAGGGAGGACCAAAAGTAACAGTTACTTTCATATGGTCAAGGGACACTTTTACAGACATATACTCACCGAATTCCATTATGTGGCAGTCATCTGCTATAAGCACCTCAGACGGCTTTGTAGGATCTGCTATCTGTTCAGCAACTGCTGCCAGATCTGCTATATTAACTCCGTGGTCATTTATATACTCATAAGCCTCGGATATTTCCAGATTTGACCCCCCATCTGTTGGCGGAACGTATTTCGAATATGCTTTTCCATCCTTAAGAACAAGCTGTATATATGCATTAGCCATATGAACCTGCTTTCTTCAGAAAAACTCCATGTAACTCCCCAGCACCTTACGCATCTTTTTCAGAGCTTTGGTGTGAAGCTGTGAGACTCTCGACTCAGAGACCGACATAACCTCACTGATCTCTTTTAGCGTAAGATCCTCATAGTAATAAAGTAAAATAACTTTCTTTTCTCTGTCTGTCAGTGTCTCGAGCGCGTCTTTGAGCTTTCCGCTCAGTTCCTCTCTGGACACCTTCTCTTCCGGTTGTTCGAAATAAGAGTTCTTCTTTGTATCCATGGCAGGCTCATTTCCGCCCGCTTCCATGAATTCATTCAGAGATACCAGGTTCGTAATCTTCAGTGTAGATATAAAGGAATAATAATCGTCTTCCGACATTCCCATCTCTTCAGCCAGTTCTTCATCTGTAGGCTGACGTCCCGTCTTCTGCCAGAACTCCTTTGCAGCTGTGTCTAGTGCCCTCTGCCTCTGTCTTATTGTACGGGGGATCCAGTCCATTTTTCTGATCTGGTCTAAAATAGCTCCCTTTATGCGAAGTGAGGCATAGGTCTCAAACTTAACATCCTTATGTACATCGAATTTGTCTATGGCATCTATCAGGCCAAAAATACCATAACTGACGAGGTCATCGTATTCTACGTTCTTTCCCAGATACATGCTCATCTTCCCGGCAACTATTTTTACCAGGGGTGAGTATTCGATTATAAGTTTTTCTCTCAGGGCTGGTGTAGGATTAGCAGCGTATTCATCCCAGAGAGAAGAATCGAAGGTCACTGCCATAAGCTATCCTCTTACTCCTGTGTTTGTTCTTCGTCTTCGGATTTTTCTTCGGAATCGTCTTCAGACTCACCGGCCTCCTCATCTTCGGCTTCAGAGGCCTTTTTCTCTTCTTCTTTTTTATCGACTTTAAACCCCATATCCAGAAATACTCTGACCAGACAGCCAAGTATTCCGAATATGATCACTGTGATCAGCAGCCTCAAGACAAAATCTGCGAAAGACAGCTGTTTCATGATGCTTACCACACAAGAAATGCCAGCAGCAGTCAAAGTGATCAGAATGGGAACCGGTCTCGTATTCGGTTTCTTGTATTCCTCGTCTTTATTCATATCTTGTACGGGGTCTTCCCTACTGCTTTTATAAGAAAATCTCCGTTTTCGCTGTACAGCTCGACAGTACGTCCGAAATTCTTTCCGCAGTCTTCTGCGACAAGCGGTATACCTAATTTCTTTAGCATATCACGGCTGGCAGCGGCATTTCTGTCACCAACATTTATCGCGGAAGCTCCACCCATATCGAACATCTTCGCTCCTCCGGCTATTTTGGCACGGAGGCGGCTTTTCGATGCTCCCATTTTTATCATGTCATCTACCAGCTTCTTTATGCCGGTATCTGCGAACTTAGCTATGTTTGAATTATTCCTGATAGCTGTACTGTCCGGAAGCATGATATGAGCAAGACCGCTTATCTTCGTAACAGGGTCGTAAATAGCGATTCCGATACATGATCCAAGACCGATTGTAGTCAGATTATCGGGTGCACGACAGACCTTGAGGTCCGCCATCCCCACTTTTATCATTTCACCCAATTCATCAGTCTCCTTAAACCGGAAGTCCGAGAGCCTTCAGTATCTTCTGGTACGAATCGCCCTCCGGCATCAGAATGTAGTAACCTGATATATCAAGGTCATCACCCATCTCTGTCTTTATCATAAGAGCATTATCTCCGACCATCCCGAACTGGATGGCTGGTACAGACAGAATAGCTCCCGCCATATCTATAGCTACATATGGTACAGAAGGAGTAATCTTCATATTTGTGAGTCCGGACAGGGCTGACAGATATGATCCTGCGATGATATTACCTATCTCCTTGATCGCCGACATATCCATCTCGTCGAAATCCTTATCATAGTCCGGATCTCTCATCATAAGACGGTTAACCAGATGATGTGCCGATGGAAGATCCATCAGAAACATCATCGAACCGGTTATGTCGTTCTGTACACCCAGCATGATGCCGACCACTACTTCGTCCTCAGAGCCTATGGCACAGCCTATCTGCTCTACAGGCATCAGCTCTACATGCGGTACACTCATGTTTATCTTCAGGTTCAGCATATTGGCAATGGCAGTGGTAGCGTTTCCGGCACCTATATTGCCGATCTCGGTCAGGACATCCGGATACATTTTATTTATCTGGTCTAATGTCATTTTTCCCATAGACATCACTTCCCTGGGTCATCAGGCTTTAGGATCGTCGATTATAGCCGAGATATCAAAAATGGAGATCAGATTATCATCGTGTTTT
>JAQXXU010000087.1 GCA_029226225.1 Lachnospiraceae bacterium | reverse complement strand
GAGGGTGTGGAAGAAGGAGAAAAAACAGCAAAATGAAAAAATACATTAAAGGCTTTTTTGATTACCGCTTTCTTCTAAGTGAGCTCGTAAAGCGCGGTATCAGATTAAAGTACAGAAAAAGTTACCTTGGTATCGTCTGGTCTCTTATCGAGCCGCTGATGACGACTGCCGTACTTGTAGTAGTATTCGGTGCCTTATTCGACAGGTTAAAGGATCAGACCTTTGCCACATACATCATGTGTGGACGTCTGACGTATACTTTTTTCCAGAATGGTACAAAGGGCGCGAGCAAAGCTATTCGTGGCAATGCCAGCATGATTAAAAAAGTATACGTTCCTAAATATCTATATCCGCTGTCGAATGTGCTCTACAACTTTATCATCTACCTGATTTCACTTGTAGTTCTCGTTCCGGTACTTATCATTTCACATCTGGCTCCTTCGCTTCGTATGTGGAAGCTTATTCCGGCTATAGTTATGCTTCTTATCCTGACTATAGGTGTCGGTATGATTCTTTCGGTGCTCGACGTATTTTTCCGTGATATCGAGTATCTATGGAACGTGCTTTTGATGATAATCATGTATTTATCAGCTATTTTCTACCCGATAGAGAGAATAGAGAAGCATCACCTTATGTGGCTTCTTCACCTGAACCCGCTCTACTGCATCATCAATCTGTTCCGTGGAGGCTTGATGCATTACAGCAATTCACTCTGGGAATATGGATATCCGTTTATTTTTGGACTGATCTGCTTTGTAATAGGCTTTATAGCTATGAAGAGAAAGCAGGACGAGTTTATTTTACATCTGTAATTGAGGTATTTATATGCAGCCAACAGTTGAAGTGTCACACCTCGGAATGAAGTTCAACCTGAGTCAGGAGATGCATGACACTCTTAAAGATTATTTCATAAATCTGTTTGCCCATCATCAGAAAATGAAGAAGGATGAGTTCTGGGCTCTTTCAGATGTGAGCTTTAAGCTCTATCCGGGAGACAGGCTCGGCATCCTTGGCCTTAACGGTGCCGGAAAGTCTACTATTCTTAAGGCTATCGCCGGTGTCTATCATCCGACAACAGGTTATGTAAAGAAAAAAGGAAAGCTTGCTCCACTGCTCGAGCTCGGTGCAGGCTTTGAGCCACAGTATTCGGCAAGAGAGAATATCTTCCTCTATGGTTCAATCCTTGGATATAAGAAGGAATTCATCCAGTCGAAGTTCGATGAGATAATCGACTTTGCTGAGCTCCGTGATTTCATAGAGGTTCCTGTTAAAAATTACTCGTCAGGTATGAAGAGCCGTCTGGGTTTCGCTATCTGCACGGCCGTAAATCCGGATATCCTGATCCTGGATGAGGTTCTCTCTGTCGGTGATAAAAAATTCCGCAGAAAATCAGAGGATAAAATCATGAGCATGTTTGACGGAAATGTCACCGTGCTTTTTGTCTCACATTCGCTGGATCAGGTCCGCCGTATCTGCAATAAAGCGATGATCCTCGACCACGGCCACCTGAAGTGCTTTGGCGATATTAATGATATCGCTCCTATCTATGAGCAGATGACTCAGGAGGATCCGGAAGAGATAGCTAAGCGTGAGGCAAAGGCCAGAGAAGCACGTGCGAAGAAGCTCCGCGCTTCTAGAAAGACCAAGGGCCGC
Organism: Lachnospiraceae bacterium; assembly: GCA_029226225.1. GTDB lineage: Bacteria > Bacillota > Clostridia > Lachnospirales > Lachnospiraceae > Weimeria. Next base: position 757 of record JAQXXU010000087.1, on the reverse strand, counting down.
GACATCATCCGCATGACGAATAATCTCTCACTTACACCGGAGGAGGCTATGGCTGCTCTCGATATCCCTGAGGATAAATTCCAGATCTACCGTGATGTGATTAAAGAGATCGAAGAGAATGAGGGCATGCTTACCAAGCAGGAGGCCATGAAACAGGCCGCTGCAGAAGAGGCTGAACTCGACCGTGAGGCGACCTTCCCATCCGAAGAAGAGCAGCAGGCAACCGGTGACTCTGATGACTGACCGAAACTCTGAATTTTTACTTGACACCCACGTTTTCCCGCGCTATAATAACATAGCGTGCGTAAAAACGCGGGTGTTTTTTGCGCGTAAAAACGTACAGTATTTTTTACAGGAGGTGAAATAAATGCCAACATTTAACCAGTTAGTGAGAAAGGGCAGACAGACATCTGAGAAGAAGTCAAACTCACCGGCTCTGCAGAGAGGTTTCAATTCATTAAAGAAGCGTCCTACAGATACAGCATCACCGCAGAAGCGTGGTGTCTGCACAGCGGTAAAGACTGCCACTCCTAAGAAGCCTAACTCAGCGCTCAGAAAGATCGCCAGAGTTCGTCTTTCAAACGGAATCGAAGTTACTTCTTATATCCCGGGCGAGGGACACAACCTTCAGGAGCACTCTGTTGTATTAGTTCGTGGCGGCCGTGTAAAGGACCTTCCAGGTACCAGATATCACGTCATCCGTGGAACACTTGATACTGCCGGTGTTGCTGACAGAAAGCAGGCTCGTTCAAAGTAC
>JAQXXU010000086.1 GCA_029226225.1 Lachnospiraceae bacterium | reverse complement strand
GCCACTCACCTCCACGTGCTGTGTAGTATGCCAGGCCCTCACTATAAGAATAACAGGAAATTAGAAAAATCGAAAGGCCAGAAGCTGTGTTTCATAACCACTTTGATGCCTTTCGAAGAAAGGCACATGTATAATAATGATAACAGTGAATTTCCTAGTCGTGAAATATCAAAACCACCTATTTTTTAAATCACTGGACGAGAGACTAAAGAGACTAGAGGAGAAGAAAGAAGAGGGCAAAGAGGGCGATTTCTTTCACAAGGCGTAAAACTACGCAGGGGGCATCTGGTTGCCCCCTACGGCTTGCGCCTACCCCTGTCAGAGAGCAACAAAAAAGCGGAGTCCGGACAAGTCCGGAAACCGCTTTTTCTTATGCTCTTTTTTTTCGGTGCTTTATGATCGACGTTCCCATGCCAAGGTTTTTAAGTATTCCTTCATAAACATCGCGCCATTACTACACAAGCAACGAAACCACTGTTCTTGATGATTTCTAGCATACCGCGCCAACTCACAGAAGCTATAACAGTCGTTATCATCACAAAAATCCATCATTTCAGCGATTACAGAAAATTTGTCAGACGGAAGTTCTATAAGTGTTTGATAATCAGCACCGCCATAGTTAGAAACATCTAAAATATTATATTGATGCTTTTCCGGATTGTCTAAGTGACAGAAATATCGTGCCTGACCACGTGTTGATTTAACCATCTGGCATTTAATAGCACCAATGCTGTCAAATATTTCTTGTGCCTGTTCAATACGTTTAGTATTGTCAAACATTATCATAATATGGTAATGTGGCTTTTTCGGTTCTCCATCTGGGTTAACGTCCTTATCATGTAAAGGTGATACGATGCAGGGTACACAAGTTTCTGCTAATATCTCCCGCCAATTCTCTTTTAAACTCTCTGGATAACCGATAGAAACGAAATTTCTCGTTTTGCTTATCGCCATTTATTGCTCCTTTCTCTTTTCCGGCTCCGGTTCCCCGTCCTTGCTTTCGCACTGCTCAAGCTGTCCGCGAAACTCGGAGCCGTCAAAGAACGAAGTAGCATAAGAGTCGTAAATCGAAGCGAATTTTTTACTATAGCGGAACATGGAAGAAGAAAGTTTCATTTTCTGCTGATAGTAAAGACTAACTTTAACAAAAAGCGTCGGGGCGAAAAATAGCAATCGCAACAGTAGACCGCGCCAACCATAGTTATTTATTTTTCTGTGTATTACCTGAGTTTCGACCAGAGCGCGTATCTGCTTATCTAGCATCGTGTCTATCTGACACGCCATGATTATGCAGTAACCATAATGACGGTGACCGGAAAAAAAATGTATCCACTCTTTACGCCCTTTGCTAGACCAATCACGGGAATTAAAATATATCTGTGCTTCGTCGATAAACAAAAGAATAGTGTCCTCTTTTACCTTGCGACCATGCCAATACTCATTGGCAAACTCGACAAGGTGGGAAACTGTCAAATCCTCATCACGCCAAAACTGAAAATTCGCCATTTTCTTTGGTGGGAGAGTAACAGGGAAATTACATATAACGGGGTGATCAGCTGACTGATACCATATCACCCGTGCCATATCTAGGGACTTACCAGAGCCAGGAGTCCCAGTGTATAAATATATCATTTTGCACGCCTTTCTTTCTACTAACGCAAGCCAACGATGCCGGAAATCCAGCGGACTGCGAGCCATACACCCCACGCTACAAGCACGGCAGAAAAAAGGTCTATAGCAAGACCAGCAGGAAAGAACCAATTAAGATTACGTATCCATTTAGGTTCGATTACTGATGTATCAGCGACAAGATATTTCTGTACCGGAGAATCAGGCAAAGCTCTAAAGACAAACATAACACCTTTTTTTAATATGTTAAAAAATTCCATAATATCACCTCACTTAACAAAAAACGCCCAGCAGATACCAACCGCAAAGAGTAAAAACAACATCACTCGACAGACCTTTGCTACCTTATTCCATGTATCAGTATTAAAATCTACCTCTATCGGTTTAGTTATCACCGTATAGCCACCCCAGCCGGAGCCGTTTTTAATTACCGGATAATCAATCGTTACCGCCGGAGCTTCTGGCGATGCATTTAGCATCTTAAAAATACACATTACGTCCCAAGGCAACGAAAAAGGGAATTTTTTCTTTAAATCGACATCTTGCGAAAAATCCGGTTCAATTATAGGCAAGGTCTTTTCTTTGCCGTCCTTATCTATATAAGTATTATTTTTCGTATTTACTTGTATCAGATTTTGAATATTGTTAAGTGTTTGAGTTAGCTTATTTAACTGTATCTGTGTTTTTTTATACTCATTATAGGTAAACTTTTTAATACTATTTATGTCAGTATCTTTAATAACTATCTTTATACCGCCGGAGCCGTCACCTTGACCATGAAAAATGCGCCAATCAACTGGTATCGGAGTAGGCACGAAAGGTACGGGCTTATGTTTGTCGTCATTTTCCGGCTTCTTGTAAGGCTGGGGAAGATTACCACCGTAAGTATCAATTACCGAAGGTAATTGTTTCGACGCATCAATTTCAGCCGATGTAGGCGGTAACTTATATTTTTCTTGTTCTTTATCATCTACAGTAATCGCACCAACCAAAGAACCTGTAACTTTACTAAGCCAATCACTAAAACCAATTTTATTAGCATAACCAAACGTTTGCTTATAGTAAGAACCAGATAAATCCTCCGTATCAGGCCACCACTCAAATTTTTGTCCTTCTACATAACCGTATTTATCGACATAAATAAAAGTAAAATCACAATCTTTATCAATATCACTGCCTAAAGTATTATATTGATAAGCAAAAGGTAAAATATAAAATGCTATAACATCACCCGGTTTTGATACTTGAGGTTTTTTACCATCCCTAGAAGCATATGAATACATATAATCAATTAAAGTAGATTCGCTAATATGATCACCAGAAATAAACTTAGAACGGTCAACGATTGGCGCTTGTCCATCAGACCACTGTTTAGCAACCTCACCAGATTGAGCGTTAAACCAATCAAAGACAGACGAGCCAACATCTGATACAAAATCTAAGGTACCGTTTTTAAGCTTAGAAAACCAATCATTAACTTTAGCTTCGGCGATACCTTTACCGACCACTAAATGATTGCGGAGCGACTGTGTCCGACCGTCAAAAAAGTCTTTAAGACCAGACATAGCGTTAGCTTTTTCCTCATCCGTGTAACCTTGAAAACCGCCGTAATAGTTCGCGGAGTCGTGCGTGAAAAGACCTAAAAGTGAATATAAATGTTGCATAATCTCCCAATCTGCTAATGCTTCCGCAGACGCATAAGCTGGAAGAGTACGAGTAAAAAAGGGCATAGAAGCAGTACAAAAAACAAGAGCGCACGCAACTATAAAACTAGATAATTTTTTCGTCATTTTATAACCTCTCGTCTAAAAAGACCGCCCCAAAAGGAGCGGTCACAAGTCAAAAACAAAACTATAAAGTAACCGTTAAAGTTTAAGCCTTAGAAGTTACCTTTTTAAAAATCTTGATACCTACCACAACGAGGAGCCCGGCACCAAGAACCGGTAGAGCGATAGGGGCGACTTTAGCGATAGCCGAAAGAATATCATCCTTGATAGAGGTAAACGCCTGCACCATAGATTCAGTAATAGATGCATTGGTTGAACCGCTTGTAGATGCTGCAAATGCATTAACTCCGGTGCAAGTAAGGGCACCACCAACAACTCCTGCAGACAGTGCCAGACGTGTTACATTTTTTCTCGCTTTGTTCTTTACATTTTCAAAAAACTTTAACATAAATTGTCCTTTCCGCACATCATGAATTTTTAACAATGTGCTTAAAAATCTCAACAACTGAAATTATACCTAAACAGAATAGAGCAATCAGAAGACCGCTAGCAAAACCCCTAAATGCAAATTCTGTCAAGTTATCAATGCTTAAAAATTCCATATAAAAACCTACCAGCCAGCAAACCAACAATGACAAAAATTCCAAAAATGATAAACCCGTCAATCTGTTGTTTACTTTTTAAATAGTCTTGTGACAGTTCTTTTATTTCTGGGTAAATCTCCTTAATCTGAATAGCAGTACCGGAGACTGTATCCATGTCCGAACGTATGCCGGATATGTCATTAAATAGCCTTGATGCATCTGCGCCAGATATGGTGTAGGAGCCGTCTTTATTTTCATCGACCTTTATATCTTCCATTAGCTTTCCACTTTTTCAAGGGACGTACAGTTAATTAGCACGCCTTTACTATAAAAAATGACTTCACCGGAAATCATGCAATCGCACTTAGATATTCCCTGATGCTCACAGAGGTCAAAAACTTCTTGTGAACATGGTATATTATGAGTATAACCATTTTCGAAATATGAAAGGTTATGGTAAATTTTATCACCTTTCTGGCGTGACGAAACGCCGAGTACAAATACTGAAGTATCACATTCCCAAACAAACATTAGGCATTCTCCTTTTCTAAAATCCTTAAACAATCCTTGATCTGAACTAAACTATTGATACATTCGTATATCTCATGTTTGTCAGTGTAAGACACTTGATACTCGTCTAAGACAGTATCGAGCGAATTTATATAATTCGTTTCCATTTTCTGCACCTTATCAATTATCGGTGTGTGATAAGATACAATAGTCTCTAAATCATGTCTCATAATTTAACCTCATAAAAACACGTCAACTAGTAACTAATAAAATGGAGAGTGCGTGCAACCTCTCCATGAACTATAGTATCAGATAAATATCTGTTTATCCGCAAAAGCGCTTGAAAAACACCGGTGAAAGAGGTAAAATTTTAATAGTTGAGATTTTATAGATTTTGCAGGTGTTTTATGGGTAAGGATTCGGAATTTTATAAGGAAAAGAAAAATCACCAGACACTAAGACTTCGGGCACTTCTTCAGGAACTGCCGGGATTTGTGGCTGACTACATATATAGTAAAGAAATGACATCACAGACAAGCACACTGGTTTCGTACTGTTATGACCTGATCACATTTTTTAATTATATCATCGAGAAAAATCCACTGTACAAAGGCATGAAACCGGCTGATTTCAAGCTTGATATCCTTGAAAAAATAAGTTCTGAGGATATTGCCGAATATCAGAGATATCTGGAACTGGATGTCGGTTCTGATAATAAGACGATCCATGAGAACGGCAAACGCGCCATCGCGCGCAAAATGGCTCCGCTCCGGGGACTTTATCATTACCACCTGATACACAAGCATATCAAGGAAGATCCGACTGTTCTTGTGCCGCTTCCAAGACTTAAAAAAGACAAGAATATCATCCGGATGAATAACTATGAAGTTCAGGCTATCCTCAATGCTGTGGAAAATGGAAATGAGCAGATGACTGAGCGCCAGAGAAAATACTGTGAACGCACAAAGCAGCGGGATCTGGCTATCCTGACGCTGATGCTTGGTACGGGGATCCGTGTATCTGAGTGTAACGGACTTGATATAACAGATGTGGATTTTGTCGTGAATACGATAACTATCGTCCGCAAAGGCGGCGGTCAGGATGTGCTTTACTTCGGTGACGAAGTACATGATGTCTTAAAGGACTATGTGGATGGCGAACGCGCGGCCATAGCTCCGAAAGCTAAAGAAGGCCATGAAAAAGCCCTGTTTTTCTCGATGCAGGGCAAGCGCATGAGTGTTGACGCTATAGAAAAATTAGTGAAAAAATATGCACAGATGGCTGTCCCGAACAAACACATCACGCCTCACAAGCTTCGCAGCACCTACGGCACTGCCCTCTACCGCGAAACCGGTGACATCCGCCTGGTAGCTGATGTTTTAGGCCATGAGAACATCAACACGACCATTGACTACTATGCAGCTATCGAGGATGAGCACAAGAGAGAAGCCGCAAACGCAGTGAATTTTCATAGGAAGGATTGATCAGCCAATTTTATCAGATGATCAGATGCTTTGCCGACGGAGTGTTTCTAAGAGCCTCTTAAAATACTCCGGCAGCGGAGCTGTAAACTCCACATACTGTTTTGTAGTCGGATGGATGAAGCCTATAGTCATGGCGTGAAGGCACTGGCCTTCCAGATTTTTAAACTTGGACCTGGTCCCACCATATACCTCATCGCCTAAGAGCGGGTGACCGATAGATGCCATATGGACTCTGATCTGGTGTGTACGACCGGTTTCAAGTTTAAACTCACAGTAGGCGAAGTCCTTAAAATTCTCGAGAACTCTGTAGTGAGTTACGGCATTTTTTCCATGGTGGGCATTGACCGCCATTTTTTTTCTGTCCTTGTCTGAGCGTCCGATTGGGGCATCTACAGTGCCTTCCTCTGCATTCATATGACCACAGACTATACCACGGTAGATGCGGTTTATACTGTGAACTTTTATCTGCTCGGCTATAAATAGATGTGCCCGGTCATTTTTACAGACGATAAGTGAACCGGTCGTGTCACGGTCTATACGGTGCACTATGCCGGGTCTGATGACTCCGTTTATAGCCGAAAGAGAATCACCGCAGTGATACATCACAGCATTTACCAGAGTTCCATCAGGATGACCTGGAGCCGGGTGAACGACCATTCCCTTCGGTTTATTCACTATCAGGATGTCGTCATCCTCGTATATGATATCAAGCGGTATATCCTGTGGGACTACATCAAGGACTTCTTCTTTAATGGGAAGGATCGATATATTATCATTCTTACGGAGCTTATAATTACTTTTTACCGGAGAGTCATTTACAAGTACCTTCTGCTCTTCTATAGCCTTCTGATAAAAGGATCTGGTATGCTCCGGAAACTCTTCTGCAAGATATTTATCTATCCTTATTCCGGCATTGGCATCTGAGACACTAAACACAACCGGTAAATCTGATTTATTTACTGAATCCATGTCTGAAGCTTTCATGAAGGATCTTTTTTTCCTTTGATCCAGCGTGTAAGATCCTCATCCTTGTATTTAAAAAGTATAAGGACTAAAAGAACGATCACTGAAATAGTCACATAGATATCTGCGACATTAAACACCGGGAAATTTATGATAGAAAAATAGATAAAATCCGTGACTTTGCTGAATGCCATACGGTCTATGTAGTTTCCCGCAGCACCAGCTACAAGGGAAGTCAGCACAAAAGCCATCGGCAGGTATTTTTTCTCGAATGGAAGTCTGATGAAAAAATAAATGACAACTGCCGCAATAACAGGCGTCAGTACATAGAAAAGCACGGTCTTTCCGGTAAGAATAGAAAAGGCGGCTCCTGTATTATAGAGTAAATGCAGTTGGAGCACACCCGGAATAATATCTATATCACCGGCTGAAAGTGATGTCCTGGCTATAAGCTTTGTGAGCTGGTCAAAAACAACCAGAGCGATCATATAAATGATAAAAAATGTATAATATGATTTTTTTGATCTCATCGTAAAATCTCGTTAATTCCCTCTAACAGGTCAGTATCCGTAAGTGAAGTGTTTATGACAGCTTTTCCTATCTGCTCAAGCAGGATGAACTTTATCCTTCCAGCCTGCATCTTCTTATCTGACTTCGTAGTCTTAAGGATCTCTGCAGCCTGATATCTGCTGCTATCTACAGATACAGGAAGCCCGTAATCTTCAAAAGTCTTTCTGATCTGCTTGTAATCATCTTCTGACAGATAGCCTTTCTTCATCGACAGATATGAAGCGGCCACCGAACCTACAGCCACACACTGTCCATGGAACAGTGAGAATTTCGACAGTTTCTCTACCGCATGGCCTATAGTGTGTCCGAAGTTAAGTGTAGCTCTGATGCCCTGTTCCTTAGGATCCTCTTCTACTACGGCTCCCTTTATCTCACAGCTTCTCTTTACCACATGAAAAATAGCTTCCGGATCAAAAGCACAGATTTTTTCTCTGTCTCTGATAAGAAAATCAAAGTAATCCCTGTCTGCTATAAGTCCATGCTTTATGACTTCACCCATTCCGGATCTGAACTGCTCTGCCGGAAGACTCTTTAGTACGGACAGGTTCATATATACCAGACGCGGCATATAGAAGGCTCCGACCATATTTTTAAAAGCTCTGAAGTCAACACCTGTCTTACCACCGATAGAAGAATCCACCATAGAGAGAAGGCTGGTAGGCATCTGAATAAAGTCTATGCCTCTTAAGTATGTCGCAGCGGCAAATCCTGTCAGGTCACCAACTACGCCACCGCCTAGGGCCACAAGCAGGTCCTTGCGGTCGAAGTGGGCTTTTATCAGGTTCTCATACAGGTCTTCAACTACATTCAGGTTCTTCGAAGCCTCACCAGCCTGGAATACAAACTGAGTGATCTCGCCTGCGCAGTCTCTTAACGCCTCGTGTACGTCATCTATATACAGTGCCGCCACATTCGTATCACTTACTATGCAGATCCGCTGGTATTTTTTCCCTGTCTTATCTAAAAAATAGGCCAGTCTGCTGAAATCATTTTCTAAAACTATGTTATAGCAGGGTCTGCCATCGTATTTTATCTCAAGTATGTCATTCATTAGTCGTACCAGCCAATCCTTACCTTAAGTCTGTCTTTCTGAGTTTTTCCATTAAAAGCAGATACCCTGAGTTTTCCTTTTCCTCTGATCGTCAGGATGTCTCCTTCTTTCACCTGCGTCTTGTGGCTTGTCTCTGTCTTTCCATTGAGAAAAATCTTCTCGCCGTCTATAAGAGCTGATGCTGCACTTCTCGATGAATGCGCACATGCTGCCACAAAAGAATCCAGCCTGTCTGAAGTGATGATTATATCCTCTTCCCTGAAATCCGGGGCATATCTGTCATCGTCAAATCTGACTTTCTTGACTGATACCTCTGTATGCCTGACTTTTACGAGATTTTCAGCGATAAAGCCAGCAATTCTTTCCACACAGAAAAGGATGCAGTAGTTATCATTTTTTTTGACTATCAGATCGCCCATCAGCTCGCGCTTTATCATAAGATTCATCAGAGCACCCAGGTAATCTCTGTGAGTAAGCTGCTCCGCGTATTTCTGATTTATTGGTTCGATTTTTAATACATATATAGGAAAATCTATATCTGAAAAAGCATCAGAAGGCAGAAAAACAGCCATCTGACGCTCACTTCCATCATATCCGCCGTTTGTAGCGATATGGCATTTAAAACTGCTCTGTGCCCGATGGAGAATGCTTATCTCATTTAAGTCAAGAAAATCAGTAAACACCGGATAATCTCTGGAATAAGCTCTTCCATCGAGATCAGAAAAATGCTTTCTTATGAAATCATCTGAGTTCTGTTTCATCAGAAACGATTTCCTGAATTATTGATCGAGTTAGAGAGATCATCAACCATCTGTGCTACATCTCCGGAAATCTCTACTCCCTTTGGAGTGATGATGAATATGAAGTTTGAGATCTTCTGGAAGGCTCCCTCTATAGCATAGCAGGTACCTGACATGAAGTCTATGATACGCTGGGCTACGTTTATATCGAGACCCTCAGTATTCAGGACTACCGTACGTCCGGACAGAAGCGTGTCTGCTATCTCCTGAATGTCATTATAAGAGGTAGGCTTTATAACAACTACAGCCATCTCGTCCGGAGCCGAATACGAAGCACGCTTTGATGAATTCTGGCGGCTTCTGATCGGGGTGATGTTCGAAACCTTTTTATCTGAAGAGTCATTATCACGCTTTTTTCTGCGAAAACGTGATGGTTCGTCTACTTCTTCCTCATCATAATCGTCTTCGTCGTAATCGTCATCTCTTAAATTTACTGCGTCAAGAAATCCATCTATAAATCCCATTAGTAAATCCTCCTTAGATATTATAATTTCTCGCACCGAAGATGCCTGTACCAACACGAACCATGGTAGCGCCCTCTTCAATGGCTATTTCATAATCATTTGTCATTCCCATGGACAGAATATCCATAGATACATTATCTATGTTTTTGTCGGCTATGTCAACTGATTTATCCTTTAAGGCTTTAAAAACAGGTCTGTTATCTTCTGGATTTTCGACAAATGGCGCTATGGTCATAAGTCCCTTCACAGTGATACCGTCTAACGCAGCGCACTCTCTTACGAGGTCCTCCGTCTCCTCCAGCTTCACTCCGAATTTACTTTCTTCGTTTGCTACGTTCACCTCTATAAGGATAGGGATGATGCAGCCATGCTTTTTTGCCTGGATGTTGATCTCCTCAGCGAGTCTGTAGCTGTCAACAGAGTGGATCAGCGCTACCTTTCCTGCGATGTACTTGACTTTATTTCTCTGCAGATGCCCGATCATATGCCACTGTATATCACCAGGCATCTGTTCTATTTTTCCTGTAAGCTCCTGTACTTTATTCTCGCCAAAAGTGCGAATTCCGTCATTATAGGCTTCCATCAGCATTTCGACCGGTTTTGTCTTGCTTACTGCTATAAGTGTTACCTCTGAGCGGTCTCTTCCGGCTCTGTCACAGGCTTTCTGAATTTTATCTTCAACTGCCTTTAAGTTATCACTTACCGTACCCATATAAAAAATGCCTCCTGTCAGTTGTTATTTAGTATCTCTCCGTTATTTACTCCTGAAGCATCAAGGACTATGTAATCATAAAGCCTTAAAGAACTGTCATTTACCGGTTCTATGATGCTGTACTGCCCGTTTTTATATAAGAGTTTTACTTTCACCAGCTGAGTGTAACCCTTGTTCGCCAGATATACTCCATAAGTCCTGACATAGTCACCGGAAGAGTTCTTCTCTACTTTTGTCACTAAGGATGAATTCGGTACTTTAAGACCCGATTCATTATCCAGAACCAGCTCTATATCCAGATACCTGCTGTCAGCAAATCTGTCCATAGAGTCATCCATCTCAAGGACCAGGTAGTGTCCACCATCCCGATCCGTCAGGTGAGCATTTGCCCAGACAGAAGTCCCATCCCTATCAAACCTGACTTCTATCGTGCTCTTACTCTTCAGCTTTTCAGCAAGAGCTTCGCTCACCGGAGTCACAAGCTTCCAGTTATCATCTGTCACAAGCCTGAAAGCCGTATCCCCGTCTGAAAGACTGTCACCTGTCGATACTTCAGTAGTCTTCAATGCTGATTCATCGAATGAGGCCTTTGTAAAACTGTCCTCTGTAACACCAGTCAGATTATCATATGAAAGGCACATAAGTCCTGGGGCCTGGGCCTTTATGTTCACCACAGACCCATCTGAGACTTTTGCCTTCAGGTCTTTATTCAGGGATTTCTTTATCTTTTCACCATTCAGCAGTGTCAGATAATCAGCAGTGTTCTGCTTCAGATAATAGGCTGACTCAAAAGAATCTGGCGTATAGGCATCGTTAAAGCTTTTAAGCAGCTCCGTGACCCGAAGTTTCTGTTCGTCAGAAAGTGAAGCATCCTTTGAGATACCGTTTCTGATCTCTGAGATCAGATCTCCGGTCCTGTCTAAGCTTACAACAGTTTCACCCTTTTTTACTCTGCTCTCCTGCGGCAGATAGTAATAAGCCTCTCCGGATTCATCGGCTTTTACAAGAGTTTCTGCACGGATAGCCAGTGCTGTAAAACGGTTATCAGACACTATCTGTCCCTGCTTTACTTCGGTCACTGCTATATGCTTTCCTGTAAAAAGTGACACCAGATGAAATATCAGATAGATAAATATAAATACCAGCAGGATAAACCCTATATTTATCCTCGGTACACGGTGAAATTTAGTGACTTTCTTCTTATCTTCCAATAATATCTCCAGAATGAAAAAAGCTCATAACGCAGGATGCCCGCGTTATGAGCTTATGTTTACGCTACCTTGCTCTTTGCAAGCTCACAGAGCTTTGCGAAGCCTTCAGCATCTGAAACAGCGAGATCAGCAAGCATCTTTCTGTTCATCTCTACATCTGCCAGCTTAAGACCATGCATAAGCTTGCTGTAGGAAAGTCCGTTTAAACGGGCTGCTGCATTGATACGGGCGATCCAGAGCTGTCTGTACTGTCTCTTTCTCTGCTTTCTTCCTGCATAGGAAGTAGCAAGTGCTCTCATGACTGACTGCTTTGCTACGCGGTACTGCTTTGAGCGTGCTCCTCTGTAACCCTTTGCTGCCTTTAATACTCTGTTATGCTTTTTCTTTGCGTTTAATCCGCCTTTAACTCTTGCCATTTTAATTTACCTCCTGACTAGTCGCTTACCATCAAAGATATGGTAAGATCTTCTTCATGTTCTTCTCGTTTGTAGGGTCTGTCATAGTGGCCTTACGGAGATTTCTCTTTCTCTTTGTAGTCTTCTTCGTCAGGATATGGCTCTTGAAAGCCTTATTTCTCTTAAGCTTTCCTGTTCCTGTTGCTTTAAAGCGCTTTGCAGCTGCTCTCTTGGTCTTCATCTTTGGCATGATTAAATGTCCTCCTTTGTAATGATTCTGCCTTTACACCGATAGTTTACTTATCTTTGACCGGTGTAAGCACCATGCTGATGCTTCTGCCTTCCTGCTTCGAAGGCTTATCCACTGTGGCCACGTCTGCAAGCTGATCAGCTATATCATTTAAGATATGGCGGCTTGATGAGATGTGAGCCATTTCACGTCCACGGAAGCGAAGCGTAAGCTTTACTTTGTTCCCTTTAGCGAGGAATTTTCTGGCGTTATTCAGCTTGGTATTCAGGTCGTTCTCGTCGATATTCGGAGAGAAACGGATCTCCTTAACCTCTATGACCTTCTGTTTCTTCTTTGATTCTTTCTCCTTACGCGCAAGCTCGTAGCGATACTTTCCATAGTCTATGATCTTGCACACCGGAGGATGGGCATTCGGAGAAACCAGTACCAGATCCAGATCAGCCTCACGTGCTTTCATCTGTGCCTCTTTAGCAGACATGATCCCTATCTGCTCGCCGTGCTCACCGATAAGACGGACTTCCTTTGCACGGATCTTTTCATTTACCAGTAAATCGCTAATGGTACACCTCCAAAGTGAACATAAAAAAGTGGATAGGCAGACTATCCACAAAATACATAATAAAAAATCCTTCGATCCTAACTATGTAACACTGAGTCACACACACTGCAAACGCCAGGTGCTCAGGTGAGAGTGGAATACTCTGCTTCATACAACTCTGCTAGGATACCACTTTTCCCTGAGCCTGTCAAGACATTTTTTCAGAGTCCCAGAATTCCGTTATACGCTTCAACGGCCGCTCTGCTGTTTAACGAGTCTGCCTGTATGGCCGAGTCGTAGGTACGGCGAAATCCATGTGTGGTCACTGATACCTTTGTTTTCTTCTTTTTTCCTTCATAGCCGATGCTTCCGCTGTCTCCCTGGCTGTCAGTCACCGGAGATACTTTTTCGATCCTGTAGATATACATAATGCCCGCCTCCTTCCATGGACCTGGGACAAAATGATGAGTGTTCCTTTCTTTTTGATATACTATATATCGGAAAGTTATGCGCGAATGTTTACACTTTTTTCTACAGTTCTACAGTATTTTCTGATAAATTATTCTTCTGGCGGAAGTGCCGGCTTGAACATCCTGGTTCCGTATGTCTCTCCGTCACCTTTTTCGAGGTAATCTTTTGTTCTTCTGACAGCCTCTTCACAGAAAGTCATCTGGCTTCCGACAGTTTTCTGACCTCTTCTGTCCTTTCTCTGATAGGTTCCATCGGACTGCAGGTAGTATGCCTTCAGATTATCAGCCTCTTCTACTTCAAGGATATGTTTTGCGCACTCTTTTAAATCCGGATCTTCTACCGGGAATACCACTTCTACACGACGGTCGAGGTTACGAGGCATCCAGTCGGCAGAACCCATGTAAACCTCTTCGTCCCCGTCATTATAGAAATAGAAGATCCTGCTGTGCTCAAGGAAAGTTCCTACTATAGATGAAACCGTGATGTTATCGCTTACTCCCGGAATTCCTGTCCTGAGGCAGCAGATCCCTCTTATCACAAGATTTATCTTCACCCCTGCGGCCGAAGCCTCATAGAGCCTTGCGATCATATTACGGTCACACAGAGAATTCATTTTGGCCACGATACGGGCCTTTCTTCCAGCACGGGCATGCTCTGTCTCACGGTCTATCAGTCTGTAGAAGCCTTCTCTAAGCCAGATAGGAGATACTAACAGCTTGTTCCAGAAAGCTGGTTCTGAATATCCCGACAGCATATTAAAAAGTGCCGTAGCATCTTCTCCTATCAGTTCATTACAGGTCAGGATGCCGCAGTCTGTATAGATTTTCGCGGTCTTATCATTATAGTTTCCTGTTCCCAGGTGTACGTACCGCCGTATTCCATCTTCTTCGTCACGTACCACCAGTGCTATCTTGGAGTGTGTCTTTAAGCCTACAAGTCCATACAGCACATGACAGCCGGCTTTTTCAAGCATTTTTGCCCAACCGATGTTATTTTCCTCATCAAAACGGGCTTTAAGCTCTACTAAGACTGTGACCTGCTTTCCATTCTCGGCCGCCTTAGCTAGAGCTGCTATGATAGGTGAGTGTCCGCTCACACGGTAGAGAGTCTGCTTTATGGCCAGAACCTTAGGGTCATCAGCGGCCTGTTTTATGAAATCCACTATAGTCTCGAATGAATCATATGGATGCTGGAAGAACAGATCCTTCTTCCTGATCTCTGCAAACAGGTCATCACAGTCGATAAGCCTTGGCTGAACCTGAGGAGTGAATTCCTCTTCACGCAGATCATCGTGTCCTTCAAGACCGTATATGCTCATACATACAGTCAGGTCTATAGGTCCATGTATAGGATAAATGGCCTCTTCTGACACCTTGAAATTTTTCTTCAGGATCTCGAGAAGACGCTTGTCTATACTCTCATCGACATCAAGCCTTATGACTTCACCCCAGGCCCTTTTCTTCAGCTGCTTTTCCATTTCTTTCATCAGATCTGAAGTCTCTTCTTCATCGAGCTCGAAGTCTGCGTTTCTCATGACTCTGTACGGGAAAGTGCAGATCACATTATAGTTTAAGAAAAGCTTTGACATGTTCTTCTCGATTATCTGCTCTAAGAAGATATAAGCGCTCTCCCTGTCTGAAGCAGCAGGAAGTGCTACAAGTCTCGGGAGTCCGGAAGGCACAGTTACAGTGGCGAAAGAGATATCTCCCTGCTTTTCGATATCCTTTAAAAGCCTTGAACCATTTTTTCCAGGAGTGATAAGAGCCGCGATGTTCAGTGATTTGTTTGCGATGTGCGGGAAAGGCCTCGACGCATCGACAGCCATCGGAGTAAGTACTGGGAATACTTTCTCTTTGAAGTATGTATCAACATAATCTGACTGCTCGCCGGTAAGGTCTTTATATGAGTCAACTATCTTTATCCCGTTCTTTTCTAGAACTGTAAGCAGGGATCGGTTCAGTGTCGAGTACTGTCTGTCCACGAAATCGTGGGTGGCTGCCCTTACAGCATCAAGCTGCTCCCCAGCTGTCATTCCGCAGAGGTCCTTTTTCTTATATCCGGCATGTGCCATGTCTACGAGGGAGGCCACACGCACCATGAAGAACTCATCGAGATTTGAAGCCGTAATGCTTAAGAACTTAAAACGATCTAAAAGAGGCAGTTTCGGGTCTCTTGCTTCATTTAATATCCTCTCATTGAACTTGAGCCATGAAAGCTCTCGGTTTTCGTAATATTTCGGGTCTTTAAAATCAATGCTCATATCAGATCTCCTTCCTGTCTCTTATCTCAGGGGTAATTCCGAACACCTCTGTGAAAAATGCTGCTTTATCCTTAAAATAGTTCTTTTCGAGATTCAGCGGCAGTTTTGATGCTACTGTGATAAGAAGCCTGTCACCGCGCATCCTGATAGACAGGTCTTTAAACTTCTGCCTATGACTCGAATCCAAGGCATTACAGATACGAAGCAGGGCTAAGAGCTTTAAAAATACTATGTATTCTTCCTCATCCAGGTCATTTGCGAGTCTCGGATAACTCACGTCTTTCTCGTGATGATATCTGGCGACTAAAGCTATAAGCTTTCTTTCATCATGGCTTATGCCAAGGATCTCTGATGACATGATTATCGTATAAGAGCTCTGGGCCGCGAAAGAAAGGCTTAAATACTTTCCGCAGTCATGCAGGATAGCTATGACCCTGATCAGAAGACGCTGCCGTTCTGTCATCCCACTTTTTTTATAAATGGCATCAAACAGGGCCGAAGTTATTTTATCCATCATCTTTATATGCGGCTTGTAGCTTCCGCACCTCTCTGCGATAAAATAAGCTGCGCTTATCACGTCAGCATCGAAGTCATGCGCAGGCTTCAGAGTACCAGTCCGGTACAGACTGTTTAAAGTGACACCTTCATGAATGGATATGCCAGGAGCCGTGATCATCCTGCAGTCAGTCTGCTTTATAAGAGCCGCATATAATAGCAGGAACGGTAAGAGCATGTCATCAGGATCGCTGATATGATACTTTTCGAAGGTATTACTGAAAAGGTCACTGTCTCCCAGATCCTTAAGAAAATCTACAGCTTTTTCCTTTTTTACAGGCTTGTTCAGGATATCCTTTACATGGAAGAGATGCAGGATATTACTGAAGTTCTCATTCAGAAGTATCAGGTATTCCGGATTTCTGTCCGGGAGATACATATGAAAAAAATTATCCGTTTCTTTTATGATCATCTCAAGAACCTGCTGTCTTGCATCTGCCTTCTGTGACAGTGACATCAGATTCTCGCGTACCTCTCCCGCTCCGAAGAGGATATGCTGGGTTGTAAGAAGCTTTCCGTCTTTAAAAAGTGTAAGCTGTATTGAAGAACCCCCGATATCAGCAAGCAGAGCCGATTGCTCGATCATTTTTGAAAAATCAGGCTGTGCGCTTAAGGCCTGGAAGCTGTAGAACCTCTGCTGGGAGTTTGTCAGAAGCTTTATAAAGAGTCCGCATTTTATCCTGATGCGGTCAAAAAGAACCAGGTAATTCGAAGCCTTTGTCAGCGCATAAACTCCGAATGCCTGGTAGAAATCCACGTCATACTCGGCCAGCGACCGCTTCATGTCGAGCAGCGCCTTTACGATAGTGTCTGACGTCTCTTTAGTGATGCTTCCATAGTGGTAGATATCATGCGACACCTGTACAGGCAGACGCATCTCGTCTAATTCCTTCAGGCCTCCGCCCTTCACTTCATAAATACGCAGTGAGACCACATAAGTCCCTATGTAAATAGAACCGTATTTTTTAACCTTCATATAAAATCCCCGTTATAATAAAATCAATAGTTGCCCAATATCTTCAGGTCTGTAGTCTCGCACTGAAGACCTAAAAGTGCATTTGTAACTCCCTCATCTAAAAGGTTCCCCTCAAAATCCACAAAGAATCGGTATTCCCATGGTCTGCCTTTTAGAGGTCTGGACTCTATCCTGCTCATGTTCAGCCCGTTAAACGCAAAGTGTGTAAGTATCTGATACAGGCTTCCTTCCTCGTTTGGAAGAGTAAAGCAGATAGATATATTTTTCGCGTCGCGACGGAATATCTTCCTTGCTGATACTATGATAAATCTCGTCTCATTATCCTTTACATCCTGAATAGCGGATTCTATGACCTTAAGACCATAGAGTTCAGCATTGATACTTCCTGCTATAGCAGCTTCTGACGGATCGTTATCCTCTTTTACCTTCTTTGCGGCTATGGCAGTGTTTGTCGTACTGACTGAAGTGATCTGCTCATGGGCTCTCAGATAGTCCGCACACTGCATCAGAGCCTGCGGATGTGAGTAGACACGCTTAATCGAGTTGATCGTGGCGTCCTTTGTCCCCAGGAGCGCATGATCTATTCTGATGATCTCTTCTCCTATGATAGCACAGTCGTATTCATTCAGCAGATCTAGGTTCTGACTTACAGTTCCGGCCGTGGAATTCTCGATTGGAAGGACTGCGAAGTCTGCCTTATTTTCTTTTAAGGTATCCATTGCCTCCCGCCATGTAGCCACGTGAAATGAATCGACGTCTTTTCCAAAGAAATCATTTGTGGCTGCCTGACTGTAGGCTCCCTCAACTCCCTGGTATACAACTCTGGCATTTGTCAGATTAAATGAATTCACACAGGTAAAGCCATTATCTTCTCTGACTCCGCTTTCAGCCAGCATCTGATACTGCTTTTTACGACTTATCGACATTATAAGAGTAAAAAACTCCCGAATGCCGAGCTCTAAGAACTCGTCTTTTACTCCATCTGTCAGATGGGCTATCTTGGACTCTTCACGTCCTTTGTCGAGAACCGGTCTGTGGTGGGCTATTTTATACTCAGCCACATCACAAGCCAGTCCGAGACGCTGTTTGAACAGTTCGAGAAGCTTATTATCAACTGCGTCTATATCTTCTCGTATCTTTGTTAAATCTTCCATCGTATTTCCTTTAAATCCATGTAAAATCATTCACCGGCATGCATCAGCACTGGCTCAAGCCTGTTACGCACCATGAAAAAGATCCTGTCTATAACAACAAAGCAGAGTTCAACGATAGCTATAAGTCCGAGGACGAAAACTCCTTTAACGCTCAGGCTGTTAAAGTAAGCTATCGCCCTGGCTGAAAAAATGCCTGTAAACCCGGCTATACCTACTGCTATAAGAAAAAGTCCCCAGAATAAAGCATTAAAAACCAGGCATTTAAGTCCCCAGTATGCCTTCAGGCTTTTGTTATAGAAGTGCTTTTCTATGACCTGGGCAAGTATCAGATAGACAGCTATACCCATGTACGTGAATATGATTCCCTTCTGCGGTGACAGTATAAACCCCAGTATAGCTGATGCAAGAAGCGCCGCAAGCCCGAACTTCAGATCAGAAAAAAAATAAGCAAACGCGCTGAAGCAGGCTGCTATCACCAGAAAAAACAGGGTACTGAACGAAAACACACTGCCTAGCAGGATGCTTACCACTGAAAGTGCTGTAAATACTCCGCCTCTGGCTACAGGAGTAGATTTTACATGCATGTGCAGAGGTCACCTCCCATGGATTCACAGCAGCTGTCAGCACACCACAGGGTGCAGCAGGCATCACACCAGTTGCAGCCGCCGCTGCCGTTATACGGGTCTCTGCCGTATCTCTGTCCATTCTGGGCGTATCTCCTCTGCTGGTAGTACGGATCTCCGTTATAGCCCTGGTTCTGCCAGTTGCCGTTATTATAATTCTGGTTGTTATAGTTCCCGTTCGAATAGTTCTGGTTATTCTGGTAATAGTTTCCGCCGTTTTTACGCATCTCCATTATCTCAGAGTAGGCTTCCTGAACCTGTTTGAACTTCTCTTCAGCGAGATCCTTGAGCGGATTGTTCTGGTTTGCGTCCGGGTGATACTTTCTGCTTAACTCTCGGTAAGCGTGTTTTATCTCTTCATCAGTTGCATTCGGGGAAACCCCAAGCACTTCATATGGATTCATTTATTTCCTCCGTCATTTTGTCGAACCGGTTCCATACACCGGCGTATATTATATTTTTCAGAAGGTCAGCATTTTCAACTGCTGGAAGCATCTCAAATGCCTCAGCCGAAGCGCTGATTTCTTTAAGAAGGTCCGGTTTGACCATCTCGATCACTTTTTTAAGTGATGAAACATCAGAAAACGGGTTAAACTCACCATGCTTTCTATCCTTTTCCCAGTCGTCTACCGCATCCATCAGATAGATGAAGCGTCCCAGGTAATAGCCCATCTGTCTGAAGTACTTAGAAAAAGCGTCATCCTTCCAGACAAATATCTCTCCTAGTGCTCTGCCAAAATGGTCACATAGGGCATCGGTGTCATGACTTTTTTCCTTTTCCAGCTCATGCAGTGACTTAAGCTCTTTCTTAAGAGTCACGGCCTGCCTCGGATAGGCTTTCTCTACGGTGTTCGCCTTTCTCTTAAAAAAAACGCTCATAACTGAGGCACTTTTCTTCCCCGAATCGGCCTTGTCATCCTCAAAGTGGTAATAGCCTAAGAGAATGCTCATGGCAGCTGTATAGTCATCTGCCTCTGACTCAGTCCTGCCAGCCTTTCTAAAAGGATGGACCATACACCTCGAGGTGTAGGTCTTCTCCTTAGCTCCGTAGACCGATGTCAGAAGTATAGTGAGAAAAGTCAGGTCATATGATAAAAGCAGCTCAGCGCTTACTCCGTAGTCTCTCTTCAGAGTCCTGCATAATCCGCAGTAATAGCACTTATAGCAGTCATATTCTCTTATCCTAAGCTCCGGCTTCCTGACCCTGACATAACCGAACACATCCTTCCTCCTTGTCAATTTTTAGTTAGAGATATGATACCACAAAAGCGTTGAGTTTTGTATATGTTTTTTACTGACTTGACATTTTCACCATTTTTTTATATAGTGCCATTTATAGCAGATTGAACAGGGAAAGAAAATACTATGAAAATCAAATTATCAGATCATTTCACCTATGGGAAAATGCTTAAATATACATTCCCGTCTATCATGATGATGATCTTCACCTCTATATACGGAATGGTCGATGGATTTTTTATATCGAACTACAGCGGTGCCGTTCCGTTTGCTGCCGTAAACCTGATCATGCCATTCGTCATGGTCTTAGGCGCTGTCGGAACTGTCTTTGGAAGCGGCGGAAGCGCGCTGATCTCGATGAAGCTAGGGATGGGAATGAAAAAAGAGGCTAACCAGATTTTTTCATTTCTCGTGTACGCAGTCATAGTGATAGGAATTTTTTTAAGTATCATAGGCATAGTCTACGCGGAACCGGTATCGAGGTTTTTAGGTGCCACTGACAAAATGCTCCCGTACTGCGTGGTCTACTGCCGGATAAATATGGTCGGAAATATCCAGTTTATCCTTCAGTATATGTTCCAGGTGCTTTTAGTCACTGCTGAAAGACCTCAGCTCGGGCTTTTCGTGACACTTGCAGCAGGCATCGCAAATATGGTCCTCGACTGGCTATTCGTTGGTGTACTTCATATGGGTGTTCCCGGCGCAGCCTGGGCCACTGTGATAAGCCAGACTATAGGTGGAGTTCTGCCGCTCATATACTTTTTCATGCCGTCTACCAGGACGATAATCCATCTGGGTAAAACCCACTTCTCCTGGAAATGGCTCGGAAGAGCGGCCGGTAACGGTTCATCTGAGTTTATGTCGACGATCTCTTCTTCTATAGTAGGAATGCTCTATAATTATCAGCTTCTGAAATACGCTGGTTCCAACGGAGTAGCTGCATACGGAGTCATCATGTATGGCGGATTTATCTTTACAGGCGTATACTTTGGATTTTCTATGGGTATAGCTCCTGTCATAAGCTATCATTATGGATCTGCTGACACAGACGAGCTGAAGGGACTTTTTAAAAAGAGCCTGCGGATCATCATGAGCTTTATGATAATTCTCGTGGTACTTTCGGAGATATTTGCAAAGGCTATCTGTTCGATCTTCGTGGGGTATGATACTTCCCTGCTTTCGATGACCACAGACGCTTTCAGGATCTATTCTGTCTCCTATGTATTCATGGGTTTTAACATCTTCGGGTCTTCGCTCTTTACAGCCTTAAATAACGGAGTCATCTCAGCCCTGATCTCCTTCATGAGGACACTTGTCTTAGAAGTAATCAGCGTCCTGCTTCTTCCGATCATACTTGGCATAAATGGCGTATGGTCAGCTGTGATCTGTGCCGAAGCCTTCTGCCTGATCGTAACGGTGACCTGCATCCTGAAATTCAGAAGCCGCTATCATTATGCATGATATAAAAAATGGACAGTCCACATTTAAAAATAAAATGTGGGCCTGCCCCTTTTTATTTGACCAGTGAGTAGTCATATAATTTATCTACATTATCGGATTTCGTGATCGTCCCGTCTGTCTGTACAAAAATCGCTTCTACTCCTTTTGTCTGGTTCACATACTCAAGACCTTTTTCAAGTCCCATCCCGAAGACTGTAGTCGACAGAGCATCTGCTTTAGTCGAGCTTCTGGTGATTATAGTGACTGAATCCAGACTGTTATCATAAGGATAACCGGTTTTTAGATCCAGCAGATGATGATATACTTTACCATCTTTTTTGAAGTAACGCTGGTAAGTTCCACTCGTGACAACTGACATGCCTCTTGCCTTTAGTGTGAACAGAGCTGTTCCATCATCTGAAAAAGGACGCTGGATCCCGACCGTGTATTTTTTACCATCAGGGCGGCTTCCTATCAGAAGAACATTCCCACCGAGATTTATGATACCGCTTTTCGCTCCTAGCTTTTTCAGCCTGGCTTTCATTTTATCAGCAATAAAGCCCTTGGCTATGCCGCCTAGATCGATCTTTGCATCAGGATCCCTCAAACGTACCTTATTGCCGTCTATCTCTACATTCCTGTAGTTTACGTGTGAAAGGGCTTCCTTTATAGCTGATTCGTCAGGAATGGTACCAGTGTTATTCTTAAAATCCCAGAGATCACTCAGCGCTCCAACCGTCAGATCAAACACTCCATCTGAGCTTTCAGAGTACTTAAGAGCGTATTCAAGGGCTTCTGCTGTGTCACTGTCTACCGTAGTCCAGTCTCCTCTGGCTTCATTTATCCTTGATATATCACTGCCTTCTTTTTTATCGGAGAGAAGATTCTCATAGCGTTTCGCCATAGAGAATACATCGTCAAGACGGCTCTCAGCCTTTGCAGAATTCCCATAGAGGGTGATCGTGATCACTGTATCAAAGTAAAGTCCCGTTCTGCTGTGAGGAGTGTTCGCATCAGGCGCACTCGACGTGCATGACGAAAGTGGTACAGTAATTGTAAAAATCAGGAATAATGCAAAAATCTTAAGTAATTTCTTCATTTCACTTCATAGTGATCAGTTCGTATTTACGGGTTCCAAGGCCTATCTTTTCACCCTGTTCGAGAGTCTCTTTCCATGCTGTGTTCGGATTGCTGTTAAGCCATACATCTCCATGATCATGGAAATCAGGGCTGGCCATATTATCACCGAGCTGTGAGTTTCTGATAGGGGTAGCTTTCTCACAGAGGTCTACACAGGCCTGATCGATAGCTACCGGGTCGAATGAAGCCAGCATTCCTATATCTGGAAGGATTGGAGCATCATTCTCACCGTGGCAGTCACAGTTTGGCGATACGTCAGTGATGAGACTTACATGAAAGCATGGTCTACCATAGCAGACTGCCTGGGTATACTCAGCCATTCTGCGTCCGAGTAGAGCCGGAGCATCCCAGTTATCATTTTCTATCGCGTCAAATGCGCAGGCACCTATACAGCGTCCACAGCCTTTACAGATCTCAGGATCTATGAAAGCTTTCTTTACTTTTCTGCCATCTACTTCTTTATCCAGATATTTGATAGCATCAGAACCGCACTCCTTAGCACACCTCTGGCAGCCACGGCATTTCTCTTCTATGACATGAGGATGCCCACTCTGATGCTGCTGCATTTTTCCGGCACGGGAGCCGCAGCCCATTCCGATATTCTTTATGGTACCGCCAAATCCTGCCTGCTCATGTCCCTTGAAGTGTGTCAGAGAGATCACGATATCAGCATCCATTATCGCACGTCCTATAAAAGCGGTCTTACAGTACTCGCCATTATGAACAGGTACCTCTACATCGTCAGTCCCTCGAAGACCGTCTCCGATGATTATCTGGCAGCCTGTAGTGGTCGGGTTAAATCCATTGATATTCGCGCAGTCCAAGTGCTCTAAGGCATGCTTTCTGCTTCCTGGATAGAGGGTGTTACAGTCAGTAAGGAATGGCAGACCTCCCTGTTCCTTTACCACATCTGCAACTGCTTTCGCGTAGTTCGGACGCAGATAGGCGAGATTGCCAAGCTCTCCGAAATGCATTTTTATAGCTACGAACTTTCCGTTCATATCGATATCATCTATCCCTGCTTTTTTCATCAGTTTCTGCAGTTTTTTTGTCAGAGGCACATCAAGCTGTGTCCTGAAGTCAGTAAAATAGACCTTTGATTTCTCCATTTACATATCCTTTCAATACAAAAAACTTCTGTCACATACTTAATAGAAAGTATATCACAGAAGTCACAATAAACGCTATGTATTTTTTATTAAATCTCTACTTTTTTGCCGTCTTTCCAGATGCGCTCGAGGTTATAGAATGCCCTGTCTTCGCGGGTGAACAGATGGATTATGATGTCACCGTAGTCCAGGAGGATCCAGGTCGAGTTTCTGTTGCCCTCGACATCCTTCGGGTCCAGATGGTAATCCTTATACAGTCTTTCCTCCAGCTCGTCTTTCATCGCATTTAGCTGCGGTAGGTTTGCGGCGCTTGCTACCACGAAATAATCAGCTATGACGCTTACATCCGAAATGTCAAGCACATCGATGTCTTCTCCCTTTTTATCCTCAAGGATTTTTTTAATGTCCTTTACTATATCAAGTGTTTCTGCCATTTCTACTGCTCCTTATAATACTCATATGTCCTGTATGTGGTTTCGTCTATGTCTTTTCCAGTCTCTTTCAGATAGTCTATCGTATCTGAAAGGATCATCTGTATGGCCAGATGGAAGTCCTTAAACGCTGCCTGCCTTATCTCGGTAAGTCTTTTGGCCTTGTCACGGTTTGGCTCTATATAGTCAGCAGTAAATAGGATCTCATCCAGCAGACTCATGCCCGGCATTCCCGTCGTATGGACAGTTATCGCGTGAAGGATCTCTTCATCTTCGATCCCATACTCGTGCTTTGCGAGGTAAGCTCCTGCCTTTGCATGAAGAAGCTGCGGGCTCTTCTTTTCCGCCTGTGTGATATCTATTTTTTTCTTCTGACAGAACTCTAAAAGTTCATCAGGCGACATATACTTGGCGCAGTCATGCAGCAGCCCCGCGATAAAAGCCACATCCATCGAATATCCATGCGCCATGGCCAGTGACGCAGCTGTATAGGCAACACCTATAGTGTGAGTATACCTCGATGGCTTCAGCTTTTTCTCGAGTTTTTTCTCTATATCCTGTTTCACTTTTGGAAAATCGCTTGGTTTTATGTCTTCTTTAGGTGACATCTGTTTTCCTTTCATGCATCCGTAAAGCCTGTGATCCATTATGTACTTAAGAACTGCTTTCGGAAGAAGAACCTGCAGTCTGCTTAGATTACCAGGATATATGCCATCTTGAGAGAGCATGGTCCTGATCTCTGATGAGGATATATCCATGTAATCCGTATGAAGAAGTCTGATCCTGGCATTATACTTCACTCTTAGCTTATCACAGACAGATGTAATGCTTCCTGTTACATCACTATCATGTCTTATAGCAACTGCCAGTGTGACAACCTTTGCTATAATCTCAGGATGGGCCCACGATGAGAACATATCAAGAGAATCCTCTCCTATGATGAAAAAAATCTCATCATCCGGATGCCTCTCCCTGATCCTCGTAAGGGTCAGATAGCTGTAGCTTCTTCCGTCGGACCTGATTTCTTCGTCAGATGTCTTCATATACGGGATAGACTTGACAGCGGCCTCGCACATCCCGAGCCGCTCGAATCTGGTCGCATCACCATCAAGCCCCTTATGCGGAGGAATACCATCCGGCATAAGCCACACCTCATCCAGACTTAACTGTCTGTATGCTTCAGCAGCTATATACAGATGCGCATTGTGGATCGGGTTAAAGGTCCCTCCCAGGATACCGAGCTTCATCACGGCAGCTCGATAACCGGCTTTTTAGCCGGTCTGTAAAGGACGATTTTCCTACCGATAACCCGTACTACGACAGATTTGGTTCTTCCTGACAGAGTCTCGGCTACATCGGCCGGCGTATTCATGCAGTTTTTAAGAACAGATATTTTTATCAGTTCTCTCTTCTCTAATGCCTCGTCTATAGCGTCAACTATCTCCGGGGTCACATCGCTTTTTCCCACCTGAAATATAGGCTGCATTTTTGCGGCAAGACCTGAAAGATACGCTCTCTGTTTGTTTTTTAACTCTAAACTCATTACTTAAAACTCCGAACTCACTTATAGTATTCGAACTCCAGGTCGTAGACCTTTACCGTGTCTCCATCCTGGATTCCCATGTCTTCAAGCTTTTTTAGGATTCCCTGTTCCTTTAAAAATTTCTGAAAGAAGGCAAAGCCTTTCTCTGAATCGAGATTCGTAAATCCAAGCATCTTCTCGACCTTCGGCCCCGTAACCTCATACTCGCCGTCTTTGTTCAGTTCGACTGTAAAAGAATCATCTTCCTTGAAGAACTCGTCAGGGTTAAAGTTTGACTCGTAGACTACTGTCTCATCCTTATACTCGTCGAGTTCCTTTACTATCTCGCCTAAGAGTTCTTTGACACCCTGACCTGAAACTGCTGATATCAGGAAGGTCTTTCTGTGAAAAGTATCTTCGACCCTTTTTCTTATATCCTCTGCATCGTCAGGTCTGGTATCTGCTTTGTTGCAGGCTATGATGATAGGCTTGTCTAAAAGCTTTTTGTTATAGGTGGCAAGCTCCAGGTTGATAGCCTTTATGTCTTCTATAGGGTCTTCTCTCTCGACTCCCGAGATATCCACCATATGTACTAAGACCTTACATCTCTCTATATGGCGCAGGAACTCAAGGCCCAAGCCCACGCCTTCAGAAGCTCCCTCGATAATACCAGGGATATCTGCCATCACAAAGCTGCCTCCGCCAGGAAGGTCTACTACCCCGAGAATCGGATTTAGCGTAGTAAACGGGTAGTTTGCGATCTCAGGCTTTGCGTTCGAGAGTCTCGAAAGCAGGGTAGACTTTCCTGCATTAGGGTAACCTACAAGGCCTACATCGGCTAAAAGCTTGAGTTCCAGGATCACCTCAAGGCTCTTTGCCTCTCCGCCCGGCTTTGCGTACTTAGGTGCCTGCATCGTAGAGGTAGCAAAGTGCATATTGCCGAGGCCGCCCTTGCCGCCCTTTAAGATCACGACCCGCTTATTATCTCCGCTCATATCACAGATGACCTGACCGGTCTGGGCTTCCTTTATCACAGTTCCAGCTGGGACTTTGAGGACTAAGTCCTGCCCGTCCTTGCCGTGACATTTCTTCTTTCCGCCCTCTTCACCATTAGTGGCAGCGAATTTTCTTCTCATCCTGTAGTCAGACAGGTTATTCACCTGATCTGATACTTCAAAAATAATGTCACCGCCGCGTCCTCCGTCTCCCCCGTCAGGTCCGCCAGCCGGAACGTATTTCTCACGCCTGAAACTGACATGACCGTTTCCGCCCTTTCCTGACTGAATGATTATCCTTGCACGGTCTGCAAACATAAAAATCCCTCCTACTAAAAGAAAAAGCCTGATCTCACTATAAAAAGCAGGATCAGGCTCTGTGGTCAAAATGATAGATTACTCTGCTACAGGGTAAACGCTTGCAACCTTCTTGTCTCTGCCCTTACGCTCGAAACGAAGGATACCATCCTGTGTAGCGAAGAGAGTATCGTCTCCACCCTTCATAACGTTTGTTCCCGGATGGATCCTGGTTCCACGCTGTCTGTAGATGATATTTCCAGCCTTAACGAACTGACCGTCAGCTCTCTTGGCGCCTAATCTCTTTGACTCAGAATCACGACCGTTCTTGGTTGATCCCATTCCCTTTTTATGAGCGAAAAACTGAAGATTTAACTCTAACATATTATTCCTCCTGAATATCTATGGAAAGATATCTCTTTCCGTACTGTTTTTCTATCTGTGTAAGTCCCAAAACCATCGAATCCAGAAGCACCTGTGCCCTCTCATCGCACCCATCTGGAAATACAGCTTTCAGATAGCCGCTGTCCTCTGACGTCACATCCATTTTCGTATCAGAAAACTGGTCTATGCCGTTTAAGGTATTTATGATAAGGACTGAAGCTGCCGCACACACGATGTCTTTCCCAAAAGCAGAAAAATCTGCGTGCCCTTTCGATTCAATGCTTTTATATGTATCGCCGTTCTTTATGACAGTGACGCGGATCATTAAGCGTTGATCTTCTCGATCTTTACTTCTGTGTAAGACTGACGATGTCCGTTCTTCTTATGATAGCCTGTCTTTGGCTTATACTTGTAAACGATGACCTTCTTTGCTCTGGCTTCCTTTACTACTGAAGCATCAACAGAAGCTCCGCTTACTGTAGGATTTCCGACCTTTGTCTCATCTCCGCCAACGAGAAGAACCTGATCAAATGATACCTTGTCTCCCTCGTTCTTTCCGAGCTTCTCAACTCTGATAACGTCTCCTTCGGAAACCTTATACTGCTTTCCACCTGTTGCGATAACTGCGTACATTCTAAACCTCCTGTACTAATGAAACTATTTGTTCCCTCCGCCAGAACTGGTGCTGTCTCCTGGACAGTCTTTACCTACCTATCTGGGCGTCAACGCTGATAATCATATCATATAAAAAATCTGCTGTCAATAATTTATTTATGATAAGCATCGATAAGCAGACAGCCTTTCTGCGTTTCTCCGTTCACCTGTGTTTTTCCCTCATATAGATCCAGCGCATCAGTACAGGCTCTGAATATCTTTATGTCTCCGGTTTTGTCGTTTATGTTCTGAACCGTGATGAGGTACTTCTTTCCTGCTTTCTGTTCAGGCACGTCAAGACTCACCTGATCTGCTTTTCCTTTGTCTATATCCGAACCGCTAAAATACTTAGAGGCGATCACTCCACTCTGATCAGATATCTGAAGAAGATACTTTCCATTTGTCTTATCGGATGATCTTCTTATGAGTATGGAAACACGGTCTATCGGAGATGAACATGATCCCGGCCATAATACAGGAAGCTATGATAAGTCCCTTTGCCGACAGTCTTTTTATCCAACCATATGCCGATATGATGATCGCGATAAGCAGGATAACAGCTATGACAAAAATCACCCGCCAGCTTCTGAAATCCAGGTGTATTATATGTCCGTATTCATATGCCACGTAGATATTTTTCTTACTGCTTAGTCCTAAAAATGCTGCGCCTACAATAGAAAGCAACAGATAAAGGACTGTCATGAATGCTATAAGTCGAAGAATTACGCTTCTGTTTTTCATCTGATCATCATTTCCTTATCGTCTTAAGTATTTCTGATACCGGAGGATATAGTTTTTCCCTTGTCATTTCCAGAAGACCGAGTTTTGTAAAACCCTCCACAGATATCCTTGCCGGATCCATTTTTGCCAGAGAGCGCATAATGGCGATGATGCCTTTCCGCTCGTCTTCCGAATGCATCTTCATGAAGTCTATAATGATGATGCCCGAGATGTTCCTGAGCCTGATCTGGTCCATTATCTCGGCAGCTGCTTCCCTGTTCACTGTAAAGGAAGCTGACTTTTTTGACTTCGCGCTGTTCACATCGATCACGCTTAAAGCTTCAGTCTGCTCGATCACTATGTTTGCGCCGCTTTTAAGCCAGACAGTTTTTCTTAGGAGTTCGTCCGTTATGGTGCGTATCCTGTACAGGTCTAATAGTGAAAGGCCCTCGTCTTTATAGAGTTCTCCGTAGTCTCCAAGCTTTCTGTATATCTCTTCATCACTTGTCTTTATAGTACTTACTGTCAGATCATTTGCGGCAAATGGAAAGGCCGTAAGCAGCGAATTAAGCAGATCCTCACTCTCCCAGACCAGTGCCGGTCCGGTATGATTTTTTCCATTTGAAAAAATATCCGAAAGCTTTTCTGCTGCCTGCTTTACTTCCGCTGAGATTTCAGCAGCACTTTTAGTCTGTGCCGCTGTCCGCACCAGAAGGAAGTTCCCGTCTGAAGAAATCCCAGCGAATTCTTCTCTTTTTGCCGCATCGAGTTTCTTCGAGAAATTAACCCCGGTCCCTGGATGCTCTAATATAAAGTCCGGAGTTTTTATAGAAACTGTAAACCTTCCTTCCGGATCCTTTGTCTTTATAGCATCCTTAACTACCTGTACCAGGACCAGGTCTCCCTCGCTTAATTCCTTAGAGGGGCTCTGTCTTCTGATGTAAAAAGGTTTTAGTGCATTTTTCTCATGGACACATATATGTCCATCTGGTATCACCAGAAAAGTACCGACGCCGGGGACATTTTTCTCGACCCTGGCTGCATAGACATTCCCGACTATGCTGTTTTTAGCTTCATCCGCGTACCTGATGTACAGAAGCTTTCTGTCCTCTTCTCTGAAACAGGCCAGCACCTTTACGAATGCGCCATCTTGTTCAAGCCGGTCATAGACCAGGAAGCATTCAGTCATGAGGCATCTCCTAACGATATCAGGCTGCCGTCCTCTGACTGTGCAAACATGTCGAGCCTGTGGATTCCTATCGTAAATAAATCTTCAGTCCCGGCTGTGTTAAACACTGCGTTCATCAGAAGCTCCGGCTTTAAATTATCAGAACTTCTGGCACAGACCTTCATGTAGACAGCCGGATCATTTTCTGAGAGCAGAAATCCATTATGCTGCCAGTCAGATATATAGTGATCCCGCTTATCCTCCGGAAATCTGTCCAGCACTTCCATCTCATAGATCAGCGGGAGCAGGTCAACCTCTCTTTCGCTCTTCTTTGTCTTTTTAGTAACAGTAAGTGACGATGCATTTTTTACCATGTCAGCTACTGCTTTTCTGAGAACCTCTGTGTCTGGCGCAAAAGACGCGTCAGTTCTCTTAAAATACACCAGATATGAAGCTCCCTGCAGTTCAGCCATAGCCTTCTTCGTAGACTGTCTTTCTGTAGCGGACAGTATCTCTACTCCATCCGCCATCTGTGCATTAAGTGCATCCATTATCTCCTCAGGCATGATATTTTCCTCTAGCGAAAAATCCATGTATTCACCCTCACTCGTGATACCGACACCGAGCGGTGAGGCGAAGGACATTATAGGATGAGGTGAAAAACCCTTTGAAAAAGATATCGGCAGACCGCTCCTCCGCAAAGCTTTCTGAAAATACCTCATCAGGTCAAGGTGACCTACGTACTTTATCGGTCCGTATTTGCTAAATCTGACTCTAATATCCATAGCATACCCCTGTCTTAAACTGTGCGCATCCACAGCCTGAACATTTCTCACGGCAGTTCGGTGTGACAGCCTGATCTAATACTGCACGTTTCCATTCATTTTCTAAGAATCGGCGGCTTATACCAGTATCGATAAAGTCCCATGGAAGGATCTCACTCAGGTCTCTTTCTCGCATCGTATAGAAATCAGGGTCCACTCCGCAGGCTATAAATGCCTCGTCCCAGACTTCAGGCTTGAAATACTCATTCCAGGCATCGAAGTAACAGCCATGAGTATATGCATACTCTATCACGTCCGAGACTTTTCTATCACCTCTTGCAAAAATACCTTCAAGAACAGTGGTCTTTGCTTCGTGCCACTGATATGACAGGCACTTATGGTTGGGCTCATCCTTCATCCTGTGATTTACTACAGAAGCTCTGCGCAGGTACTCCTCCGGCGGATACATCCTCGCTCACTGGAAAGGTGTAAAAGGTTTCGGCACAAAGAACGATGTCGATATAGTGATCTGACACCTGCCGCCTCTTGTCGCCTTATCTGGAAGTGTATCATAATAGAGATGAGCTATATCCTGTGCCAGGTCAGGTATGGCCTCCATGTCCTCTTCTGTCTCTGTCGGAAGACCAAGCATAAAGTAGAGTTTTACCTTCTTCCAGCCTCCGAGGAAGGCGTCCCTGGCTCCGTTCATGATGTCATCTACGGTAAGGCCCTTATTTATGACATCACGCATCCTCTGGCTTCCGGCCTCCGGAGCAAAGGTCAGGGAACTCTTTTTTATATCCTGGACCTTGCTCATGACATCTAAGGAAAAAGCGTCTATACGAAGAGATGGCAGAGTGATATTTATCTTTCTCTTCTCGCATTCTTCTATAAGAAAATCGATAAATTCCGGCAGCTTCTCATAATCACTCGTAGAGAGGGAACTAAGCGATATCTCATCGTAGCCGGTATTCTCTAGCATTTCTACGGCGTATTTTTTCAGTACGTCAATAGATTTCTGCCGGCACGGGCGGTACACCATCCCGGCCTGACAGAACCGGCAGCCTCTGATACAGCCACGCATGACTTCCAGGACCACCCTGTCCTGGGTGGCTCTGACGTAAGGTATTATGGGCTTCGTCGGATAAGGCGCATCGTCCATGTCAGTATCTACCTGACGCTTTATCACAGATGGGATTTCCTCCTCCGTCGGGCAGAAGCTCTTTATCGTGCCATCAGTGTTATACTCTGTCTCATAAAACGATGGCACATAGATTCCAGGGATTTCTGCTGCTTTACACAGGAAGCTCCTTCTTGAATACGAACCGTCTTTTCTCATCTGGATATACAGATCAAAGAGCTGATTGTACTCATTTTCTCCTTCGCCTATATAAAAGAGGTCGAAAAAAGGAGCTATAGGCTCTGGATTATATGCACATGGTCCACCGCCTATTACTAGCGGATCATCATCTGTACGCTCTGTGGCATGAAATGGGATTCCCGACAGATCTAATACCTGCAGGATATTCGTATAGCACATCTCATACTGAAGCGTTATGCCTAAGAAATCAAAGACCTTTATCGGATCCTGTGACTCTAAAGCGAAAAGAGGTATATGCCTCTCCTTCATGATCTCTGATAGATCCGGCCAAGGGGAATAGACTCTCTCACACCAGACGTCGCTTCTGCGGTTGAACATCTCATAGAGGATCTGGATTCCCAGATGACTCATCCCTATCTCATATACATCAGGAAAACAAAAGGCAAATCGCAGGGCGACCTGCGACTTGTCTTTTACGGTGCTGTTTATTTCGTTTCCGATATACCTGCCAGGTTCTTCGATCTGCATCAGTATATCGTCTGTTAATGCTAACTGTCTCATATTATCTGGTTGCTAATTCTGTGGTTATATCATCCCAGCTGATCTCATTATCACTCATCAAGAACATCAGATTATAGATCAGGTCTGTGATCTCATGGACTATCTCCGACTTATTCGAATCCTTTCCTGCGATAATGACTTCCGAAGTCTCTTCGCCGATTTTTCTGAGGATCTCATCGATTCCCTGGTCGAATATCTCCTTTACTGCTGAGTCCTCATTTCTTTCCTTTATGATCTCCTTTAAAGTATTCTCGAAGATCTTCCGAGGGGAACGGTCTACGTACTCCTTCTGGATGATGTTATTAAAGAAGCACGATGGTGCTCCGGTGTGACAGGCTATTCCTCCGACCTGGCTTATCTTAGCAAGGATCGTATCGTAGTCACAGTCCGCCGTAAGGCTCTTTACATACTGGATGTGACCTGACGTAAGTCCCTTGGTCCATAGCTCCTGACGTGACCTGCTCCAGTAAGTCATTTTTCCAATGCGGATAGTCGTGTTAAATGCCTCTTCATTCATGTAGGCAAGCATATAGACCTGCCCGGTCTGATAGTCCTGCGCTATGACAGGGACCAGACCGTCGCTGTTAGTCTTTAAGTCCTCCCAGTGGAGCTTCGGCTCGAAGTTATCCATAAGGATGCCACGGTCTGAAAGTGTCGACTTAAGCTGCATGATGTCTGTATTATCACTGTCGATAAAGTCTCCGTAGATGCCTCGGATCGACTCTGACTTCATAAGCTCAGTGATCTTATCCAGATCGTACTCGTCCTGACGCAGGATATACGGGATACTCGTGATATTCTCTATGCCGCTGGCAAGCTCCGGGCTCATCAGGACAAGCTCATGCACACAGTCCTTTATATAGTCACGGGTCTTAAAAGCGAAGTTTACATTGTCAACAGATACCAGGATTTTCTCTTTTCCAAAGCGTACAGCTGCCTCTTTTACGATGTCGATGGTCTCCTGTTTCCCACCGTTAAGGATAACCTCCAGACATCCGGCGTAGAAAAAAAGCTTTATATCATCAAGTCTTTTGATATTGCCTCCGCCAGCAGTCTTTACATCGATAGAACGATTGATATTCCTAATGGCCATCATATTGGTCATATGCTCGGCTTCATCGTCTGATAAATCTATAAGAAAAATCTTATCGACTCCGCTGTCATTATAACCGTTTGCAAGCTGCATTACGTCCCGCGGATCTGAAAGATCATCGGGACTTTTTACAGCCTTACCATTCTTTATATAGATAGTAGCTACTATATTCTTGTGTTCCATTACAGACTCCCTTTAGTTGATAACACTCCTTTTATTTTTTCATCTCTCGATACAGCTTCCTTTAACGCACGCCCGAATGCCTTGAAGGTGGCCTCTATGATATGATGCGAATTCTCGCCGTGGAGCTCGTCTATATGAAGGGTCATCATCGACGAATATGAAACAGCATAGAAAAATTCCTTTACCATCTCTGTGTCGAAATCTCCGACCATGTCATTCTTAAACTCCTCGTTAAATACGAGATACGGTCTTCCGCTCAAATCTATGACACATCTGATGAGAGTTTCATCCATAGGCAGCAGGCTGCTACCAAATCTGACTATGCCTGCTTTATCTCCAAGCGCCTGCTTTATAGCCTCACCCAAGGCTATGCCGCAGTCTTCAATCGTGTGATGGCAGTCGACATAGAGGTCTCCTGTGCACTTGAGTGTCAGGTCAAAAAATCCGTGTCTGGCAAACCCACTAAGCATATGGTCGAAAAACCCAATGCCAGTATCTACGAAGTACTGTCCAGTTCCATCGAGATCGATGGTCACTTCTATGTCAGTTTCTTTTGTTTTTCTTTTTACAGTAGCAGTTCTGTTCATAATACTCCTTCTAAAGAAGTTCTCTTCGCTAAGTTCGAACTTCGTTTCACTCGTTCTCACCAATCTCAGAGAACCGCCTCGCACAGGATTCAGTCAACGCTAACGCTCGACTTCGTCTCTGTGCTTTCGGCGTCGAAACGAACCCTGATAGAATTTGCGTGTGCGGTAAGCTTCTCACACTCGGCGAAGTCTTCGATGTCAGAAGCTATCTCCTTTAAGGCTTCCTCACTGTATGATATCACACTTGACTTCTTAATGAAATCATCTACGCAGAGAGCCGAGAAGAATTTCGCTGTTCCGTTTGTAGGAAGGACATGGTTCGGCCCGGCGAAGTAGTCTCCTAAAGGCTCGGATGACCAGGTCCCGAGGAAAATGGCTCCGGCATTCTTTATCTTCGTCATATCAAGGAACGGATCAGCAGTCACGATCTCTAAGTGCTCTGAAGCTATCTGGTTTACGGCTGCGATAGCATCTTCCTTCGAATCAGCTACGAAGAGATGTCCGTAGTTATCAAGAGACTTTCTGATGATCTCTTCTCTTGAAAGCTTTGGCAGATAACCCTGTATCTCTTTAGCTACATCACTAGCCAGCTTCTGACTTGTCGTGATAAGGATGGCAGATGCCATTTCATCATGCTCTGCCTGTGATAACAGGTCTGCTGCTACAAAGTGTGCGTTTGCTGTCTCATCAGCGAGGACAAGGATCTCAGAAGGTCCTGCTATCGAGTCTATGCTCACGTAGCCAAATACAGCCTTCTTTGCTAAAGCTACGTAGATATTGCCAGGTCCTACGATCTTATCTACTTTAGGAACTGACTCTGTTCCAAAGGCCATAGCCGCGATAGCCTGTGCTCCGCCGACTTTGTAGATCTCGTCAGCTCCAGCCTCATTTGCAGCTACGAGAGTCGAAGGATATACCTTTCCGTCAGGTCCTGGAGGGGTGCACATAACTATTCTAGGTACTCCGGCCACTTTTGCAGGAACGATGTTCATGAGAACTGATGACGGATAAACAGCCTTTCCGCCCGGGACGTACACTCCGGCGATAGCTATAGGAGTGACCTTCTGTCCTAAGAAAATACCCTTCTCGTCTGTAGTAAACCAGCTATTCTGCTTCTGCTTCTCATGGAAAGCGCGGATATTCTTAAGAGATTTTCTTATGACTGTAAGAAGCTTTTCATCGACCTTAGAGTAGGCTTCGTCTATCTCTTCTTTTGTGACACGGATATTCTGCGGTGTCAGATCTACCTTGTCGAATTTTTTCTCGAGTTCGAAAACAGCCTTGTCGCCGTTCTCACGGACATTTCCGATGATCTCGTTTACTGATGCCTCGTACTTTCCGTAGCTTATAGGGCTTCTCTTTAAGAGCTTTGTAAGCAGGGTCTGTATGTTTTCTTCGTTAAGCTTTTCTATTTCCATTACGCCTTTATTTCCTCCTGCAGTGCGTTTACTATCTCTGTAATCCGTTTATTTTTCATCTTCATGGAGACCTGATTTACGACAACCCTCGCTGAAAGCGGAACGACTTCTTCAAGTACGACGAGTCCGTTTTCCTTTAAGGTGCTGCCTGTCTCTACTATATCACAAATGACCTCAGAAAGGCCAACTATCGGAGCTAATTCGATAGAACCGTTTAGTTTTATGATCTCTACAGTCTGATGCTTCTGATTGTAAAAATAGTTTTTCGCAATCCTCGGGTACTTGGTCGCCACCCTGATAAAGTGCGACGAATCTAAGAGCTTCTTTGCGCTCTCAGGTCCTGCAATGCACATCCTGCACTTTCCGAATCCCAGGTCTAAAACCTCGTAGATATTCCTGTTCTCTTCGAGGATCGTGTCTTCGCCGACTATTCCGAT
The DNA here is from genome assembly GCA_029226225.1 of Lachnospiraceae bacterium. Classification (GTDB taxonomy): domain Bacteria; phylum Bacillota; class Clostridia; order Lachnospirales; family Lachnospiraceae; genus Weimeria. The sequence continues at coordinate 5,891 of JAQXXU010000086.1, read as the reverse complement.
ATCAGCCGAGCCGTACTCCACATAGGTCGGCACATCCGGTCCCTTTGACAGGAAGTATCGGATATTCTCCTTCTCATTTGTAAAAATAAGCTTTCTAGTGTCAGGATCGTGTATCTCCTCGACTCCTAAGCCTATATTATCAAAGAGCGCCATCGCTTTCTTTGCCAGGCGGCCTTTTCCCAAAGCCACCGTGATCATTTCATCTGTGTTGCTCATCGCTCGCCTCCTGTCTCCATTATAGTGTAAGAAGCATACTTGACGCAAAGTCTGTCGTGATGATCCTTATCCTTATACGAATGCAGCAGAACCCTGTTCCCTGCCTTTCTGAGCGAATCAGCTTTCTTTATCGCTTCCTTGACTGAATCCTTCGGGTACAGCAGCAGAATCTTCGCATTCTCTACAGGAAGCTCAATGCCCTGTCTGTCTATCGCAAGCATCAGTTCATTTATCAGGAAAGCAAATCCTATGGCCGGCCTGTCTGCTCCGAAGTGTCCCAAGAGGTTATCGTAACGGCCTCCGGTTACTATCGGCTTTCCGCTCCCGAACGTATATCCCGAAAAAATAATCCCGGTATAATACTTAAGACTTCTGACAAGACCTAAGTCGAAGCCCACATAGTCCTCGACTCCGTAAGCGCTTAAAAGCTCATTCATCCGATACAGATGTGTCAGGGCTCCAAGGATCTTCGGATAGTTTTTTGCCTGCTCGAGTGAGTCTTTCCACTCATCTGGTGTCATGAATATCTTCGATAAAAGTCCGAACAGACTTATCAGGTCTTTATCTATCTGCTTGTGTGATAAGTACTCATCAAGGCCAAAAAAGTTCTTGTTCGATACGAAGTCATGTACATCCTGTTCTTCATCAGCTGAAAATCCAGCTGCTTCTATAAGCCCGTTAAAAATATCCGCGTGCCCTATGCTTATCTGGAAGTCCTTAAGCCCGCATGACAGGAAGCCGTTTACTATAAGAGAGATAACCTCTGCATCTGAATCAATCGATGAATCACCAATAAGCTCTGCGCCCACCTGTGTCTGCTCACTCATCTCGCCTCGGAGAGAATGGTGATTCTGGAAGACCTTTCCCTCATAGCAGAGGCGGAGTGTCTCTTTCGTATCTGAAAAATATCTGGCTGAGACTCTGGCAACCGACGGGGTGAAATCAGGCCTAAGGGCAAGAGTATTTCCATCCCTGTCAAAGAATCTGAATAAATCCCTTTCAGAAGTAGAACCTAAGGACTCACTATAGGTATCTAAAAACTCAAAGCACGGTGTCTCGATCTGGTCGTAGCCGTATGAAAACAGAAGCGAGGTCAGAGCGTTCTTGACATAAGTCTTTCTCTGGCACTCGTCTCCTAATATATCTCTGACGCCTTCCGGTGTGTGTAAGAGACTGTTCATCTTTTCTCCTTTATTGCTTTACTTTAGTAACGTATTAACAAGTTAAATGAGATTATATACTTACGCATCTCTCCTGTCAAGGTCCTTATTGATCATGTCGAGATACGGCAGAAAGTAGCCGTTCGACGAATCAAAGAAAAAATCCTGATCTAACTCTTCTATGCGAAGGCTTTTCCTTCCTCCGCTCCTGCTTCTGTTCCAGAATTTAAGAGCCTCCTCGAATCTCAGATAGTAATACCTGTCATGAGTCTTGAAATATATCAGGAAAAATGCTATTCCCTGCTGTCTCTCAAAATCCTCCATGAAAGTCATCTGATGCTCATGGATATTATGCATCGGGAAGGTGTCCTCATTACACTCCTTAGCATCGAAGCAGACCGGGATTCCCTGTACTGCGCCTATGTAGTCGACCGTACTTTTCTTATCGAAGTAGGCAAGAGTTATGTGGCGGGTCTCTTTTTCTATGTCAATAGGAGTTATCGGCGTAGGAACCTTCTGGATCAGCGCAAGTCCATCCTGCCTTAGTATGTCGTTCGTGTGATTAATGCATTCCTCAAGGAATGAACCTCTGAGCCCTCTGGAATTAAATGTCGGCATCTAAAAACCTCCCGAAATACTCAGGAACGGGGTCTTCTATTTTTCCAATGCCAGGTACCTCTACTGAAAAGGCGTGCAAATACATATGCTTCTCGTGACCTCTTCCGTACTTTGGATCACCAGTTACCGGGTGCCCCAGGTTAGAAAGAGACGCTCTTATCTGATGCTTCCTTCCGGTATGGAGGATGACTCTGACTAGAGTATGCTTTCCTGAATACTTCTCCGGGAAAAATTCTGTCACAGCTTCCTTATCTCCCTCGCGCTTTTTGTCAGAGATTGTCACCGAATTATCAGGATTCTGGTGGTGCCAGGCCTTGTAGAGCCCTGTCTTTTCAAAGTGTCCGTCAGCTATGCAGTAATATGTCTTTACTACGTCTCTGCTCTGGATAGCGTCCGATAAAAACCGGCTGCCCTTGTATGTCTTTCCAGCAAGGACTATACCGCTGGTATTTCTGTCGAGACGGTTTACGATAGAAGGCGTAAAGTCAGAAGGCATTTTCCCGTTCGTTGACAGGTAAGCCAGTATACGCGCATTCACACAGTCTCCGCCCTTTATATCTGACTGTGACAGTAGTCCCGCCGGCTTGTGGACAGCTATTATATCATCATCTTCATAAAGAACCTGAAGTGGCTTTGAACTCTCAGGAATGCTCACCGTTTTTGAAGAGAACTTCTCAAAGGTCTCATCCGAGAAAAATATCCGGACCTCATCGCCAGCTTTCAGAAGCTCATTTCCGGAAGCTTTTTTCCCGTTCAGCGTGATATTTTTCTTTCGGAGCATCTTGTATAGAAATCCCATCGAAGCATTCGGGAGGATGTGAGCTAAGTATTTGTTCAGCCGTTCCTTTTCATTTCCAGATGTAACTGTAAACTCCTTCATCGAATGAGCTCCCTATAATCACTGATAAAAGCATCTGACATCTGTTTCTTTTCTTCCTCGACTCTCTTCGAATAGTCGTCTTCTATAGAGACTACCTTCATACCGGCTCTCCTGGCTGCTGTTATCCCTGCTGGGAGGTCTTCTGTCACAAGACACTCTGAAGGATCTACCCCAAGCTCTCTGGCTGCGATCAGATACCCTTCAGGATCCGGCTTTCCATGCTTTACATCCTCTGAAGTCACAAATGTATCAAAATCGTCATAAACTCCATTTGCCTTAAGTGATGCCTCACAAAGGACAAGAGAATTACTCGTCACAAGGCCTCTTTTTGTTTTCTTTGATTTTAAGTACTCCAAAAACTCTTTGGCTCCGGGTTTTAAGGGTGTATCATTCTCATAATGATGCAGGGCCATCTGATTCCAGCTGTCTATCAGTTCCTGCTCACTGTCCTTAAAGCCGAACCTTTTTTTGAAGTAGATGGCATCGTCCCACATGGAAAGACCGTCTATGTCATCCTTCAGGTCAGCCGGCACTTCAAAGCCACGTGAGTTAAGAAATTCTTTATCTATCTGCGGCCACATCCACATCGAATCCACGAGAGTACCGTCCATATCAAAGAGTACAGCCTTTATGCCTTTTAGTAAATCTTTTTTTTTCATAATCTAAAAAAATAAGCCGCCCTGCTATGGGCGGCAGCGTTGCCTTTATTTATTTTCTTCTGGTTCGTATTTAGTATCTGTGGTGCTGCTCTGGTCCATCTGCTGGCTGGCCTTGGGCTGTGCGTCCTGCTGTGGCTGCTCCTGGCCTGATTCATCGGGAGTATTTAATACCTTGCCAAGCTCAGCACGATTTGCGTTTACAGTATCGAGATAGCCCTGCATCGTGCCGAGATAGTTCTTCATCCTCGTAGACGTGGTAGTGATCGATGCTGAAAGCACATCCTGTACACTCTTTAAGAGTGAATCAGTGTAGCCGATAGCAGACATCTGTATAGTGTTTGCCTGTTCGGTGGCCTTCGTCACGATGTCATTGGCGTCCTTCTGGGCTATATTTACCACTTCATTCGCTTTGGCATAAGCCTGTTGCATGATCTGGTTCTCGCTCATCAGCTCGTTCGACTTGGCCTTGGCTTCTGCAATAATGGCATCTGCCTGCTTTTTAGCATCATCTATTATGGCCTTCTGGTTCTTTAAGAGTCTCTGATACTGCTTTATCTCGACAGGAGTGCGGGTACGAAGCTCCTCTAAGAGACTTTCCATTTCTTCTCTGTCAACTGTTATTTTATTACTTGAGAACATCGTAGTCTTGCAGTTATCGATATAGTTCTCGATATTCTCGATGATGTCTTCTATCTCACTAGCCATTTAAGCCTCCCTGCCGAACTTCTCCATGATAAGTGGAATGATTTCCTTAGGTACGAATTTACTTATATCTCCGCCGTAAGAAGCGAACTCTTTTACTATTGTAGATGAAAGATACGAATATTTCAATGAGGTAGTAAGAAAAACCGTATCGATCTCCGGGCTTTCTACCCTGTTCGTCTGAGCTATTTGAAGCTCATACTCGAAATCAGTCACTGCACGCAGTCCTCTGATAACGACAGATGCTCCGATCTGCTTTGCGTAATCGATCATCAGACCGTCAAATGATGCCACTTCGACATTCGGATAGTCCTTAGTAAGTGACTTTATCATCGACACTCTCTCATCTATTGTAAAAAGTGATTTCTTTGCGCTGTTCTTCAGTACGCCTACCACAAGCCTGTCAAACATGCTGGCTGAGCGCTTTATGATATCTAAATGTCCGAAAGTGACCGGATCGAAACTTCCGGGATAAATCGCTGTTCTCATTTTTTATTTATAAAGACATGCTGGTTGGTCTTGTATGTCTTTATTCTGCTTACCTCGTATATACTTTCATCGATAAATGACAGGTCTCTGCCCTTTGATGTCTCTATGATGATGACTCCGCCATCATTTAGGAGATCGTATTCATCGATTCCTTTAAGTACCTCTGCCTCATCATGGAGCGAATACGGCGGATCCATAAAGATGATGTCATATGGGCCTTCGCTCTTCGCCTGAAAAAGTGCTGCCGGTATCTGCCTCTGTATCAGAGTAGCCTTGTCAGCGAGCTTTGTCTTGTTCAGGTTCGCCTTTATGATCTCTGCAGGCTCTTTACCGCTGTCTATAAGGACTGCGTGATGGGCTCCGCGACTTAAAGCCTCGATCCCCATCTGTCCGCTCCCGGCGAACAGGTCTAAGAACCGGCAGCCCGGAATCTGCATTTGAAGTATGTTAAAGAGTGTCTCTTTTATTCTGTCTGTAGTAGGGCGTGTTTCTTCCCCTTCAGGTGCCTGAAGAGGTACACTTCTCGCCACTCCTGCTATAACTCTCATGGCTTTTCCTTTTCGTTTATGATCATAGTGATACCAAGCATCAGCGCCATTCTCGCTGCCTTCCTTCTGACTGTAGCCCTGTCTCCTGAAAAAATATATTTTCTCGTGACTACTGTGTCATTAAACGCAGCTCCTATATAGGTAAGACCTACCGGCTGGCTCTTTGTTCCGCCTCCCGGTCCGGCTATCCCTGTAACCGAGAGCGCGAGATCTGCTCCGGAAGCTCTCTTAGCTCCCTCTGCCATCTCTGCTGCGACTTCGTGACTGTAGACCGTGTATTTATCAAGCGTCTCCTGTTTTACCCCGAGACGCTTTTTCTTAGCCTCCTCAGAGTAAGTCACAAAGGCTTCTTTCATACATTCACTCATGCCAGGAGTGTCCGCCAGGAGCGAAGCAATCATGCCTGCCGTAGCTGACTCTGCAGTAGTGACTGTTATATGCTTTTTTAAAAGAAGTGACGCTAATACATCGGCCTGTTGCATTATTATACATGTGCCTTTCTTCGAAAGGCATCAAAGTGGTTATGAAACACAGCTTCTGGCCTTTCGATTTTTCTAATTTCCTGTTATTCTTATAGTGAGGGCCTGGCATACTACACAGCACGTGGAGGTGAGTGGCG
>JAQXXU010000085.1 GCA_029226225.1 Lachnospiraceae bacterium | reverse complement strand
CGCAATGCTGCTTTTATACCCGATCATCTCGAAGTTCTACTATATGTACACGAGAGCTGTGGGACCGCTGGTATCGCTTTGGATTCTCGGTGTCTTACAGCATAACTACGACACCTTTGCCGATCAGAACAGGTGGCTCGGATTCGGCTACGCCTGTGTGTTCAGGGCTATCGCTGAGATCTCACTCGGAGCCAGTGCGTTTGAACTCTGCCGTACCTTAAGCCACAGATATTTCAGCAGAAAATCACGGGTCATTTTTACGATAATAGAAGCAGCAGGCTTTGGTCTTACGATCTTTTACTCGCTTTCTTCCTACACGACAAAATACGAGACACACGTGCTGATCTTCATGACACTTTCGATAGTCTTCGCTTTTTCGGGGCAGACGATGGGAAGAGACGTCTTCCAGAATGGCGTCGTGATGTGGCTCGGGAAGATCTCGATGCCGATGTACTTATGCCAGCTGCTTGGGATAAATATCGTGGCCGGTTTCCTGGACTTCCTTCCAAAGGCGTCGCAGACGGCACTGGCACTGATATTTACCTTTGTGCTCTCCCTCGTTTCTATACCTATCGGCGACAGAATTAAGAAATCGATAATTGACAAGCGTAATTCGACTAAATATAATGAAGTAAGTATGCTTAAATAGGAGTCGATATATGCTTGACAGATTAGAAAGAAAATTAGGAAAGTATGCGATCCCCCGCCTGATGAACTATTTCATTGGCGGATACGTGATAGGCTATATCCTATACGCGATACAGGCAGTAACGGGTGCACAGATACTCTCACTGATGGAGCTGGAGCCGTACTATATCTGCCACGGACAGATCTGGAGACTCATCACCTGGGTCATGATCCCGCCTGACCAGAATATCATCTTCGCGATCATCATGATCATTTTTTACTGGCAGCTCGGGATGGCGCTTGAGAGAGTATGGGGAACCTTCCGGTTTAATGTCTATATGTTCGGCGGTGTGCTGTTTACGCTGATCGGAGCTTTTGCGCTCTACATCGTATCGGCACTTGTCAGCGGGCACTGGGGCATAGTGGGACTCGGAAGCTATTTTTCCACGAATTACATAAACCTAAGCATCTTCCTGGCGTTTGCGCTGACATTCCCGGAAGAGCAGGTGCTTCTGTACTTCATCATACCTGTCAAAATGAAGTGGATGGCGCTTCTTTACGTCGTATTCTTAGTCATCGACATCGTAAACGCGCTGAGTGCAGGAACAGCCGGAATCCCGCTGATAGTAGCCATTGCGGCATCGCTTGCGAACTTCATCATCTACTATCTGCAGACCAGGAACTGGCGCAGTCCGCTGCGGACGAAACGACAGCGTGACTTCCGTCGCGCATACAATAACACATCGTGGCACACCTACACAGGCGGACAGCAGAATCAGACCCGTGAGCGCAGTGCTCACGGAAAGCAGGTCGCAAAGCACAAGTGCTGCATCTGCGGCCGCACCGAGCTCACCAACCCGGAGCTGGACTTCCGCTATTGCACGAAGTGCAACGGTAACTACGAGTACTGCAGTGACCATCTGTTCACTCACACACATGTAAAGTAAGCTATACGGGCGTCCGGACATATAGATACCGCTCAGGACACGCTCTCGCTGCGTTCTATACGGAGCGAGAGCGAGTTCTGAGAGACAGGCTGTGTGCGGAGCGCCGTCTTCATACCTTTACCTTTATACTTATACCTTCACAAAGATAGGAGGCAATACATGAATATAAGTAAATTCACTCAGAAAAGCATGGAAGCCGTGCAGGATGCCGAGAAGCTGGCAGTCGACTACGGCAACCAGGAGATAACTCAGGAGCATCTGCTGCTCGCCCTGATGCAGCAGGATGGCGGCCTTATCCCACAGCTTTTCGAAAAAATGGAAATAGACGTCAACTATTTTACAAATGACGCGACTATGATGGTCCAGAACCTGCCAAAGGTGTCAGGCAACGGCCAGAATTACGTCGGCAAGGGCTTAAATGATGTGCTGATCCACGCAGAGGACGAGGCAAAGAAAATGGGCGACGACTATGTATCGGTCGAGCACATTTTTCTTTCAATGATAAAATATCCGGACCGTGCGATCGGAGATAAATTCAGGGAATTCGGGATTACCCGTGATAGGTTCCTTCAGGCGCTGTCCACAGTCAGAGGAAACCAGAAAGTTACGACGGATAACCCTGAGGACACATACGACTCACTGGAAAAGTATGGCGAGAACCTCGTAAAGAAAGCCAGAGAGCAGAAGCTCGATCCTATCATCGGACGTGATGACGAGATCAGGAATGTGATCCGTATACTTTCACGAAAGACGAAGAACAACCCGGTGCTTATCGGACAGCCTGGTGTTGGTAAAACAGCAGTAGTCGAAGGACTGGCACAGCGTATAGTAAAAGGCGATGTACCTGATAATCTGAAGGATAAAGAAATTTTTTCACTGGATATGGGTGCGCTGATCGCTGGTGCGAAGTACAGAGGCGAGTTTGAGGAAAGACTTAAAGCGGTACTGAATGAGGTGAAGAGGTCTGATGGACAGATCATCCTGTTCATCGATGAGCTGCATCTTATTGTCGGAGCCGGAAAGACCGAAGGCTCTATGGATGCGGGAAACCTCTTAAAACCTATGCTGGCACGTGGTGAACTGCACTGCATCGGTGCCACGACTCTGAACGAGTATCGTGAGTACATCGAAAAAGATGCTGCACTTGAACGTCGTTTCCAGCGTGTGCTCGTAGATGAGCCGACAGTCGATGAGACGATAACCATCCTCCGTGGTCTGCGTGAGAACTACCAGACTTACCATGGCGTTCGCATCACTGATAATGCGCTGATCGCAGCAGCAGAGCTTTCGAACCGCTACATCACAGACAGGTTCCTGCCGGACAAGGCTATCGACCTGATCGATGAGGCCTGCGCCCAGATAAAGACTGAGAAAAATTCAAAGCCGGAGGAAATCGATGAACTCGAGCACAGGAACATCCAGCTGAGACTTGATGAGATGTCCCTTGAAAAAGAGACAGACGATATGTCGAAGCAGCGTCTCGAGGATGTAAAGAAAGAACTCGCCGAGAACGACGATAAACTCAAGGCTTTAAACGCCGAATGGGAAAATGAGAAAAATGCCGTTGATCGTCCTGCCAAGCTGCGTGAGCAGATCGCTGATCTGCATAAACAGATGGAACTGGCTGAGCGTGAGGGCGACTACACCAAGATGGCTGAGATCCAGAATGGTCAGCTTCCTTCACTGACGAAGGAACTGAACGATGAGGAGTCAAAGGTCAAAGCCGATGATCTGAAACTCGTCCATGAAGCTGTCGATGAGGATGAGATCGCTGAGATCGTAAGCCGCTGGACTGGAATTCCTGTTGCGAAACTGAATGAGTCACAGCGTACGAAGATCCTGCACCTGGGTGATGAGCTCCACAAGAGAGTCATCGGCCAGGATGACGCTGTAGAGAAAGTGACAGACGCTATTCTCAGAAGCCGTGCAGGTATCAAGGATCCGAACAGACCTATCGGTTCATTCCTGTTCCTTGGACCTACCGGTGTAGGAAAGACAGAGCTCGCAAAGACTCTGGCGGAAGCACTTTTCGATAACGAGAATAATATAGTCCGTATCGATATGACCGAGTACATGGAGAAGTATTCAGTCTCCCGTCTTATCGGTGCTCCTCCAGGATACGTAGGTTACGACGAAGGCGGACAGCTTACAGAAGCAGTCAGAAGAAAACCTTACTCTGTAGTACTTTTCGATGAGGTCGAAAAGGCTCATCCGGATGTGTTCAACATCCTGCTGCAGGTGCTTGATGACGGCCGTATCACTGATTCACAGGGAAGAACCGTGGATTTCAAGAACACGATCATCATCATGACTTCGAACCTCGGCTCACAGGAACTTCTGAACGGTATCAACGAGGATGGCTCTATTTCTGAAAGTGCAAGGGCTGCTGTCGAAGAAGATCTGAGAAAAGCTTTCAGACCGGAATTCCTGAACAGGCTCGATGAGATCATCATGTTCCATCCGCTTACAAAGGACAATATCGGCCACATAGTAGGACTTTTGATGAGAAGATTAAACGACAGACTGAAAGACAGAGAGCTTAAAGTAGAGCTGACTCCTGAGGCAAAGCAGTACATCATCGATCATGGATTTGATCCGGTCTATGGTGCACGTCCGCTGAGACGATATCTGCAGAAGCACGTCGAGACACTTGCGGCACGTATCATTCTCGAGGGCAAGGCGAACCAGGGCGATACGATAATGATCGATCGCAAGGCTCCGACAAAGCCAGCAGAACCGAGCAATGCAAACGGTGATGACCTCTTTACAGAGGACGGCAGTGTCGAAAACAGACTTGATTCGCTTACAGGCGGCGCAGCTACAGAAGAGCTGTATGCTTACATAAAGAGATAAAATACTTTAACACGAAAAAAACCTCCCCGTTTTGCAACGAGGAGGTTTTTTCTTTATGAAAGCTTTGCCTGATTATTTGATGTTTTTGTATTTTTCAAATCTGACATCATCATAAGTACCCCAGGTCTGGGCGCTTGCCTTGATACCAAGAGTAATGGTGACTTTGTTCTTGCCCTTCTTTATCATGGACTTTGTGATCTTTATATCCTTCACTTCAGGAGTGGTCCACTTCTGCCAGCCATAGAGACTGTCAGACTTTTTATAAGTCTTTCCATTGACCTTTGCCTGAAGATAAGCAGAATCCTTATCACCTTTCAGCTCGCCGCTTGTTACCATTGAGAGCTTGTAGAGTCCCGGAGTCTTTACGGTAACAGTCTGCTTTGCTGTAAAAGTGAAATCCTTTTCAGCCCAGAACTTCAGAGCAGCATGTCCATCATAGATATTGCTTGAATCACGCTCTACACTTAAGGCGTTCTCGGTAGACTTTGTAGTCCAGTTCTTAAAGTCCTTATCGTTTTCAAATCCAGAGTTCTTTAACAGATTCCTGTAAAGAAGCTTTACTTTTCTGGTGACATTTTTACCATCCACTTTTCCGGTGATCTTATAAGTCTTACCGTAGTTTTTTGAGCTCTTTCTGGCCTTGTTGTAATTCTTTATAGCCTTGGAACTCCAGCTGATGTCCTCATTAGCACGCTTGCCTTCTTCGTAGTAAACTACAGCTCCACCGAGAGTATCAGAGGTGAGCTTTACAGAAGGGTCAAGAGAAAGAACAGAAGTGTCGGCTACGATATTTTTAACCTTCAGATCTTCTTTGATAGAAGACGGGTCGAAGTTTTTATCAAATGCCTTTATCGACTCGAGAGCCTTACCGTCAGCGCCGAAGAATGATTTGTTTTCCTCCACAGAACCGCCTGAGATACCGTCTTTATTCTCGGTATCGTATGAAGCAGAATACTTCGAAGCCCAGCCACAGCCAAACTTGTCCCAGAGGGCCTTTTCGTAGTCGATGGCTTTCTGCTTGTCAGCTTCTGTAAGATTTCTTACATCGAGAAGAGCGTTCCATGCGCCTTCCCAGTAGAAAGCACCGTATCCGGCTTTTCTTCCGTCAGCGTATGTGACGGATTCAGCGGCATTGATGACTGACTGGAAGGATTCAGCCTGTCCTTTTATCGTGAATGGCCAGGTGACTCCGGCACCCGAATCACTGTTTCCTTCTCTTACGGTATTCTCGTATCCGTCTATATCGTCGAGGGTATAGCCATAAGCAGTCTCAGCTACATAGGTCTGCTTGTGATAGGTACGGGCGATTGTAGAAAGTGTAGAATTTACATTTTCAATGCTTCCGCCCCAGAACGGATAGTAGGTGCTTCCGAATACGTCGTAGTCGACTCCGTCAGCCTTTCCGTCGCCGTCCTTGTCATAAGCGGCCAGGTTTCCTGCGTCTGTGATTTCCTCAGTTCCGATATTTGTCAGATGGATAGCTGCGAGGATGCTTCCGTCTCCAGCTTCGTGAACAGCTTCACATCCGGCCTGATATACTTTGTCTACATTGTCTGCCCAGTTGCCTGATGCAGTGACACCAGCGATTCCATTATTAGTCTCGTTTCCGACCTGGACCATTTTTACGTTAACGCCGTTATCGAGCAGCTCTTTAAGAGAAGCAGCGGTAAATTCCTTTACGGCAGCGGCTGTCTTATCGGGATCTCCGTTGAAATCCTTCCATGCCTTAGGTGCTATCTGTCTGGTAGGGTCAGCCCATACATCAGAGTAGTGGAAGTCGATGAGAACCTTCATCCCAGCCTTTGTAGCCCACTGTCCGAGCTGAATGGCTTTCTTCAGATCTGAGTTTCCACCGCCATAGCCGTTTCCGTCTGCGTCGTACGGATTGTTCCAGACCTTTATGCGGGCCCAGTTCATTCCCTGCTTCGCCAGGAAATCGAAAAATGCCTGATCCTTTATGATATTTCCATCGAAATCCTTGAAACCATAATCAGTTCTGCCGTTATACTTATCAGCGTTCATCTGATCATATGCCTGCTGGATAGAAATGTATGAGGAGATATCCATTCCACGGATCTCTTCAGTTACTTCTTTATCGAGTGCAGTTGTATCGGCTTTTTCTGAGAATTTTGCGTCAGCATCTGAGATTCCGTAAGCCTTTAAGTCATCTGAGAATCTGGCATCGCCGGTCAGATCGAGGACTACGGCCTTACCTTTATGTGATACGACTGTCTTCAGGTAGTTATCATCCCATGAATTCAGGAGCCTGCTGTCCTCACTGCCTTTTGAGTCAGAATAGATGCCGAAGCCACCACCCTTATCTGAACTATCATCGACATTCAGCTCGATAGAGTAGAGTGTACTGTCTGATGAAAGGCTCTTGAGTTTTGCCTGTGTGGACTTCCATCCGAAGTAGTCGCCGTATTCGTTGCCATCACTCTGTACGAACGAGAGGTCTGTCTTCTCATCACTCCAGATGGCGAAATACAGTTCTTTTACAGTATCATTTGTTTTTATGAAGAGCTTGGTTCTCGTCTCTCCAGTTGCTTTGGTCTCTGTTGCCTTTGCACCTATTCCATTTATTCCAAGCACCAGAGTAAATGCGAAAAGTACCGACATCAACAGAGATGTAATGCGCTTTGCTACGTGCTTTTTGCCCATTTTTCCTCCTTTGAAAAAATTGATGAAACATTGTGCGCAACCGGTTTATCTATTAAATATACACTATTTTGACTTTATTATCAAGAGGGCATTATTCACAAAAATCACACAATAACTTTGTGCAGTTTTCACAATTAACGAAAGGAAATATTAATACTTTGTGCAATATGCATAAAAATGAATATTAATATTTTGTGAAAAATGACATATTGACGGGGGGGGGAGAAAAAAGAGATATAGTTTTATTCGCACAACCGATTGCGCCTAAAACACCTGTCAGATGTTACCGGTTAGGCCTGGAAATTAGGTATTTAGCATGTGAGTGCGTAAAATCATCTGACAAAAGCGCAGTCGGATTTTAACAGGAGATCAGGTCAGGAGGACCTGATAAAAGGAGGAAACAACAAATGAAGAAGAAATTAGCAGCGATGACGCTTGTGGCAGCGATGGCTGTATCAATGTTTGCAGGATGTGGATCATCATCGGCAGACAGCAGCTCAGCATCAAAAAAGACATCGGGAGACAGTGGTTCTGGTGAGACAGTTGATTTAAAGCTCTGGGCATCTGAGAATGACCAGGACCTGATGAAGACTCTTACAGACAAATTTGCAAAGGAAAATTCCGGAACGAAGTTCAATATCACGATCGGAAAACTTTCAGAAGGAGACGCAAAGGATACGGTCCTCAAGGATCCAACTGCTGCAGCAGATGTTTTCTCATTTGCGTCAGATCAGATCTATGATCTCGTAGACGCAGGTGCTCTTCAGCCAGTTCAGGACGAAGACAAAAAAACTATCGAGGCAGAGGACGTTGAGAGCTCTGTAACAGCTGCTACGGTAGATGATACACTTTATGCTTATCCTGCTACCGCTGATAATGGATATTTTCTTTACTATGATAAAAATGTAATCCCTGAAGAAGATGCAAAGCAGTGGGATACAATTCTTGCTGACTGCCAGAAGGCCGGTAAACAGGTTGGAATGGTATTTGAGTCAGGATATTATGTGGCCGGTTTCTATTACGGAGCTGGATTTACTACTAAGAGAAACGATGATGGCTCTACAACGCTTGACTGGAATGGAACTTCTCCTTCTGGTATCAAGGGAGCAGATGTAGCCCAGGCAATGGTAGATATAGCCAAGAACAAGGCATTTATGGCTGTAAAAGATGGAGATTCTGCTAATCAGATAGCTAGTGGAAAACTTGCAGCTATCGTATCTGGAACCTGGGATTCAAAGGCTGTACAGGAACAGTTCGGAGATGGATATGCTGCTACAGTTCTTCCTACATATACCGTAAATGGTAAGCAGGTAGACATGGCTTCTTCAGCAGGATATAAATTCTGGGGAGTAAATAAAAACTCCAAGAACGTAGGCTGGGCTATGAAACTGGCAATGTTCCTTTCAAATAAAGACAGTCAGATGGAGAGATTCAAGTCTGGTGCTACCGGACCTGCAAATAAAGAGGATATGGAGTCTCCAGAAGTGCAGAAGGATATAGCTATTTCAGCGATTCTTGCGCAGAACTCAAAGAATGGTGTAGTCCAGATGGTTACACAGACATTCTGGGATAATACCAAGACTTTTGGTGCAAAGCTGGCAAAGGGAAATCCTGATAATGAAAACCTTCAGAAATTATTAGATGACCTCGTAGAAGCATGTGCTCAGAAATCAGAGTAAATCAGAAAAAATGATCCGCCATATGGCGTGAAATGACCCACGCTCAAATAATGGGTGTGGGTCTTTCTCTTAAAAAGAAAGGTAAAAAATGGCAGATATAACACAGGTTGTAGAGAAAAGAGCAAACCCGGTCGTAGCGTTTTTCTCTGCAATAGGGGATTTTTTTAAAAGATTTGGTATAGCTGTGGCACAGGGCGATGCTTCAGTGAAGCTGTCTCTTCTGATCTGCGGCGTCGGTTACTGGCGAAGAAAGCAGATAATAAAAGGAATTATTGTGACGCTTCTTGAAATCGGAGTTATAGCTTATACAGCTCTGATCGGTGTAGGCTATATAGCAAAACTACCGACTCTTGGAACTGTGCAGCAGGAAATAGTATATAATCCTGACACTATGAAGAATGAGATGAATCACTATGATAATTCACTTCTTATTCTTCTCTTTGGCTCTATTTCACTGGTCATGATAATAGTGGCTCTGATCCTCTGGATGGCAAATGAGATAACAGTTTATCATATCCAGCAGGACGTGGAGGCAGGAAGACATATAAACACTTTCCGGGATGATCTGCATGATCTGCTGAACAGAAAATTTCACATAACACTTCTGTTCTTTCCAATCCTAGGCATCATAGTTTTTAATATATTTCCACTGATAGTTATGATAGCAGTGGCATTTACGAACTATGACAGGAAGCATATGCCGCCGGCATTCCTGTTTCATTGGGTAGGTCTTAAGAACTTCAAGGCACTTTTCAGCAATTCCCTGACGATGAGCTTTGGATACAGCTTTGGAAAAATTCTTGGATGGACCCTTCTCTGGGCAGTTCTGGCGACAGCAACTACCTATTTTGGCGGCATAATCCTGTCATTACTAATTAATTATAAATATACGCGTTTTAAGAAGATGTGGCGTACACTTTTCGTTATAACGATAGCAATACCGCAGTTTGTAACTCTTCTTATGATGAGAAACTTTTATGCAGATACAGGAATCGTAAATACTTTCCTTCAGAAAATTGGCTTTGTAGGTTTTTTGAAAAGTATAGGGTTGATAAGTACTAACTATATCCCGTTTCTGACTTCACCGGGATGGGCGAAAGCATCTATTGTCATGATAAATATCTGGGTAGGTGTGCCTTATCTGATGCTTATTACGACAGGCGTCCTTTTGAATATCCCATCTGATCTGAAAGAATCAGCTATGATAGATGGAGCAAATAAGTTTCAGATATTCAGGAACATAACAATGCCTTATATGCTCTTTATAACTGGACCTTATCTTGTGACACAGTTTACAGGAAATATCAATAACTTTAATGTCATATATCTGCTAACGAATAACTTTTACACGACTACGGACCAGAAACTGGCAGCATCGAGCGGCCAGGAAGTGGATTTGCTTGTGACATGGCTTTTCAGACTGACATCAGATAAGTATAACTACAAGATGGCATCTGTAATAGGTATCTGCGTTTTTGTAATCTGTGCAGTGTTTACTCTGTTTGCATTTAACTTTTTAATAAAAGGAGATAGAGAGGAGACATTTAGATGACAAAGGCGAAAACAAAAAATGGACATGTAAAAGAAACTGTTGTGGTTCACGTTATCCTCACTATTCTTGCTGTTATCTGGCTCATTCCAATAGTGTGGCTGCTTGTTACAGCATTTTCGGAATATGATGGAATGGATACGAGCAGGTTCTTTCCTAAAGTCTGGAGCGTGAAACAGTTTGATAGAGTTCTTTTTCATTCGGATAATGTAGTACAGTTTCCGAGATGGTTCCTGAATACTCTTATCATAGCTATATTCACGATGCTTATCTCGACAATGTTTGTTCTTATGACTGCTTATGCTATGAGTTGCATGAGGTTTAAAGGACGTAAAGCACTTATGAATATCGGTGTAATGCTGCAGCTGTTTCCAGGTTTCCTGTCGATGATAGCTATTTACTTCATCCTAAAAAGTATTAACCTGACTAACAGTCATTTTGGTATGATACTTGTTTATTCAGGCTCTTCGGCTTTAGGGTATCTGATAGCTAAGGGATTCTTTGACACAATCCCGGATTCACTACGTGAAGCTGCATATCTGGAAGGCGCATCGGAAGCAAGGGTGTTTTTTCAAATAGTTCTTCCTCTGTCAAAGCCGATTGTCGTTTATACGGTAATAAGTTCATTTCTTGCACCATGGACTGATTTTATTTTTGCAAAAATAATACTTAATTCAGGATTGTCAAAGGACTGGACTGTTGCAATAGGACTTTATAATATGCTCGAGAGAAGCCTTCTTCCTGAATACTTCACAAGATTCTGCGCAGGCGGTATCCTGGTAGGTGTACCTATCGGTATCCTATTCATTATAATGCAGAAATTCTATGTAGAAGGCATCACAGGCGGAGCAGTGAAAGGATAAATGGAAACACAATATCAAAAAGGAAGATAAACTCTACCTCGCCAGAAACGGTATCAATTACTAACACTGGAAAAGGTCAAAATTTATATTTCTATTCAGAGAGGAACGGTATTAATTTATACAAAATTGAAACATCGTTTTGACAGGTAAAAAACATTTTGACATGAATTAATAACTGGGAAATTGCTTTGGAGCTGTGAGAAATTACATAATTTCTCACAGCTTATTTTTATAATTGTATATTATTAAGACGGCTCATTGATTGATCTGTTTATGCCATCGAACATTTCTTTAAAATGCTCCTTAGCCCAGGCTTTTGCATCTGTCACACCATATGTCTCACGTATGTACTTATCTGTCCCAAACTTTTTTACTGTAACAGATCTGTTTTTGACCGGCTTACCGTCAACACCTTTATTACGGACGGTCTTTATAGCTCTGTAAGTATATGCCCCGTTGTTGTTTGTCCATCCAAGTCTCATTAAGATATCGCCTTTCAGCTGTTCAAGGATCATATAAGCCTATTACACAGTATCTTAAAGTAACGTGCAAGCACAAAATAAAAAATTCACGCTTACCATGAGAATGCAAAGAGAAGCGCCCCGTCATTCCGTTACATCATAGATGGAATTGCGGCAGAAATCCTTATACGGAGCTTTCCGTTTTCAAGGAAAAAGCAGTCACGCTGGTCTGCATAGTGTGAAATTCCTGAGTAAATCATTATGTCTCCTTCTATAAATCTGTCTTAATGCGACAGGAACTCATGTCTGAGCCTCTGGGCGGCATTCTCGTCATGATCGGTATATGCGGTCTTCAGGGCCTTTTCCATCAGTGCGTAGGCTCTCTCGAACTTCTCGATTCCTGTATTCCTCCAGAGGAAATCAGCACCATTCACTACGGCCCATACATCAGCAGCCGAGCGGCGCAGCTTTTCCTCCGGCTTTGCGGAAACGAGTCCGAGGAGTTTCTTGCCATATTTATCTGAATCCATAGTGGCAATATACTTCACTGCTGAATCATACAGAGTATCATACATTACCTCCTCAGCCTCCTCGCGCGTGAGGCCTGCTTCGATCGATTCTTCTATTATATCGAATCCGAAATTATTGAAGATCTCAAGACTCTTTCTGATCCGGTCACGGTTATTTCCGTAATTGCTGCGGCTGTCTGACACATGCATCAGATCGGTGAAGCCACCAATGAATCTGTCGGTGCCATCGTCCCTTCCGCCGTGCTTTATCTGCCTTTTGGCAAGCCTGTCAGCCAGCTCTTCCTTAGTTATTTCCATAAGAAAACCTCCGGGATTTATCTTATCAGCTTTTATGATTTCATTCAAGATTTCACAGAATAAACATAGAATCTTTAATATTCATGATAAAATTTTCTATTTTTTTCCGGGGACAAAAATTATATATTCATACTCGTAAACAAAACGACGACACAGAGGGTGTCATAACATGAAGGAGGAAATCTTTATGAAGTCAAAGAAATTAGTTGCTTTAGGGTTAGCAGCAGCAATGTGTGTTTCACTGGCTGCCTGCGGCGGATCGGGTAGTTCATCCGGCAAGTCATCATCAGGATCAGCTACAGCATCGAGCGGAAATGTAGCAAACAAGGATAAGCCGGTTGTATGGTTCAACCGTCAGCCGTCAAACAGCTCCACAGGAGAGCTCGACAGCAATGCACTTCACTTCAATGACAATACCTACTATGTAGGATTTGATGCAAATCAGGGTGCTGAATTACAGGGTACAATGATCGCTGATTACATCAAGGCGCACAAGGACGAGATCGACAGAAATGGCGACGGAGTCATCGGATATGTACTTGCAATCGGTGATATCGGACACAACGATTCAATCGCCCGTACAAGAGGTGTTCGTAAGGCTCTTGGAACAGCAGTCAAGGATGGCGACAACATCGACTATCAGGCAATCGGAACTAATACCGATGGATCATCCAAGGATGTTCAGGATGGTTCAATCGATGGTGTAGACTTAAAGATCAGAGAGCTTGCTTCACAGGAGATGAAGAACTCAGCCGGAGCTACATGGGATGCAGCTACAGCCGGTAACGCAATCCAGTCATGGTCTTCATCATTCGGTGATCAGATCGATATCGTAGTATCCAACAACGATGGTATGGGAATGTCAATGTTCAATGCATGGTCAAAGGCACAGAAGGTTCCTACGTTCGGATATGATGCTAACTCAGATGCAGTAGCAGCTATCGCAGAAGGATATGGCGGAACAATTTCACAGCACGCAGATGTACAGGCTTACCTCACACTCCGTGTTCTTCGTAATGCACTTGATGGTGTAGACGTTATGACAGGTATCTCAAAGGCTGATGATCAGGGCAACGTACTTGAGGAAGGCAAAGATTACAGATATGATGAAAAGAACCGTTCATTCTACGCATTAAACCTCGCAGTAACAGCTGATAACTATAAGGACTTCACAGATTCTACAAAGGTTTATGAGCCAGTATCAAAGCAGCTCAACAGCGACAAGAAGAAGGTATGGCTTGATATCTACAATGCATCAGATAACTTCCTTGGATCAACATATCAGCCACTTCTTGAGAAGTATGATGACCTTATGAATCTCGATGTTGACTACATCGGTGGCGATGGACAGACAGAGTCAAATATCACAAACAGACTTGGAAATCCTAACCAGTATGATGCATTCGCAATCAACATGGTTAAGACAGATAATGCAGCATCATATACTTCACTTCTCCAGTAAGTAAGAGTACAGTTTCAGACAACTGAACGAATTTTAAACAGAACAGGAGGCATCAGGAAAGTCACCTGATGCCTCTTTTGAAAAGGAAATATCAAGCAGGAGAACAATATGCCAGAAGAAGATAAGAAAGACGATATAATCTTATCGATTCGTGGAATGTGCAAATCCTTCGGAAGAAACCGTGTGCTCGACCACATCAATATGGATGTGAAACGTGGCTCCATAATGGGTCTGATGGGTGAGAACGGAGCAGGCAAGTCAACTATGATGAAGTGTCTGTTTGGTACTTATCAGAAAGACGAAGGGCAGATAATCCTCGACGGTAAGGAAATCAATTTCTCGGGACCAAAGGAAGCACTCGAGAACGGAATTGCAATGGTGCATCAGGAGCTGAACCAGTGCCTTGAGAGAAGCGTCATTGACAATCTTTTCCTCGGAAGATACCCGACCAATTCACTCGGAGTCATAGACGAGGGACGAATGAAAAAGGAAGCTTCGGATCTTTTCCGTAAGCTGAACATGACAGTGAACCTGACACAGCCAATGAAAAATATGTCAGTGTCACAGAGACAGATGGTAGAGATAGCAAAAGCTATTTCATATAATTCCAAGATCATCGTGCTCGATGAGCCTACATCATCTCTTACAGTTCCTGAAGTAGAGAAGCTGTTCAAGATGATGAGATCACTCAAAGAGCAGGGAATCTCGATCATCTATATTTCACATAAGATGGATGAGGTGTTTGAGATCTGTGACGAGGTATCGGTTCTTCGAGATGGTAGTCTCGTAATGACAAAGGATGTCAGGGACACCAACATGAATGAGCTCATAGCAGCTATGGTTGGCCGTTCCCTCGACAACAGATTCCCGCCGGTTGACAATACACCGGGTGATGTGATCCTGAAGGTCCAGCATCTGTCGACAAAGTTTGCACCGTATCTCAAAGATATTTCTTTTGATGTAAGGAAAGGTGAGATCTTCGGACTGTACGGACTTGTAGGAGCCGGCAGATCAGAACTCTTAGAGACTATTTTCGGAGTCAGGACCCGTGCGAGCGGCCGTGTCTACTACAACGGACAGCTGATGAATTTCAACAGCTCGAAGGAAGCAATGGATCACGGATTCGCAATGATCACAGAGGAACGTAAGGCCAACGGTCTCTTCCTCAAGGGCGATATCACATTCAATACGACAATTGCCAATCTGAACCATTACAAGACAGGACCTGCACTTTCCAATCCAAAGATGACAAAGGCTACATCCAATGAGATAGCAGTCATGCACACCAAGACAATGGGACCTGAGGATATGATCTCCAATCTGTCAGGTGGTAACCAGCAGAAGGTCATCTTTGGTAAATGGATTGAGAGAGATCCGAAGGTATTCATGATGGACGAGCCTACAAGAGGTATTGATGTAGGAGCCAAGTACGAGATATATGAGCTCATCATCAAGATGGCCAAGCAGGGCAAGACGATCATCGTAGTATCATCGGAGATGCCTGAG
>JAQXXU010000084.1 GCA_029226225.1 Lachnospiraceae bacterium | reverse complement strand
CACTCACCTCCACGTGCTGTGTAGTATGCCAGGCCCTCACTATAAGAATAACAGGAAATTAGAAAAATCGAAAGGCCAGAAGCTGTGTTTCATAACCACTTTGATGCCTTTCGAAGAAAGGCACATGTATAATAATGAAGGACAAATACCTGATCGTTGGACTCGGCAAGAGTGGAATAGCAGCAGCGAAGCTGCTTTTATCTGAACAGAAGGATGTCGTACTGTTTAACAGTTCTGACATGGATGCCGATGATTTTTTAAAGAAAAATCCGGAGCTCAAGGGAGTGCCGTTCTACACTGAAGAGCTTCCTGAGGAAGAGTATGCTGGTCTTAAGGAGGGAGTATTAAGCCCGGGCGTTCCGCTCGATATCCCGTTCGTTGAGGATCTGAAGAAGCGCGGTATACATCTCTCCGGGGAGATAGAGCTGGCGTATTCTTTTGCTCATGGGACGATCGCAGCGATCACGGGCACTA
The DNA here is from genome assembly GCA_029226225.1 of Lachnospiraceae bacterium. GTDB lineage: Bacteria > Bacillota > Clostridia > Lachnospirales > Lachnospiraceae > Weimeria. The sequence continues at coordinate 19,575 of JAQXXU010000084.1, read as the reverse complement.
ACGGAAAGACTACGACTACAGCACTTACAGGGCATATACTTAAAGACTACTATAAGGATGTCCGCATCGTAGGTAATATCGGTATCCCATTTACTGACGAGGCTGCCACGACTACGGATGATACCAGGATAGCGATAGAGTGCTCATCATTCCAGCTGGAGACTATAGATACCTTCCATCCGAAGGCAGCTGCGATCCTGAATATCACTCCGGATCACCTGAACCGCCATCACACTATGGAGAACTATATCGCGGCAAAAGAGTCGATAGTAAAGAACCAGACGGCAGATGATGTGACGGTTCTTAACTACGAGGACGAAGTGCTCCGCGAGTTCGGAAAGACTTTAAGGACACGTGTCATTTATTTTTCCAGTAAGAGAAGAATAGAAAACGGTCTCTACTATGATGAGAACAGAAAAGCTATCTTTATTGATAAGAACGGTGTTGAGGAGAAGGTCATCGACGTAGCTGACTTGCAGATCATCGGAGCTCATAACTACGAGAATGTCTGCGCGGCTGTTGCCCTGACTTTAGCTCTCGATGTGCCGATGGAAACTATCCAGAAGAGCCTTAAGACTTTCACGGCTGTAGAGCATCGCATCGAATTCGTCTGTGAGAAAAATGGTGTGAAGTACTACGATGACTCGAAGGGCACGAATCCAGACGCAGCTATTAAGGCTGTTCTTTCTATGCCTGGTCCGACAGTCCTTATCGGCGGAGGATATGACAAGGGAAGCACCTATGACGAGTGGGTAGAGACCTTCCCTGGCAGAGTTAAAAAACTCGTGCTTATAGGAGTTACCAAAGAAAAAATAGCTGCCTGCTGCGACAAGCATGGTTTTAAAGATTATGAGTTTGCAGAAAGCTTTAAAGAGGCTATAGATAAATGTGCCGCGTCAGCTGAGAAAGGCGACTGTGTCCTGCTCTCACCTGCCTGTGCCAGCTGGGATATGTTCCCGAACTTTGAGATCAGGGGAGACGAGTTTAAAGATTACGTAAGGAAGATGTGACGCGATGAGAGACCGGACGAGTACAAAAGTAGCCAGATTCAAGGATTACAGCAGCGCAAAGTATTTTGATTATATACTGCTTGGGATAGTGGCTCTTCTTATCTTTTTCGGACTCGTCATGCTCTACTCGTCGAGTGCCTATTCTGCTTCGATAAAGCAGGGAGACCCGGCTTACTATCTGAAGAGACAGGCGCTGTTCGTGATTGCCGGAAGCTTTCTTGCGATGATCATCACCTTCATCCCGTACAGACTCTTCAAGCCTTTTGCGAACCTGATATACGGAACAGTATTTCTCGTGAATGTAGCCGTTATCTTCATCGGACATTCCGGGAACGGTTCAACCCGCTGGATAAGCGTTGGAGGATTTACACTCCAGCCGTCAGAGTTTATGAAGACAGCACTTATCATAGTACTTGCGGCTTTTATCTCGACGCATACGAAGCATTTCGGCGACAGGAATTTTAACATAGCCTGTCTCGGAATCACATTATTCTCGGTGGCTCCTGTCATCTCGTCGAATCTTAGTACCGCAGTCATCATCGCAGGCATCGGCTTTATCATGACCTTTATCGCAAGCCGCAGGAAAAAGCAGCTCATGGCAGTTGCAATAGTGGGGATTGCAGGAGTGGCAGTGGCTACTTTTTCAAGGGGATACAGGGCAGACAGGATCACCTACTGGTTCCACCCGGAGAGGGCGACCACAGGAAAAGGCTTTCAGATACTTCAGGGACTCTATGCGATAGGCTCGGGCAGCTTTTTCGGAAAAGGACTCGGCGCCTCTGATACGAAGCAGTATCTGCCAGAGTCACAGAACGATATGATATTTTCAGTCATAGTCGAGGAGCTCGGAGCCTTCGGAGCGGTATGCCTGATACTCATGTACGTTATCCTCCTCTACAGGCTGTATGTGGTGGCGGTAAGCGCAAAGGATATGTTCGGTTCGTTTCTCGTGATCGGAGTTTTTTCGCATATGGCTCTCCAGATGATCCTGAACATGCTCGTCGTCACGAACCTGCTCCCGAACACCGGAGTCACCCTCCCGTTCATAAGCTATGGCGGAAGCTCGATAGTCTGCACATTGTGCGAGATAGGGATAGTGCTGTCAGTATCGCGGCAGATACCGCTTGAGAACTTATCGCTTGAAAAGGAGGCGTGATGAGAGAAGACTTACATCATTTTTCGCCGGTGAGATTTTACGCGATAAATATTATTTTTCTGATACCGCTTCTGGTCGCTGCTTTTCTGGTCTTTCTGATAGTGACCTGTACTGTGACTTCTGTCGAGGTAGACGGCAATACTCTCATATCAGATGATGAGATAGAAAACTATGTAATGACCGGGAAGTATAAGAACAACGGTGCATGGGACGTCGTAAAAAACTATTTAAGGAAGCCTGATATCCCATTTGTGAAGGATACAAAGGTGAGCCTAAAGCACTTTCATACACTTACCGTTAAGGTAACAGAAAAAGAGCTTACAGGTTATCTTCGCGATAAGAAAAATAACTATGTCTACGTGGACAAAAACGGTACAGTCACTGAAATCGACCAGAGGCTTTTGGGGAAGGCAATCCCTGTAGATGGACTGAACGCAAAAAAGACCATTACTGTAGGAAAAAAATATCCGGCTCCGGAGAACCGTGTCGCGGCCTTAAGTACTATTTTTAAGTCCATGAAAAATATGGGACTCGACATAGACAAGATCACTTTCGGTTCGAGCGGACAGATAACCTTAAAGAGCGGGACGATCACCGCTTCGCTTGGAACGGCGGACAGACTTAAGGACAAGCTCCTTCGCCTCTCTTATATCCTTCCGAAGGTCCAGGACGAGACTGGAGTACTACATTTTGAAGATTATACAGAAGACAATACAGATATTGTATTTCAAAAAACAGAAAGCAAATGATTTTTTTGAGAAAAAGGGTTGCGAATTAGACGAAAAAATCTTATTATATTAGGGTATGAAATTTTGAGAAAGACTTATACGCATGATTGCATTTGGAGATAAGAAGGAGGAACTACCTTTGAACGAAGTAGTGAGCAGTACAAACGATGTATCCGGACCAAGGATCTATGTGGACGCACCGACGAAGCAGGAAGGCGCGAGAATTCTTGTTATAGGTGTCGGCGGAGGCGGAAACAACGCCATAAACCGAATGGTTGATGTAGGTATAAACGGAGTTGACTTCCTTGGCGTTAATACAGATATGCAGGTACTCCAGCGCTGCAAAGCCCCGAACCACCTTCAGATAGGTGAGAAGCTTACCAAGGGACTTGGTGCAGGAGGAAAGCCTGAAGAGGGACAGAAGGCAGCAGAGGAGAGTGCAGAAGACATTACTTCGGCAGTAAAAGGCTATGACATGGTCTTCGTCACCTGTGGTATGGGTGGCGGAACCGGAACAGGTGCTTCTCCTGTTATCGCAAAGATCGCCAAAGAGATGGGAATCCTCACAGTCGGCATCGTGACAAAGCCGTTCACTTTTGAGGCCCGTGTCAGAATGGAAAACGCTATCGGAGGCATCGACAAGCTCAGAGATAATGTCGATACCCTTATCGTCATTCCGAACGACAAGCTTTTAGGCATCGTGGACAGACGTACTTCATTCAGAGACGCGATGAAGGTCGCAGATGAAGTCTTACAGCAGGCTGTCAGAGGCATCACTTCTATCATCTATACACCTATGGACATAAACCTCGACTTCAGAGACGTAAGAAACGTCATGGAAGACAAGGGCTTAGCCCACATCGGTATTGGTGAAGGACAGGGAGATGACAAGGCAAAGCAGGCTGTACAGCAGGCAGTTTCTTCTCCACTGTTAGAGACAGATATCGCAGGCGCGTCAGACGTACTCGTAAGTATCTCCGGTGACATCACTCTCTATGATGTAAACGACATCCAGGAGTACATAGTAGAGAAGGTTGGAGACCAGGCAAATGTCATCATGGGTGAACTCACAGATGATGAGATGACAGATGAGATCAGAGTCACAGTCATCGCCACAGGCCTGGAGAGCGAGCAGAAGAAGACTCCTACAGCTCCACAGAAGGATGAGAACGGAAGGATGAAGTTTACTCCGTATACACCTCCTACACCTCCTGTAAACCGTGCCACCCAGGCTGCTACAGTCCAGGCGCGCGCAGCTGAGCAGAGAACGAAGGAGATGGAGGATATGCTTAACCGGATCAAGAACGATAATCCGGTTAAGTCATCACAGAGCACACAGCCTCAGACAGGAGGTTTTACAGGCATGAGAAAGCCGGAACCGCCTAAGAGCAGTGTGCAGGAACGGGATATCCAGATTCCGGATTTTTTAAAGAATAAACAGTGATTTTTCAGCCGCGGCTCAGGGACCATGACTAATCTATTTAAGACAGTTCCCTGGCTGTGGCTTTTTTCACAGGAAGGGGTATTTAAATGAGGATAAAATTCATCGGTGCCGACCATGAGGTGACAGGGAGCTGTCACTATGTAGAGGTCGGAGAAAAAAAGTTCTTGGTAGACTGCGGCATGCAGCAGGGTCCTGATATCTATGAGAACCAGGATCTGCCTGTTGCAGCAGCTGAGATAGACTATGTGTTCGTGACGCACGCACATATAGACCACAGCGGACTGCTGCCGCTTCTGTATCAGAGAGGGTTCAGGGGACAGATATTTGCGACAGAGGCCACCTGTGATCTCTGTGACATAATGCTGCGTGATTCAGCTCATATCCAGGAATCAGAAGCAGAGTGGAAGAACAGGAAGGCAAAGCGTTCAGGCCATGAAGAGGTGACTCCGGTCTATACGATGGAGGATGTCTATGGAGTGCTGCCTCTTTTTGTACCGGTCAGATATCATGATGTGATCCATGTATCTGATGAGATAACGGCCACTTTTTATGATGCGGGACATCTCCTGGGATCTTCTTCCATTTCCATGGATCTGACAGAAGATGGTGTTACAAAGACTGTAGTTTTCTCTGGTGACATCGGAAATCCTGACAGACCTCTGATAAAAAATCCTGAGTTTTTAAAGAAGGCGGACTATGTGCTTACAGAGTCTACCTATGGAAACAGGGAGCATGGACCGAAGAGGGATTTTGCGAAGCTCTTGGCGAAGGTCATAGACGAGACCCTGGCACTCGGCGGGAATGTCGTGATACCGGCGTTTTCTGTAGGACGTACTCAGGAAATCCTCTATTCTATCAGACGGATAAAGGAGGAGAAGCTCCTTAAGTATGTAAAAAATGACTTCCCGGTAGTCATGGATTCACCTCTGGCAGTCGAGGCGACACATGTCTTTTCGATGAATGTGTCAGAGTGCTTTGATGATGAGGCGATGGATCTCGTAAGTCATGGAATAAATCCTATATCCTTCCCGGGGCTTAAGGTGGCTGTAACTCCTGAAGAGTCAAAGGCAATAAATTTCGACCCGGCTCCGAAGGTCATCATCTCAGCCTCTGGTATGTGCGAGGCAGGACGTATCAGACACCACTTAAAGCATAACCTCTGGAGAAGCGATTCTACCATAGTCTTCGTAGGCTATCAGGTACCGGGTACTCTCGGATTTAACCTTCTGAACGGAGCAAAGGAAGTAAAGCTTTTTGGAGAGGATGTAAAAGTGGCCGCCCGCATAGAGAATCTTCCGGGCATAAGCGGACACGCCGATCATACTGAGCTTCTGAAGTGGATAGAAAGTTTCGAGACACCTGTTCAGAAAGTCTTTGTGGTACACGGTGATGATGACGTAGTAGACGGCTATGCAAAGGAAGTTACTGAACACACTGGTTTTCCTGCATATGCTCCGTACTCTGGCGATGAGTTTGACCTGCTCACAGGAGAACAGGTAGCCGAGGGAAGCCGTGAGAAAATACATAAGACAAAGGGCGGAAAGGTACGCGTAGTATCGAATGTATTTGCCCGTCTTGTAGCAGCAGGCCAGAGGCTTATGACTGTAATACAGAAGTGTGAGGGGATGGCAAACAAGGATTTAGCGAAGTTTGCGGACCAGATCAATTCACTGGCCGACAAATGGGATCGATGAAAGGCATTTTGAAATGACAGGAAAGAATCTGAAAAGACTGCGCCTTGAGATGGAAAAAGAGGGCGTGGATATCTATGTGATGACACTTGCAGACTATCATATGTCTGAGTATGTCGGAGACTATTTCAAGGAGATAGAGTATATCTCGGGATTTACCGGAACTAATGCCACCCTGATAGTCACAGGCGATGAAGCAGGACTCTGGACAGACGGCAGATACTTTATCCAGGCCAGAGAGCAGATGGCTGGAAGCGGAGTAAAGCTCTATGAGATGGGAACTGAGGGAGTTCCTACATCTGAGGAGTTTATCGAAAGCCATCTCTCAGAGGGAAAAGTGTTAGCCTTCGACGGCAGACTTTTCTCATACAGCTGGTATGAAAAAATAGAGAAAAAGGCCGATGAGAAGGATGCAGATATAAGGACTGACATAAACCTGCTCGATGCATTTTTTAAAGAGAGAACACCGCTGCCGGCAGAACCTGTATATATCCTCGAGGATAAGTATGCTGGTAAGAGCGTAAAAGATAAGCTGGCTGACTTAAGAGCGAAGATGACAGAATACGGTGCTGATGCACATCTGCTGACAAGCCTCTACGACATAGCATGGCTCTTAAATCTCCGTGGAAACGACATCCCGTCAGTTCCGGTGTTTATGTCTTATCTCTATCTGACACAGGACAGCTGCCTTCTCTATGCGCAGGCACAGTCCTTTGATGTAAAGACATTAGAGTACTTAAACGAGAACGGAGTAAGACTTTTAGCATACGATTCGATCTATTCTGACCTTCGCAAAATAAATGAGAAATCGGTTCTCATAGATCCGGACGTAGTAAACTCAGAGCTTGTAAATGAGCTTCCGAGTTCTGTAACTCTTATAAGACAGCAGAATCCGACTCTTCTTATGAAGGCTGTAAAGAATGCTGCCGAGATAAAGAACACCGAGGAGATGCATATCGATGACGGTCTCGCTGTGACGAGATTTATCTACTGGCTGAAGCACTCGATCGGAAAAGAAGATATCACCGAGATGAGCGCATCGGATAAGCTCCTGGAGTTCAGAAAAGCAGCCGATGATTTCATCGAAGTAAGCTTTGATACTATAAGCGCCTATAAAGAGAACGCAGCTCTGATGCACTATGAACCGGGGCACGACCATGAGGTAGAGCTTAAGCCGGAGGGAATGCTCCTTGTAGATTCAGGTGGACACTACTACAGAGGAACGACTGATATCACCAGGACTATAGTCTTAGGGCCTATCTCTGAGAAGGAGAAAAAGGCATTTACGCAGACACTAAGAAGCCATATCAGACTCTTTACCGCAAAGTTCCCGAAAGGAGCCTGCGGAGCGAACCTTGATATCCTCGCCCGTGGACCGATGTGGGATCTAGGCCTTGACTACCGCTGTGGTACAGGGCACGGAGTAGGACACATCCTAAACGTCCATGAGGGTCCGAACACCTTCAGATGGAACGTAAAGAACGACGAGGCCCGCACAGAACTTCAGCCAGGCATGATCACTACTGATGAGCCGGGACTGTACTTCGAAGGCGAGTTCGGTATCAGGATAGAGAGTGAGCTTCTCTGCGTGGAGGATGAAAAGACAGAGTACGGACAGTTCTATTCATTTAAGAACCTGACTTACTGCCCGATAGACCTTGATGCAGTGATACCTGAGATGCTTACCCAGTATGAGAGAAAGGCTTTAAACGCATATCACGCAAATGTCTATGAGACGCTTGCGCCACGTCTCCCGAAGGAAGAAGCAGCATGGCTTAAAGAGGCCACGAGGGCTATCTGAGATGACAGAATTATTAGTAGATGTGAACAGTATAGCAGAGGCAGCCGCAAACGGGCTGCCTTTTTGCGGTACAGATGAGATACAGGAGAGGACAGGAGCGGTTTTTCACCTGCTCTCATCTATGACAGAGAAGTATTCACCTGATAAGCTTTTTCTACTGACAGAGGACGAAAAAACTCTGGAAAAAAATATCGGTAAGAAAGCAGCAGATATCGGAATCCTATATGCGCTCTGTGAGAATACCTATGAAACGATCAGGTATATGACTTCAAGCGGGGATTTCGATGCTCTTGTACTTACTGCTGATGACAGATTCTGTGCAATCGCATCGGATAAGACGAAAATCCTCCTTATAGAATTCACTCTGGATGGAAGTGGGATAAGAGAGGTGTCAGAGCCGCTTTTACCTGATTTTCTGGCGCTTCGTGAGGTCACGGGAGAAGGTTCAGCTAAAGCACTGCTAGAGCAGTATGGCACACTTGACGCTCTCCTTTCAGACGAGGGACTGAATTTTTTCGGAGAGGAAAAAGTGATACATGAAAACGCTGAGATAATAAAGAACGAAAGAGAAAGCTTATTTAATGAACCATCTGATCTGGACAGGGATCAGGCGGACACTATAGCAGAAAGCCCGCTGGCAGATATATCAGAGCGGAAACTGGCTTTTGATGCGGCTCATGAAGAAACTGATATCGACACTTCAGGTGTTGCTTTCTTTGAAAAAATGGACGATGATGCCATAGAGCAGTTCGTGACTGAAGCAGAGCAGAGGCTGGCTGAAGGAAAGCAGATCATTTTCTATGACCTGAAAGCCCTTCTGCATTTTCTGGGCAAGGCAGCAGGCTTTGCGTCTGAGATCAGGAAGGACTTAACGCACGAAGAAGATAATGGACAGATGTCATTTTTCGGACAGAAGGATGATGGAAGTAAGTCAGCAAAAAAACTCTATGACCTTATCATGAGGACGGAGCAGCTGGCCTGGAATGAATCCCTGAATTCTGGCATAAGCTATGGAAAGGCTCTGCATAAGTACTTCGATGATGTGAAGATCGAAGGCTATATCGTAAATCCACTCGAAGAGACAGAGTGCAGAAATGTATCGGAAGTGGCAAAGGCGCACGAGCATTTTTCAAAGGAGCTCATGGAGAGCGGACAGGATAAGCTGTACGAAGAGCTGGAGCTTCCACTGATCTTCGTGCTCTATGATATGGAAAAGACTGGCATCTATATGGAGGCTGACCGCCTTCAGGATTATGGCAAAAAGCTTAAGGTACACATGGATGAACTCGAGCAGAAGATCTATGCTGAGGCTGGAGAGGAGTTTAACATAAATTCCCCTAAGCAGCTAGGAGAGATTCTGTTCGGAAAGCTTGGCCTGCCGAAGGGAAAGAAGACAAAGACCGGTTATTCGACTTCACAGAAGGTTCTGGATGAACTGGCTCCGGACTATCCGATAGTGGACGATGTCTTATCATATCGGAAGTACGCAAAGCTTAAGAGTACCTATGCTGACGGACTTTTCACCTGTGTGGCAGAGGATGGCAGGGTACATACGACTTACCAGCAGACAGTCACTGCGACAGGAAGGCTCTCATCTACCGACCCTAACTTACAGAATATCCCTATAAGGCTTGAACTCGGAAAGCAGATAAGAAAAGTATTTCTGCCGAAGCCGGACTCACTTTTCTTAGATGCTGATTATTCGCAGATAGAGCTTCGTGTCTTAGCGCATATGTCGGGCGATGAGAACCTGATAGAAGCGTACAAGGCGGATAAGGATATACATACGGCTACCGCAGCGGCAGTCTTTCATGTGCCGGCCGATGAGATAACTCCTTTACAGAGACGCTCGGCAAAGGCCGTAAACTTCGGTATCGTCTACGGTATCAGCTCGTTCGGACTTGGACAGAACCTGTCCATTTCGAGAAAAGAAGCCCAGCAGTATATAAACGACTACTTCAAGGCTTATCCGGGACTGCACTCGTTTCTTGACGGCCTTGTAGACTCGGCGAAGATAAAGGGCTATGCCGAGACGATGTACGGCAGGAGACGCCCGGTCCCTGAACTTAAAGACTCACAGTATATGAGACGGCAGTTCGGAGAGAGAGTGGCCATGAACGCTCCTATACAGGGAAGCGCAGCCGATATCATAAAGATAGCTATGCTTCATGTATTCGAGAGACTAAGGAAAGAGGGACTTAAGTCAAGGCTCCTGCTTCAGGTACATGATGAGCTTCTGATCGAGGCACCTGAGTCGGAAAAGGCAGAGGCAGAAAAAATCCTTAAAGAGGAGATGGAAAACGCTGCAGCATTAAAGGTTCCGCTTGAAGTAGACCTTGAAGAAGGCTCTGACTGGTATTCAGCTCACTGAGCCAGAGGAAAAGGGAGATAGACACATGGAACATAAGAAACTGGCGCCGGAGAGACGGGCGGCGAGAAAAAATGGCGTATTCAGGCTTATCGCGGCGCTGGCAGCCATCATTTTTGAGATAGCGCTTCTGGTGAACCTGTTCACGAGGCTCAATGCTCATGCCGAATGGATCAATGTGACGACACGCGTAGTCGCTGTCCTTCTTGTCCTCCTGATATATAACCAGAATAAAAACGCGGCATTCAAAACGCCGTGGATCATACTTATCATGGCTGTGCCGATCTTCGGCATTACTATGTATCTGCTTGTCGGACTTAACGCGCATACCTTCGAGATGAAAAAGCGTTACGCGGATATAGATGAAAAGCTTTTCCTGATGATAGATACGAATGATGAGCTGATAGAGAGCATAAAGGACCGGGACGCCGGTGCTGGAGCCATCAGCTATTATTTAAAGACCAAGGCTCATTTTCCGCCATATATAAACAGCGGGATTACCTACTACGGGGATACCTGCGAGGCACTTGACGCTATGATAAGTGACCTGAAGAGCGCAGAGCATTTTATCTTCATGGAGTACTTCGCTATAGATGACAAGGAAGCATGGCACCGCATAGAAAAAGTCCTCGTAGAAAAAGTGCAGGTCGGAGTAGAGGTCAGGGTCTTCTACGATGACCTCGGAAGCATCGGTTTTATAAATACGGCCTTTTCAAAAAAGCTTAATTCCCTTGGCATCAAGTGCCGGGTGTTTAACCCGTTTTTCCCTGGACTTAACCGGTTTTTAAATAACCGTGACCATAGAAAAATAACCGTAGTCGATGGAAAGACAGCCTATACAGGAGGGTATAACTTAGCCGACGAGTATTTTAACATCGAGCGTCCCTACAGGGCCTGGAAGGACTGCGGGATCCGTATAACCGGAAGCGCTGTTAATTCGATGACTATGATCTTTCTCGAGAACTGGAACGCGACGAAAAAGCACTTCGAGAAGGACAAAGTCTACGACAAATACATGACGGCAGAGCCTGACATGACAGGAAGGGGTTTTGCTATTCCATATGCCGATTCGCCGATGGATGAGCTCCAGGTCGGTGAGGATGTCTACATATCCATGATAAACAGGGCAGAGGACTATGTGTACTTCATGACACCGTACCTGATCATTACAGATGAGCTGAAGACTGCGCTTTCCCTCGCTGCAATGAGAGGAGTGGATGTACGTATCATCACACCGGGAGTGCCTGATAAGAAAATGGTCTACTCGATAACCAGGTCATTTTACCATGACCTGTGCAGTGCCGGAGTAAAGATCTACGAATGGACACCGGGATTTATGCACGGGAAACTGTGCGTATCAGACGATACACTTGCAGTCTGCGGGACGATTAACCTGGATTACAGAAGTCTCTACCATCATTTTGAGAACGGAGTATTTTTCGGGTACTGCGATGCAGTCATAGACGCAAAACACGACTTCGAAAAGACACAGAGCGAATGCGCTGATGTGACACTTGACTATAAAGTCGGGAGAAAAGGGATCATGCGTTTCGGACAGATGTTCCTTAGACTGTTCGCAGAGCTGTTGTAAAAGTATTTAATTGTGTTATACTACTAGATATTGAGCATTGTTCAGAGTTTTGACCTCAGAACTAGGCTCATAACTCAAAAATACGGAGACAACTACATGTACTTTATTGGAATAACAGGAGGGGTCGGAGCCGGTAAGAGCGAGGTTCTGAATTTCCTGGAAGAGAATTACAACGTCGAGGTCCTCCATTCTGATGACCTCGCTAAGCAGCTGATCCTGCCAGGGCATGCCTGCTATGATATCATAAGACAGCAGTTTCATGACGAGGATATCTGGGGCGGGGAGGTAGCGTCGGCTCCGGGAAAGCCCGTCATAGATAAGGGGAAGCTGGCTAAACTTATTTTTTCAGATGGATCAAAAAGAAAAAAATACGATGGAATAGTACATCCAGCGGTAAAGGAGGAAATCCTGCGCCGCGTGGAGTCTGCAAGGAAAAGCAGAAAGGTCGATGTATTTTTCTTAGAAGCAGCTCTTCTGATAGAGGAGGGATATGGTCAGGTCTGCGATGAACTCTGGTACATCTATGCGCCGGTCGGAGTCAGAAGGCAGAGACTTAAAGCTTCACGCGGGTACACCGACGAGAAGATAGACCAGATGCTTGCTTCACAGCTTCCTGATGATGAATTCAGAAATGCCTGTGATGTAACGATAGATAACACCAGAGGAAAAGAAGACGGATTTCCGGATGTGAAGAGAGAGATGGCGAGACTGCTGGGAGAAGAAAAACATATCATAGAAGTCATGGAAGAAAAGAAGGCTCTCGAACTTCCGGATAACGCAGACGAGCTGGTATATAGCCTTGACATCGGTACGAGAAATGTCGTCGGTACCGTGGGCTACCAGACAGACGACGGGAATTTCACGGTCGTGGCGATGGAGAGCAAAGAGCACAAGAGCCGCGCGATGCTAGACGGTCAGATCCACGATATAGGAAAAGTGGCCGACATCATCCGTGAGGTGACAGATGACTTAGATGACCAGCTCGGCATCAAACTTCATGAAGTCTGTATCGCGGCAGCAGGCCGTGTGCTCCGTACAGTGACCACCAGAGTCGAGATGGATTTCGACGAGGAGACGGTGATCACGGGAGAGGATATAAACACTCTTGATCTGATGGGAGTAGACCAGGCTCAGAGAGATATCAATATGGACGGCGGTCCTTACAGGTTTTATTGTGTCGGCTATTCGACGATGAAGTACTACCTGAACGGTGAGCTTTTCTCGAATCTCGAGGGACACAAGGCGCAGCGCATAGAGGAAGTCATCATCGTTACCTTCCTGCCTGAGGACGTAGTAGACGGACTCTACTCGGCAGTAGAGAGAGCAGGGCTTTCGGTCATGAACATGACTCTCGAGCCTATAGCTGCTATAGCAGTCGCCATCCCGAGAAACTACCGGATGCTGAACATCGCCCTTATCGATGTCGGAGCCGGTACTTCAGATATCTGTATCACCCGTGACGGAAGCATCATAGCCTATGGCATGATACCATATGCGGGTGATGAGCTGACCGAGGTATTGGTCCAGGCCTTCCTTGTCGACTTCGATACAGCGGAGCAGATAAAGAAAGACTCTACAGTAAAGGATAAGGTAACCTATACAGACATCATGGGTATATCACATACCATACCGGCGAAGGATGTCTGGAAGCTTACTGATCCTGTCATGGAAAAAATAACCGATGCTGTCGGCAATAAGATCATAGAGTTAAACGGCGGAAAGACTGTGGCGGCAGCCTTTGTAGTCGGAGGCGGTGGAAAGGTCCACGGCTTTACAGATCATCTGGCTGAAAAACTTGGCATAGTACATGAGCGTGTGGCTCTCCGCGGAGAGGAAGTCATGAAGACCATCACCTTCCCTGAAGGTGTGAAGAAGGATCCGCTCTATGTGACGCCGATAGGTATCTGCCTTAATTACTATGAGCAGAAAAATAACTTCATCATGATCCACTTCAATGGAGAGATGATGAAGCTCTATGATAACGGTCATCTGAAGATAGTAGATGCAGCCATGCAGTCGGGTATGGATACAGCAGAACTTTTCCCGAAGAGAGGAAAAGAGACGCGTTTTACCGTTAACGGTGAAGAGAGAATGGTTCGCGGAGTCGAAGGAGAATCGGCCCGTGTCATGATGAACGGACATGAGGCTTCGCTTAACACAGTGCTGATACCGAATGCGACTGTTACGATCACTGGCTCTACTGCAGGTGGAGAAGGATCTGTGCGCATTGAAAATCTCGATGAATTTTCAAAGGCCTTTGTATCATTTATCGTAAATGGCACGAAAGTGAAGTGCCCTAAGTTTGTAGAAGTAAACGGTGAACTGAAGCCAGGCACCTATGAGATAAAAAACGGTGATGACATCGAGACCAGAGACTACTATACAGTAGGAGAACTGGCAGCGTTTATGGATGTTGAGGTAGATGAAAACCACCAGATCCTGGTGAATTCAAACGTCGCCGATATGAATACCCTGATCTATGAGAATTTTTCCATAGACTGGACAGTGACAGGGCTAGGCCACGAGCAGGCCGTGTACAAGCCGGAGGATATCGAAGGATACACTGACCTCTCAGATGTTCCTGAAAAGGAGGAAACTGAAGAGACATCAGAAGATACAGAGAAGGTCTACACTGAGCTTACCTCAGATCAGAGCGCTCCTACGAATGCGCCTGACAGACCGTCTACTCCGCTGACCGAGGATGCAGCTGATGAGATGGGCATCCCGAAGAATGTGATCTATGTCACCTTTAATGGAGAAAAAGTAAGCCTAAGCGGGAGAGATGATTATATCTTTGCTGACGTTTTAGCCAAGGTGGATTTCGACGTGAACCAGGCTAATGGCCGCACGGTATTAGCCAAGAGAAACGGAACGAAGTGCGGCTATGCCGATCCTATAAAAGACGGCGATGAACTGAGGATTGATTTCGAATGATGGAGATGTTTTCAATCGCGAGCGGATCGAGCGGTAACTGTATCTGTGCGGGAAACGACGACACGCACGTGATGATAGATGCCGGCATATCCGGTAAAAAAATCGAAGCAGGCATGAACACCTATGACCTGACTACAAATGACATGGCGGGTATTCTGGTGACACACGAGCACATCGACCACGTGTCGGGGCTCGGTGTGGTGATGCGTCGTTACGGACTTCCGGTCTACTCGACAGAGGGCACGATCAAAGCTATACTTAAGGACGGTCGTATCGGAAAAGTGGACGAAGGACTTTTTCATGTGGTAAAGCCTGATGAGACTTTTCAACTCGGAAGCCTTGATGTAAAGCCGATACATATCTCACACGATGCCGCAGACCCGGTGGCCTACATCATAAAAGACCGTTACAAAGGAAAAAAGGTCGGAGTCATAACTGACCTAGGTAAATACGACGACTATATCATTGACAATGTTCGTGAGCTGTCAGCAGTCTTACTCGAGGCAAACCACGATGTGAATATGCTTGAAGTAGGCCCGTATCCGTATCAGCTTAAACGCCGTATCCTAAGCGATTATGGACACCTGTCCAATAACCTCTCTGGCCAGCTCCTTGGAAAGATACTTAACGACCACATGGAGCATGTATTTTTAGGACACCTGTCCGCCGAGAATAACTACGGCAGGCTCGCTCTTGAGACTGTAAGAGACGAGGTTACAGAAGGAGAGAACCCTTACAAAGGTAAGGATTTTAATATAACAGTGGCTTCGAGACACGAAGTCTCGGAGAAGGTAGTAGTGTAAAGCCATTAGTTGGAAAAAGAAAGGATCAGAAATGGAAAGTAAAAACCGCACCATTATCAGTGTAGTTGGAAAAGATGCTGTCGGCATCATCGCAAAGGTATGTACCTACCTTTCAGAGCACAAGGCTAATGTCCTTGATATCTCACAGACCATCCTCGACGGATTTTTTACGATGATGATGATCGTAGACACGAGTGCTGCAGATGAGTCGTTCGGAGACATCCAGAAGGGCCTTGCTGACATCGGAAAGGAGATCGGAGTCGATATCCACTGTCAGAAGGAAGAAATTTTTGAAATGATGCACAGAATCTAAATCCAGGAGCGAAAATGATAAATATACTCGAAGTCGAAGAGACCAACCGCATGGTCTCTGACGAGAACCTTGACGTAAGGACCATAACCATCGGGATCAGCCTTTTTGACTGTATGGATTCTGATCTCGATAAACTGAATGAAAAAATATATAAAAAGATCACGACCGTCGCAAAAGACCTCGTGGCTACCGGTGAGAAGATCGAAAAAGAATTCGGTATCCCGATTGTTCATAAGCGTATTTCTGTAACTCCTATCGCTATGATCGGAGCCGCCGCCTGCCACAGCCCTAAGGACTATGTGACTATAGCAAAGACCCTCGATAAGGCAGCAAAGACAGTAGGTGTGAATTTCCTTGGCGGATATTCAGCCATAGTAAGCAAGGGCATGACTACCCAGGATCAGATGCTGATCGAGTCTATCCCTGAGGCCATGGCTTCTACTGATTTTGTCTGCTCATCTGTAAATGTCGGCTCGACAAAGACCGGGATCAATATGGACGCAGTCCGTCTCCTGGGTCAGATAGTAAAAGACACAGCTTTAGCTACTAAGGAGAATGATTCCCTGGGCTGCGCGAAGCTCGTTATCTTCTGCAATGCTCCGGATGACAACCCATTCATGGCTGGCGCTTTCCATGGTGTTTCAGAGGCTGATGCTATAATAAATGTCGGTGTATCAGGACCTGGAGTAGTAAAGACAGCACTTTCCCATGTCAGGGGAGAATCCTTTGAGGTCCTCTGTGAGACTATAAAAAAGACCGCGTTTAAGATCACGAGAGTAGGTCAGGCTGTAGCCAAAGAGGCCAGCAGAATGCTGCACATACCTTTCGGTATCATAGACCTCTCCCTGGCACCGACTCCTGCCATAGGGGATTCCGTAGCTGATATCCTCGAGGAGATCGGAGTAGAAAAGGCCGGTGCTCCGGGAACTACAGCTGCTCTTGCACTTCTTAACGATCAGGTAAAGAAGGGCGGTATCATGGCTTCTTCATACGTAGGCGGACTTTCAGGCGCTTTTATCCCTGTGTCTGAGGATCAGGGCATGATCAATGCCGTTGAGGCCGGCGCGCTTACTATCGAAAAGCTTGAGGCCATGACCTGTGTATGCTCTGTAGGCCTTGACATGATTGCCATTCCGGGAGACACTAAGGCTACGACCATTTCTGGCATCATCGCTGATGAGATGGCTATCGGAATGGTAAACCAGAAGACCACGGCTGTACGTCTGATCCCTGTGATCGGCAAGACTGTAGGAGATACTGTAGAATTCGGAGGGCTCTTAGGACATGCGCCTATCATGCCTGTAAACCAGTTCGACTGTCAGGACTTTGTGAACCGTCAGGGCAGGATACCGGCACCGATACACTCATTCAAGAACTGATTTTTTATAAAAATGCTATAGTATTATTTCTTCTTATAGAGTAAAATGTTGCCGTGGGTTCTGTGCTCACGGCAATATTTTACTGATTATCAGGAGGTTTTTTATGACATACGAAGAGACTTTGAGGAGGAAAAGCGGAATACTGGTCAATACGCTGTTTGTATGCATAGTCTTAAGAGCTATAGTAAATGGCATTTATGTCAGTGTAAAGGAAATACTTCCGTTTATGATAGCAGGAGTAGTCATCTGTGGGCTGATGTATTTTCTGGTGAAGAAGCTAAATCCTATACTGATGATGTATCTGATGGTGGCATTTCTGTCTATTTTTTCGATACTTCTGATGCTGGCTTTTCCGGTCACGGCGAATTACCTGATGTTTTTCCTGGTGATATTTTTCGTAGTCATATATGAAGACATCAGGCCGATACTGATACAGTGTGCAATAAGTGCGGTTTGCATGATCGTATTTTTCTATAAGTATCAGGATAAACTTGCAGCATCGTGGACTATCGATACTATGGCTATATGCATAGTCTATATCATAAGCGGCTGCCTTATATTCGTATCGCTGGCCAGACTGAACCGTGAGTCATACACGTCTATCCAGAAATCCGGAAAGACGGCACAGCAGCAGTACAACAGGGCACAGGGACTTCTGACAGAGATAGGAAGCTCACTAGAGGTCCTTCAGGATACTGCGGAGAAAATAAAGGACAGCATAGTAGTCACAAACGATATCTCATCACAGATCAAAGAAGCTGGTGAGGATGTCGCAAAGCGTACCCAGTCTGTGGCTGACGGAACCAGGGACATAAAGGATCAGGTTCAGGAAAGTGCTGAAAAAATCGCCGGGATGAACGACACAGCGGCTGACATGAAGTCACTTTCACAGGAAAATGCTAAGAATGTCCATAATGGAAACTCGCTGATATCTGATCTATCTGAAAAAATGCAGGGACTTGAAGATACGATGTCATCAGTTTCTGATTCTGTAGAGAGGCTTTCTGAACAGACTTCTCAGATAGCTGATATCCTGACAAAAGTCCGCAATATCTCTTCACAGACAAACCTGCTTTCACTTAATGCTTCGATAGAGGCAGCAAGAGCAGGAGAGGCAGGAAGAAGCTTTGCAGTTGTAGCTGAGCAGATCAGGACGCTCTCTGATAACTCGGCAGAGTTTTCTGACCAGATTGGTGACATCGTAGATCAGATCGGCTCTCAGATGAAAGAAGTGACTGACAGGATAGAACAAGGTAAAAATGATGTCAGTGACTGCAAACAGTACGCGGACACTGTAGCTTCCTCATTCGACCAGATAAATACGAATACAGACAGCGTTCTGGACAAGGCCGGACAAATAGAGTCAGACACTGGCTCGATGAAAGATTTCATGGATAAGACACTGACGAATGTATCAGACATCACCGATAATATGGTATCTACGTCGGCAGCTATGGAGGAGATCTCTTCGAGCATCGGAAATCTCGATGATAACATCGTCCGTATCAGAGACGGATATAATGATATCGTAACTACGACTGAAAATCTAACAAAGGTAGCAAAGATCTGATCTTAAGGCAAAAGGGAAGGAGACAAAAGTGACTGCCAACTTAGACAGGGAAGATACGAAATTCTTAGAGTGTGAGAAACAGTATATTTTTTATCTGCTTATATTCGCTGGAGGTGTCTTCGGCGGATATACTTTTGTACAGAGAGGCGGAATCTTCTGCAACGCACAGACTGCGAACCTGGTGATGCTCGCCATTCACCTCGGGCAGGGCGATGTGAATGGAGCACTTTATTATTTCTTCCCTTTTCTTGCATACTTGGGCGGTGTCATGCTCAGTGAGGTGCTGGCTTTTTCAATAAAGCCGCTTCACCTGATGCGCTGGGATACCCTTCTGATAGGAATTGAGGCTGTTGTCACGATAATTATCGGATTCGTGCCGCAGTCGGCGCCTGATCAGATCAGCCAGATATCGCTGAATTTCCTCGCTGCGATGCAGTTCAACACATTCAGGCAGGCTGAGGGAGTAGGTATGGCCACAACTTTTATTACTAACCATGTGAGGCAGCTGGGCAGCCACCTGGTGCAGTTCCTTCATCACAGAAAGCCTGAGAATTTTAATCGCTTCAAAAGACACAGCTTTATGGTTGTCTCTTTCGTATCAGGTGCGGCTGTCTGCTCATTTTTCTGCATGATCGCCGGCGATTATGCTATCTGGTGCGCCTCCGGGGTCGAGATTTTCGTCTTCTTCCGCCTGCTTTACGCCGACCGCACCTATGAGAGCGAGCTGCTGTACAGGAAGCCGAAAGGACATTGAGGCATACTGCGTGCAGAGCTTGCGATACCGCGG
>JAQXXU010000083.1 GCA_029226225.1 Lachnospiraceae bacterium | reverse complement strand
TGTAATCTTTCCAATGTAGGTGTCAACAGGAACAGGATTTTTCTTTCCCTGTACACGTTTAGAAGTATGCTTGTAGAGATAATAATTTTCTCCTACACGCTTTACCGTAGTACCTTTTGTTTTGTGTTTCTGAACCCATTCAGGGTAAACCTTGTTCGGCATAAGTGCCTCCTTTCTGTATGAGTATAATGTACTCCTACATAGAGTATAATATACCAGGAGGCAAAAGAAAAGGGCCATTTCTGGAATATGTATGAGTATAATCTCCAGATTTGGCCTTCTTCAAAAAATCCTATTATTCAGTTATACGTTCATGAAACACCCCTAAAGGACGCACATCCTAAAGATACACGTCCCTATTGCTTTTTAATGCTTTTTCTTATTACCCGACATATACGTAGTCGTTTGTGACTGGCTGCATGCCTTCACTCTCCATGTCATTATACATCGAGTCGAAGGAGCGGGTGTCGGCGATCTCGAACTGCTCGTCGCCTGTGCCTTTCTCCTCGGTGTGGGTGTACTTTGCCTCGTGGTCACCGATTCCTGTCGATACTCCGGCAGATACCTTAGTGGCGGCCACTTTTACAATGCCGTCCCTGAAGCGCTTGGTCTCACGCGAGCTTACCGTAATGCCTGCATATGGTAAAAATAACCGGTACGCACAGAGTATCTGTGTCAGCTGAGCCTCACCGACGTCTAACGGGTTGATCTTCTCGTTATTGATGATCGGGCGGAGACGTGGGCAGGACAGGGAATACTCGACCCACGGGTATTTTCTCTGGAGGTAATACACGTGAAGCCCGGTAGCAAACGCGTCTTTTCTGAAATCAGAAAGTCCCAGGAGTGCCGAGAAACCGACTCCCCTCATGCCGCCGAGGATAGCTCTCTCCTGTGCTTCAAACCTATACGGAAAAATTCTCTTATGTCCAAGCAAATGCAGAGTCTCGTACTTCTTCGAGTCGTAAGTTTCCTGGAATACCGTCACATAGTCGGCTCCACACTCGTGCCAGTACTTGTAGTCCTTTACATTCGCCGGATACACCTCAAGACTTACATTTTTAAAATACTCTTTTGCGAGTCTGCAGGCTTCTCCAATGTACTCGACTGAGCTCTTCTTTTTGCTCTCGCCTGTGAGGATAAGGATTTCCTCGATGCCTGTCTTTGCGATGACTTCCATCTCGTGGCGGATCTCGTCCTTATCCAGCTGCTTTCTGTGGATATCATTGTAGCAGTTGAACCCACAATAGATACAATAATTTTCGCAATAATTTGCTATATAAAGCGGTGTGAACAAATATACTGTATTGCCAAAATGCAGTCCGGTCTCATAGTGTGCTCTCTCTGCCATTTCATTCAGATGTGGAAAAGCCGCAGGGGAAAGCAGTGCCTTGAAGTCTTCCACATCGATGGTCCTCTTGTGGAGTGCCCGCCTTACGTCCATATCTGTGTATTTTTCATAGTCATAATCGTTCATCTGCTTTAACACAGTTTCGCGGATAGTCGGGTCTATCTGGTCCATCCCCGGCATAAATTTCATACAGTCAGTCCTGGTAGACGGATCAGTCTCCAGCTCGTGCTTTCTCTTTAGCGCAGCACCGCTTAATTGTTTTCCGTCAACAAAAAACTGGTTTTTCTGTTCTTCTGACATATCTATCCTTTCTATACTTCACCTACAGACTGCCGGTCATCTCAGGAAACCGAGTAACGGGTCAGATGCCTCTGCTCCGCGCTCAAGGACACGGCCGCAGCCTGCGAGATAAGCCTTTCTTCCAGCACTGATGGCATCAGCAAAAGCGCTTGCCATAAGCGGAATATTTTCTGCTGTAGCTATCGCAGTGTTACTCATGATGGCTGTAGCGCCCATCTCCATGGCGGCAGCTGCCTCTGATGGCTTTCCTATACCTGCATCCACGATGATCGGAAGGTCGATCTCATCTATGAGTATCTGGATAAATTCCTTTGTCGAAAGTCCCCTGTTTGAACCGATCGGCGAAGCGAGAGGCATTACTGCTGCGGCTCCGGCATCTCTTAAAGCTCTGGCTGCATACAGATCCGGGTACATATACGGAAGCACGGTGTAGCCCTCTTTAGCAAGTATCTCCGTTGCCTTGATCGTCTCATTATTATCAGGGAGAAGGTACTTCGTATCTCCCATTATCTCTATCTTCACAAAATCTCCACAGCCGAGTTCTCTTGCCAGATGCGCTATTCTCACTGCCTCTTCAGCATTTCTGGCTCCTGACGTATTCGGAAGAAGCGTTACATTATCCGGGATGTACTCAAGGATATTCTCGTGCTTCTGCGTATTTGTACGTCTGACTGAGCAGGTGATGATCTGTGCTCCTGCCTCATTTACTGCTGCCTTTATCAGGTCTACCGAATATTTTCCTGAACCCAGGATGAACCTGGATGTGAATTCCTTATTTCCTAGTTTGAAACTATCTTTTTCCATGTTACCTCCAATATGACGGTGCGTCGATGCATATATGCATCTCCTCACCTGTTACTCTGGTTTATCACGACAGAGAAATAGCTCCGTCAATAGCATCCTCCACCCATGAACTGAACAATCTCTATTACATCGTTGTCCTGTGGCACATAGGTGTCATACTGCTCCTTCGGAAGGATTTTTTCGTTTAATTCTACTGCCACCATCTCTTTTTTCAGGTCTCTCTCCTCTATGATCTCCGTGACGGTCTTACCATCAGGTGTGCACTGCTCTCCGTTTATCTGCATTGGTCATCTCCTTTTAGTGTATGAGCGGTGCGATTCGCACTCCGCTTCGCTTCGTGCTCATTCGCGCGTTCGCGCTATTGAAATGGAATATCGGCCGCCTATGCGTACGCAAGCGTCCGCCGGCACCGATATTCCATTTCAGCACCGCTCATTTATTACGCGTAAAAAAAGAGTACACGAAGTAAGCCTCACACCCAAGGTGGTGTGCCCCTTCGTGCACTCTCGTGTACTCTAACTGTTCAATTATAGCTTATAGCCGAAACTTACCTCTGAACGTTGAAAGCCTTTGAACCTGGATAAACTGCTGCATCGCCAAGGTCTTCCTCGATACGAAGAAGCTGATTGTACTTTGCTACACGCTCTGATCTGCTCGGAGCACCGGTCTTGATCTGCTTTGAGTTCATAGCTACAGCGAGGTCTGCGATAGTAGTATCCTCTGTCTCACCTGATCTGTGTGAAACGATAGTAGCATATCCGTTATCATGAGCAAGCTTGATAGCGTCAAGAGTCTCTGATACAGAACCGATCTGGTTGAGCTTGATAAGGATAGCATTACCAGCGCCAAGGTCGATGCCTTTCTGCAGTCTCTTTACGTTTGTAACGAAGAGGTCGTCACCTACGAGCTGAACCTTATCACCAAGCTCCTTAGTGATCTTTGCCCAGCCATCCCAGTCTTCCTCATCGAGAGGATCCTCGATAGAGATGATAGGGTATTTCTCAACGAGATCAGCCCAATGCTGGATGAGCTCGTCTGTGGTGTAATCCTGGTTTGCCTTTGGAAGATGGTACTGACCCTTCTTCTTACCTTTCCACTCTGATGAAGCAACGTCCATAGCGATCTTGAAGTCTTTTCCTGGCTCGTAACCAGCTGCCTTAACAGCGTTTACGATGTACTGGATAGCTTCCTCATCGCTCTTGAGGTTAGGTGCGAAACCACCCTCATCACCTACTGCTGTAGCGTGTCCGTCCTTCTTCAGGAGAGCCTGAAGGTTATGGAAGACTTCTGCACACCATCTGAGTGCTTCCTTGAATGAAGGAGCGCCAACTGGCATGATCATGAACTCCTGAGCGTCGATGTTGTTAGCTGCGTGAGCTCCACCGTTAAGGATGTTCATCATAGGTACAGGAAGGTTATTTCCCTGTGAACCGCCAAGGAACTTATAGAGAGGGATCTGCAGTGAAAGTGATGCTGCTCTTGCTGCTGCGATAGAAACAGCGAGGATAGCGTTAGCGCCGAGATTTGACTTTGAGTCTGTGCCGTCAGCGTCAAGCATAGCCCTGTCTACTGCATATGTATCTGTAGCGTCGATTCCTACGACTGCTTCCTTTATCTCGTTATTTACATGCTCAACGGCCTTCTGTACGCCCTTTCCCATGTAACGCTTTCCGCCGTCACGCATCTCAAGTGCTTCGAACTGACCTGTTGATGCTCCTGAAGGTGAGGCTCCACGGCCTACTGTGCCGTCTGCAAGAGTAACCTCAGCCTCAACTGTCGGATTTCCTCTTGAATCAAGGATTTCTCTGCCTTTTACGTCAATAATTTCCTGTAATTCCATGAAATAGCCTCCTATAAAAATTTTAGAGTTAGGGTTTTCACCCGCTCTTTAGCCTATCAGACTGCAGCCATTTTTTCAAGCAAATTTATCATAAATTTGCAAAGCGGGCTGTCTTCTCGCTCAGGGTGTCCGTAACCTCGGTGTTCTTCTCGATAGCTGTTGTGATGTCGGCAAAGCCCTCGACGATAGCCTGGGAGTTTTCAGCGGACATCGTGACTGCCTTAGAACTCTCGTTTACAGAATTCGTGATCATAGAAACTGACTCTGCCATTTCATTCATAATGCCTGACAGCTTCTCTGCGCTATCGGTAAACGATGTGAAGCTCTCCTTCATCTCTGCTGCTGTGTTCTCATAGGAAACTCCTGTCTCCTCAAACGAATCGTAATCGGCAAGGACTGTCGTATCGATAAAATCGAGCACAGTTTTTGAATTTTCTGCGAGGTTATTTACGGCTTCTGTGACTTCCTGACTTATCTTCTGGATATTTGCAGCCGTATCTATAGAGTTATCGGCGAGTTTTCCGATCTCAGTGGCTACGACTGCAAATCCCTTTCCAGCCTCTCCGGCTCGGGCAGCCTCTATCGAAGCATTGAGAGCCAGGAGGTTTGTCTCGTCTGCTATCTCGAGGATTACTGTAGTCAGCTCATCTATCTTTGCGACCTTCTCTGAGTCCTTAAGCGAAGTCTTTAGTACCTCTGAGAGATGTTCCATCTGGTCTGTCGTATTTTTCTTACGTTCGATGGCATTCTTCTTTATCTGGTCTGCCTGCGTCTTTATCTCGTCAGCCTTGGCGTTTCCGTCCTTTGCCTCATCATCGATCTCAGCGGCAGCATCCTTTACCTTCGCCACTTTTTCATTGATCTGGGTGATCGTTCCTGAAACTGTCTCCATGCTGGCTGACAGCTCCTCAAGAGCGGCCGAAGTGCTCATGATGTTATCGTTCGCGTTAGTGACCTGACCAGATACAGACTTTGAAGAGTCATTCAGGACATTTGCTCCGCTCTTTACATCCTTAAGCACATCCTGAAGCGTTGCGATAAAACGGTTGATACCTTTTTCTATATAAAGAAGCTCTGACTTCGTTCCTGTGCGGACTCTCTTCGTCAGGTCTCCGTGTCCGGATTCGATCCCGTCGATGATGCCAGTCACCTGCGATGACATCGATTTTACCTTGAGGACTATGTTCCTGTATATCAGGATAAAATTTATCGCCAGGATCGCCAGCATTATGATAAATCCTATGGTCCCTGCGAACTGTCCGGCTCTGAGGCGGACGTCCATCAGGTGTGTGGCCTCCGAAGCCTGCCTGCCAAGCACTACATCTAATACTTTCCCTGAGTGAAAAATAGCCGTTTTCTGTATCTCTGCCTTGTCAAACAGAATGTGCTGCGCAGACGCCGTATCTCCTGAATCGGCTGATTTTATAGCTTCGTCAAGCAGGTCCGAATACCTCTTGTACTGAGCTTTAATTTCTGATATCTGTGCCTTCCCGCCTGCGTCTTTTCCAAAATCGGCTTCTATTCTGTTTATGTCTTTCTCTACTTTTTTGGAAGCCTTCTCTATCTCCGGCTTCAGCGCCTCTCTGGTCTCTTCGGCAGTCGCTGTGATGTATCCGAGTGTTTCATCGTACATGCTCATTATATCGTTCTTCAGATTCTGCTGCTCCGTTGACAAACTGAGCATTGAATTAAAGACCTTCTTCGATGATGTGTTTGTCTTTGCCATATCACCTGTCAGCACGGCCAGCACCGCTACGAAAGCGACAAGCATAACCACGTTCAGCGCCACCACCTGAAAAACTATCGAATTGCGGCGGTCTATCGTTACCTTATGGTTATTTATTTTTTCCATGACAGCCTCACTTTACCTTGTAAAAATCACTTGTGACTTTTTCCATCTGCTTGGCAAAACCGTTTGCGTCGAGCTTTCCCTCAGCATACTCGAGGTATACCGGCGAAACTACATTCAGTCCGAGGCCTTCCTTTGTGTTCTGCCAGTGCCAGTTCGATGTCTTTCCCGCCTGGATGTAGTCAGTCATCGTCTGCGCGAATGGGTCATCTGCGACATACTTGCAGTCCTTGAACGGGCTTACGAGTCCTGCCTGCTCCACAAATATCTTCTGAGCTTCGTCCTCAGAGCACCACTGTAAAAATGCTTCAGCAGCGTCTTTATTTCCTTCTTTTAGCACTGCCCACCATGACGGAGGCGAAGTAAGGATAGTATCCTGGCCTTTTTCGAAGGCATATGGTGCCATTCCCACGGTAAAATTACCGCCTTTTTTATAGTCATCCTTATAGTCGCCTGTCATCAGGGCTCCGATCCACGATCCCTGCGTCACAAAGGCGTATTTGCCGGACGCAAAGCCTCTGACCTGCTGCTCGTAGGTTCCCTTGGTAATGAGCGCCGGATCTGAGTATTTATTCAGCATCCCGACAAAATCAGCGTACTTCTTCAGTCTCTTCTCATCGTACTTTCCGCCATCGTTTAATTCATCAATGATAGATGTATCATCACGCTTCAGTCCCTCATCGAGGTAGACACCGAAGAGGTGGTTTCCCGTAGACCAGCCGAGGTTCTTCTGCTCTGCGCAGTAACCTACGACTGCTGTAAGTCCCAGCTCACTCTTTTTAGAGTTCAGCGTTTCAAAGGCCTTATGATAAGCCTCAGGGCTCGTAAGCTTCGATGCATCTATTCCCGCTTTTTTAAGAATATCAGCGTTATAAGTCATGCCAATAGCCTCTGTAGCATACGGAAATCCTATGGTCCCATAGGTATCATCTACATAAGCACTGTCTGTGTTCGAAGCCCACTTCTGATCGCTCATATCCGCCAGCAGTCCGGCCCAGTTCTCGAATGAATTTCCCTCACAGACAAAAATGTCCGGCATCGTATCCGCCAGATAATATGCCTTCAGCAATGCCTGAAGGTCAGTTCCGCTTTCCGGCGTCTCGACCTCTACCTTTACTCCGGTCTCCTTTTCATAGGCCTGTGCCAATGTTTTCAGCTGCCCGGCAATCTCCGCTTTTCCATTCAGCAGCTTTATCGTCTTTACATCTCTTCCGGCATTACCACTGGCCGTACCACTGTTTTTTGCACTTCCGCCACAGCCCGCCAGTGAAAGACCACAGACTGCCGTCATCAGAAGTGCCAGTATTCTCTTCTTCATTTGATTCTCCTTCATATACTAGCATTCTCTCCATTCTGTTTTAGGTTACTCTAATTTTTTTATACTGTCAAATATAAATTTACTATTTTTATGTTCTTTTGTTACTATTCACGGCACCTCCCCAATCAGACCGCAGACCAACCGCGCTTACGCGCGTTTGCCGCATCTTCGATGCTAAAAGTCTGCGGTTGCTGGGGAGGTTCCTGCTTCACAGGCAGGCTTCTGTGGGTATTCAAACGTC
>JAQXXU010000082.1 GCA_029226225.1 Lachnospiraceae bacterium | reverse complement strand
GCGAGAAAGACTTCAAACTACATGGGTAAGGCTGCTACGATCTATGATGATATCGATAAGACTCTTACCACAGAGTTCGTAGGATACGACACGCTTCATTCGCCGGCTCACATCACAGCCATGACTACTGAGGTAAATCCGGCTGAGGATAAGTACGGTGAACTGACAGATGCGCTCCAGAACGGTGAAAAGGGAACTATCATCACAGATGTGACTCCGTTCTATGGAACCATGGGCGGCCAGGTAGGAGATACTGGTGAGATAAGAACTGACAACGGCTGCTTTACAGTTACGGACACTATCCATCTGCTCGGTGGACGTGTGGGCCATGTGGGATATGTATCTGACGGCTATATCAGCAAGTCAGAGCCTGTAGAGATGTCCGTCGATGCTGACAGAAGAGCACATATCTGCAGGAACCATTCAGCTACACATCTGCTCCAGAGAGCACTCCGTGACGTATTAGGCGAGCATGTGCAGCAGGCAGGTTCTTATCAGGATGACAAGGAACTGAGATTTGACTTTACTCATTTTTCTGCGCTTACACCAGATGAGCTTGCAGAAGTCGAGAGGCTTGTAAACGAGCGAATCAGAGCCGGAGTTGATGTAGTGACTGAGGTAATGTCATTAGAGGATGCAAAGAAGACTGGAGCCATGGCACTTTTCGGGGAAAAGTACGGCGAGAAGGTCCGTGTCGTAAAAATGGGCGACTATTCTACAGAACTTTGCGGTGGTACTCACGTAAAGAATACCGCTGAGATCGGCGCTATAAAGATTCTCTCAGAGGCCGGCGTTTCGAGCGGAGTAAGACGTATCACAGCACTTACCTCTGATAATATCCTCGACTACTACAAGGATATGGAAGGAAAGCTCGACGAGATCCTTGCAGCATTAAAGACACCGCTTAACGGTGCTCTCGCAAAGGTAGAGTCTTTACAGAATGAGATAAAGGCCTTAAAGAGTGAAAATGAAGCCATAAAGAGCCAGGCTGCAAAGGAATCTTTAGGCGATATAGATTCAGATACTACCGAGGTAAACGGAGTCAGGTTCTATGCCAAGGCACTCAAAGGCGTCGGCGGAAATGACTTGAGAAATGTCGGAGACCAGATAAAGGATAAGCTAGGTGATGGAGTCATCTTCTTAGCCTCAGATAATGACGGAAAAGTAGCGCTTCTGTCAATGGCTACAGATTTAGCCGTAAAGAAGGGCGCTCATGCCGGAAACCTGATAAAGGCTGTGGCTTCTATCGTAGGCGGAGGCGGCGGCGGACGTCCGCAGATGGCACAGGCTGGCGGAAAAGACGCGTCAAAGATTCCTGACGCCATTTCAAAGGCTGCTGAAGTGCTTAAAGAACAGCTCTCATAAAACAGAAAGGGACTGCTATGGGATTAAGTAAATGGGAAAAGGATGCAGTTATCGTCAGGGAGGATGACCAGGTGAAGAGCCTGCTCATTCTCCTGAAGGGGACAGTCCAGATGAAGATATCCGGACTTACTTTTGATATGTATCCGGGAAGCATCATAGGAATCGGCTCGGTTCCGGGTGAGACTTACGGCTTTTCGTGCCGGGCAAAGTCAGATGCAGCGACATATTCGTATGATTTTTCATCAATGGATGATATCGAGCAGATCTTTACCGACAATAAAAAAATAGCCCCAGACATGTGCGCTGCAGTGTTAAAAAATGCGTATAAAATCTACAGCTGTCTTGATCAGCTGCTTGATTCCTCATCCCGTATGTATAAAAATGTCCGGGAAAAGCTCGAAGAGTATCCTGGTCTCTGCAGAAAAACCGGCGATACGATCCTTGAATTTCCTGATATGAAGGCTTATCCCAAGCCGCCTGAAGAGACAGGCATTGAAGCCTGGAGGGTGAATTTCCTTAAAGGACTATTATCTTTTGATGAGATAAAAGAAGAGATCCTTACGGGACAGAACACACTTTCGATAGGCTACACCTGTATCACTATCGAGTTTCTCCACGATGTAAAGAAAAAAATAACCGAATTCCAGAAATATATAGAAGGCTTAAAGGCAGCTTCCCAGGAATTCCTGATGGTTTACTCCGCTCTAAGTGCAAAGAATTCGGCAATAGAGACAGGAGATCCTGATTCCATGCCGAAGCTGGAGGGTCTTATGGATCAGATCCTTGTGTTCTCGAAAGCTCCGGTGGAAAAAGCTGCGGAACTCAAGCAGTGTATGGCCGAGTATAAGGGCTTCAGTGACAGGTACGGAGTTACCGATGAGCACAGAAAGGTCAGAAGGAAGCTGGCAAAAGCATTTTATCCTATTTATGAGGCGGTGCTTTTACAAGTATTCAAGTCAAAGGCAGAGCCTCCTGTTTTTGTAAAGATGTTCCTGATGTTTGGGCTTCTCGACGAGACCATAGTGACTCCGGACGAGCTTCAGACGCTGTACGGCTTCACGAAGTCTTACAGGCCTGATACGTCAGGACATGTCATGTGCGCGTGGGAATGGCTGAAACGCATTTTTGACATGGAGGCAGAGCCTTCGAGGAACGAATTCGACCTCGATTATCCGAGCTATCTGAGAGAACTTAAGAACAACGGTGAGATAGACGAGGAAGAGGAGAAAAAATACCTGATCAGTCCGAGACGCCGTCTCCATTTCGAACTGAACAATATGTTCGCGCTTGGAAACCGAATGACATTCGGCCGTATGAGCGCCTTTGAACCGGTATTCGATGATGTGAATGTGATCGGTTCGATGGACAGAGGCTACCTCTATACTGAAAAGATCATGAAGGAGCTGTCATTCGTGACAGATCGGGACTTCGGCATTTTTTACAGGAATGATATCTATTCGGCACCGGAGCAGGGTGTTATGCAGATACCTATCCATCGCCAATTCCTCCCGAATATCATCATGATGCCGAATATGGGCTCGAGATTCGTCCTCTGGCAGGAGATAGAGGGAAAGAAGAGGCAGTCAAATGCCAGGATGCTGGTTCCTATCATCATGTCAGAAGACATCAGCGATAACATGATAAAGCTGTGCGGTGAGTTCCGCTGGGAGATGTGCAAGACTGAGCAGGGTATCCATTGGAACGATATGCGTGATCCTTCCCTGACTGCCGAATACACAGACTACCTGCAGTTCTATAAGAAGAACTCAGCGTTTACCGCAGACATCAAGGAGAAGATAAAGACAGCGCTCAAAAAGCATAATAATAACTACAAAAATGTCTTTGTCTCCGATTATCATGACTATCTGCGCTACGAGAGTAACGGCTCCATGAGGCTTCTAAAGCCTGCCCGTGAGATACTCGCGAAGTACTGTCCGTTTACAGGAGACGCCAAAGCGCTGCTTGCCGGCAACCCGACTTACCAGTCATTTGTCGAGAGATTTAACAATCACGAGGCAAAGGACCGCCGTGTAGTGCAGCTTACTATAAAGCGCTTCGAAAAGGATGGAATAGACATTCCTAAGGAACTGACAGACGAAGTTAATTATTTAAGTCATTGACAAATCTGCTCAGAGTGATATAATACTCTTTGTGTGAAATCGACCGTCCGGTTGTGTTTTGCATGAATCCCATAATCGGAGGGAGGTCGAGCAAGAGTGGCAACCGTTATCGTAAAAGAAAACGAATCATTAGACAGTGCACTTCGCAGATTTAAGCGTAACTGTGCTAAGGCAGGTATCCAGCAGGAGATCCGCAAGAGAGAGCATTACGAGAAGCCAAGCGTCAGACGTAAGAAGAAGTCTGAAGCAGCTAGAAAGCGTAAGTACAACTAAGTCTTTATTTTCGCCACACACGGTGAAAGGGATTACAGAAGGAGCTTCTTCGGAGGTTCCTTTTTTTGTGTTCTTTTGTCAGTACACGGTTGACATTTCACTTCACTGTGGTAAACTAAAAACTAGTTAAGTGAATCAAAGGAGATTCCACTGGTGACAGGTGGAGTCTCCTTATTTTTACGCGTATTAATTGAGCGGTGCTGTCAGGAACAGTCCCCGCCAGTGTAAGCTTGCTTACACACCTGGCGGGGACTGTTCCTGACAATAGCGCGAAAGCGCGAATGAGCAGACGCGTAAGCGTCTGCGAATTGCACCGCGAAAACAATTGTCAGATAATATGACAATTCAAAAAGAAAGGAAAAGCTATGTCAAATCCAAGAGAAGAGAGGCTTGCGAAACCGGAAGGCTTATACGATCCTGCTTTTGAGCATGACAGCTGCGGTATCGGAGCAGTCGTAAGCATCAAAGGCATCAGGACTCATAAGACAGTTTCCGATGCCTTAAAGATTGTGGAGAACTTAGAGCACAGAGCCGGAAAAGACGCTACTGGCACCACAGGTGACGGTGTAGGTATCCTGCTCCAGATCTCGCATAAATTTTTCAAAAAGGCAGCAGGCGAGATAGGAATCGACCTGAAGGAAGAGGGCGACTACGGAGTCGGCATGTTCTTCCTGCCTACTGAAGAACTTCAGCGTAAGCGCGTCCAGAAGATGTTCGAGATCATCGCCGAGAAGGAGGGCGTACCTTTCCTTGGATGGAGAGATGTCCCGGTAAAGACTGAGATACTTGGAGACCTCGCAAAGTCCACAATGCCATATATGGCGCAGGCATTTGTAGGAAGACCTGAGGGTGTTGAGAAGGGACTCCCATTTGACAGGAAGCTGTATGTAGTGCGCCGTGTCTTTGAGCAGACCTGTGAGGAGAGCGCGTATGTAGCCTCTCTTTCTTCGAGGACTATCGTATATAAGGGCATGATGCTTGTAAATCAGCTTCGTACCTTCTATTCGGATCTGACAGATCCTGACTATGAGGTAGCTATTGCTATCGTGCATTCACGTTTCTCAACGAATACGAATCCTAGCTGGGAGCGTGCTCATCCTAACAGATACATGGTCCACAATGGTGAGATAAACACCATCAAGGGAAATGCGGACAAGATGCTCTCCCGTGAGGAGACCATGTATTCAGAGTATCTAGAGCAGGATATGTCGAAGATCATTCCGGTAGTAAATACGAACGGATCAGACTCAGCTATGCTCGATAATACTCTCGAGTTCCTGATGATGAATGGAATGCCGCTTCCTCTGGCAGTCATGATCACGATCCCAGAGCCGTGGGCCAATAACCGTGCGATGGACGAGAAGAGAAAAGACTTCTACGAGTACTACGCTACTATGATGGAGCCATGGGATGGTCCGGCTTCGATCATTTTCTCAGATGGCGACATCATGGGAGCTGTTCTCGACCGTAACGGACTCCGTCCTTCGAGATACTACGTGACAGATGATGACTATCTGATCCTTAGCTCAGAGGTCGGTGTACTTCCTGTAGATGAGAGCCACATCGTGAAAAAAGACAGGCTGATGCCAGGCAGAATGCTTCTCGTAGATACAAAGCAGAAGAGACTCATAGATGACAAGGAAGTAAAGGATATGTACGCTTCCCGCCATCCATTCGGTGAGTGGCTTGACCAGAACTTAGTTAATCTCTCAGATGTACCTATCCCGAACAGACCAGTACCGGAGAATTCAAAGGCAGACAGACAGAGGCTCTTGAAGGCTTTCGGTTATTCGTATGAGGATGTTCGTGAGGGCATCATGCCGATGGCAGAAAACGGCACTGAGTCTATAGGAGCCATGGGCGTAGATACTCCGCTGGCGGTTCTTTCAAACCAGCACAGACCGCTTTTCGACTATTTCAAGCAGCTGTTCGCGCAGGTTACGAACCCGCCTATCGATTCGATCCGTGAAAAAATAGTCACTTCGACTACTATTTTCCTTGGAACTGCAGGAAATGTCTTAAAAGAGAACGCAAGGAACTGTAATCTTTTAAGGATAAATCATCCTATACTTTCAGACACGGATCTTCTTCGTATCAGATATATGGATAGACCGGGATTTAAGGTAGAGACCATACCTATCACCTATTATAAAAATACCTCACTAGAGAAGGCTATCGAGCATCTTTTCGTAGAGGCAGACAGAGCATACAGGGACAGGGCCAATATCCTGATCCTTAGTGACAGAGGAGTGGATGAGAACCATGTGGCTATCCCTTCACTCCTTGCCGTATCAGCGCTTCAGCAGCATCTGGTACGCACGAAAAAGAGAACCAGACTTTCACTTGTGCTTGAAAGCGGAGAACCTAGAAATGTACACCACTTCGCTACTCTGTTAGGCTACGGTGCTTCAGCTATCAACCCGTACTTAGCTCATGAGAGCATTCACCAGCTTATAGAAGAGGGGACGCTGAAGAAAGACTACTATGCAGCCTGCAACGCCTACGATGAGGCTATCCTCTCAGGCATCGTAAAAATCGCATCAAAGATGGGTATTTCTACTATCCAGTCATATCAGGGCGCAAAAATCTTTGAGGCAGTCGGGATCGACCGTTCAGTCATCGACAGGTACTTTACCGGAACGACTTCTCCTATCGGAGGAATTACCTTAGATGACATCGCAAATGATGTCGAGTACCGTCATGACAAGGCTTTCGATCCACTGGAATTAGGAGAGGATACGACACTCGATTCCAGCGGCTATCACAAGATGCGTTCAGGAAAAGAAGAGCATCTGTATAACCCGAATACGATCCACCTCCTCCAGAAGTCTACCTGGACAGGTGATTATCAGCTGTTCAAGCAGTATGAGGATGAAGTCGAGAGAGAGGATTGTGTTAAAAATCTCCGCGGTCTTTTGGACTTTAAGTACCCTAAGAAGGGCATCCCTCTTTCAGAGGTAGAGCCTGCAAGCTCTATCATGAGAAGGTTCAAGACAGGTGCCATGAGTTACGGATCTATTTCACGTGAGGCGCATGAGACTCTTGCCATCGCAATGAACATGATCCACGGTAAGTCGAATACAGGTGAAGGCGGAGAGGAAGAAGACCGTCTGACCGTAGGCGCAGACGGGCTGAACCGCTGCTCAGCCATAAAACAGGTGGCGAGCGGACGTTTCGGCGTGACCTCGGTTTACCTGAATTCCGCGCAGGAGATCCAGATAAAAATGGCTCAGGGTGCCAAGCCTGGTGAAGGCGGACACCTCCCTGGCAAGAAAGTATATCCGTGGATCGCGAAGACGAGACTTTCTACCCCGGGCGTATCACTTATCTCCCCACCGCCTCATCACGATATCTACTCTATCGAGGACCTGGCAGAGCTGATCTACGACCTTAAGAATGCGAATGACAGGGCACGTATCTCAGTAAAGCTCGTATCTGAAGCAGGTGTCGGAACTGTAGCTTCAGGTGTAGCAAAGGCAGGAGCGCAGGTAATCCTTATCTCTGGTCATGACGGTGGTACAGGAGCAGCACCACTTTCATCTATCCACAATGCAGGAATGCCTTGGGAACTTGGAGTCGCTGAGGCTCATCAGACCCTCATCAGAAACGGTCTCCGCGAGAAAGTCATCATCGAGACTGATGGTAAGCTGATGACCGGCCGCGATGTAGCTATCGCAGCTATGCTCGGAGCCGAGGAATACGGATTTGCGACAGCGCCTCTCGTTACTATGGGTTGTGTCATGATGCGTGTCTGCAACAAGGATACCTGCCCTGTAGGTATAGCTACGCAGAACCCTGTCTTAAGAAAGCGTTTCGCCGGAAAGCCGGAGTATGTCGTGAACTTCATGAAGTTCATCGCAGAAGATCTCCGTGAGATCATGGCAAAGCTCGGAGTACGTACCATCGATGAGTTAGTCGGAAGAAGCGACCTGCTTCAGGTTCGTGAGAATGTCACAGACGGAAAGCATCCGAAGTACGCAAAGGTGGATCTGTCCAATGTCCTGAACAATCCGTTCGTAAAGGATATGAAGCCTGTTCACTACGATAAGAAAAATGAGTTCGACTTCAAGCTGGATGAGACGCTTGATGAGAAGGTACTTTTGAAGAAACTGCCTCTCGACATAGAGCCAGGTGAAAAGAAGTCAGTAGATGTCGATGTGAAAAATACCGACCGTGCCTTCGGAACCCTGTTTGGTTCACGGATCACGAGAAAGTTCAAGGAGTCACTCCCGGATGACACCTACACAGTTCACTGCAAGGGAGCAGGCGGACAGAGCTTCGGAGCTTTTATTCCAAAGGGACTTACGCTTGAACTGGTCGGTGATTCAAACGACTATTTCGGAAAAGGCTTATCAGGTGGAAAGCTTATCGTCTATCCGCCAAAGGGTTCAAAGATTCCTGCCGATGAGAATATTGTGATCGGCAACGTAGCTTTATACGGTGCTACAAGCGGAAAGGCCTTTATTTCAGGTGTAGCCGGTGAGAGATTCCTCGTAAGAAACTCTGGAGCCACAGCAGTCGTAGAGGGTGTCGGAGACCACGGATGCGAGTACATGACAGGAGGTACAGCAGTTATCCTCGGACGTACCGGAAAGAACTTTGCCGCTGGAATGAGCGGTGGAATAGCTTATGTACTTGATGAGGACGCGACACTCTACAAGAGACTGAACCAGTCGATGGTAAGCCTCGAGCAGGTAACAGATAAGTACGATGTACAGGAATTAAAGGAGCTTATCGCAGAACACGTATCAGTGACCGGCTCTGAAAAAGGAAAAGAGATTTTCGACCATTTTGCCGAGTATCTGCCGAAGTTCAAGAAAGTTGTTCCACATGACTTCAAGAAGATGCAGCAGTCGATAGCATGGATGGAAGAAAAGGGTCTGTCATCTGAGGCTGCTCAGATGGAGGCTTTCAGGGCTGTTACAGGACAGAGTGATATAAAGATAAAGACGGATGCAGACGAGTTCACGCCGTTTACGGCATAATGGAGAAAGGCAGGAAAAGTAAATGGGTAAGCCAACTGGATTTTTAGATTACAAAAGAGAAGAATCAAAGGCACTTTCTCCAAAGGAAAGGATAAAGGATTTTCACGAATTCCATACGCCTTTATCATACGAAAAACAGTCGCTTCAGGGCGCCAGATGTATGGACTGCGGTGTTCCCTTCTGCCAGTACGGGTGCAATATCGCAGGCATGACTTCCGGATGTCCCTTAAATAACCTCGTCCCTGAGTGGAATGATCTCGTATATCACGGGAATTATGGTCAGGCTTATATAAGGCTTCACAAGACTTCGAATTTCCCGGAATTTACGAGCCGTGTCTGCCCGGCACTCTGTGAAAAGGCCTGCACGAATGGTCTTCACTCAGAACCTGTTTCGACGAAAGAGAATGAGAAGGCGATCATCGAATACGCCTATGAGCATGGACTTGCAAAGGCCCGCCCACCAAAGGTTCGTACAGGGAAGAAGGTTGCAGTCATCGGAAGCGGCCCGTCAGGACTTGCTGTTGCTGATCAGCTGAACCAGAGAGGCCATCTGGTGACAGTGTATGAAAGACACGATAAGGTCGGCGGTCTCCTAAGGTACGGCATTCCGAATATGAAGCTCGAGAAGAGCGTCATTGACAGAAAAATAAAGGTCATGGAGGATGAGGGTATCACCTTCGTGACAAATGCTGATGCAGGCGCATCACTTAAAGCATCATCACTTGAAAAAGATTATGATGCTGTAGTTCTCTGTTGTGGCGCTTCTCATCCGAGAGACATATCAGCTCCGGGACGTGATGCAAAGGGCATCTACTATGCTGTGGATTTTCTTACATCTACGACGAAAGCTCTTGATGAGAATGCCATTCCGCAGGGTGATTTCATCTCTGCAAAGGGTAAGGATGTCATCGTTATCGGCGGTGGTGATACAGGAAATGACTGTGTCGGTACCTGCATGAGA
>JAQXXU010000081.1 GCA_029226225.1 Lachnospiraceae bacterium | reverse complement strand
AAGACTGATACACTGGGGCTTTTATGATTTAACCTCAGCATACCAGTCCGTGCACGTTAAATGTTGAAACCGCCGTGTACCGAACGGTACGCACGGTGGTGTGAGAGGACGGGAGCTAATCACTCCCTCCTACTCGATTATCAGAGAAGACGTTCCTCGCCGTTTACAGTGGCGGTATCTGACGGATCGAGAGGAATGATAAGACATTTCTCGCCGTCGACGAAGGCGGTAGTCACATCGTCCTGACGGTCTTCAGGAACCTTGACATAGATATCAGAGGATTTGCCATCAGAGGAAACTGCACCGGTCTCTTCTAGTTTCTTATTGAGAGAGGCAACTTCGCGCTGTAGAGCGGCCTTTTCATGGTGCAGGTCCTGATCCTTTAGCAGGCGGCTGTCCAGAAGCTCATCGGCGACGGGAGCATCCGGAGAGCCTTCGAAGTAATCGTTGAAACGCTCTTTAATGCGCTCGGCTTTTTGTTCAGGGACACCGGCGGACACACAGATATCCTCGACATCCTGCCCGTTTATCCCGACTTCTGTATCATCAGGCAGGTCCTCTTTTCTCTTATCTATAAAGCCAGATAGAGAATCAGCTATATTAAAAATAGTCTCTTTGCTTTCATCTGAGTCGGAACCGACTGATTTCTCGATCATTCCGGCAAAGGCATTTTTCTTCTCGGTAGAAGTAAGACGGGATTCGGCATGCAGGCCATTTTCCCAGAATTCCTTGTGCGGAGCCTTTGGATTTTTTGTATAGACAGTTACTGTGTTTATGTCAGCATTTCTCTCAGAAAAAGACGGGAACATAAATGCACTCTCGACCGGAGCGACAGTCCAGTTCCGCAGCAGAGCACCGATCCTGTTCTCATCCTCGCGATAACCGAGAGCGGACTTCGACAGATTTACCGGGCAGATAGCGCAGAGAATGTAGTCAAACACGTCTTCAGACTCACCGGTCTCGATATTATCAGAGGTCTTCATCGGGATGTCATAGACATCGTTAAACAGTATGATAAGAAAATTCCCGGTAATGAGGTAGTTCTCGATCACATTATCAAAAAATTCATCGAGGACAGTCTCGTCCTTGAGACCTGTGACCTTCAGCTGTGTCAGAAGTGAATACTTTTGACCGTTCATGACTTCATCTGTAGGAAACGGAAGCTGGAGGATATTGTTCCCGAGCTTTCCTGAAAGGCATTTATTTGCTATATCAAGGTATTTGAAAAACTCCTCGTCCTCAAGCTCTAGTGGACTTTCTCCGAAGCTTAAGACCTTATTTTTTTCATTATCTACATAGCAGCCTGCGATGCGCGTGAAATTATGGGATTCCTTTTTATATCGTCTCTTTATCTCAAGTATATCTTTTTTTGTCATGTATACAGTTCCTTTCTTTGATGTTCGCTAATTATATCATAACCGCTTGTATTTTTCACTGTCATGCGTTAAACTATAAAAGCATGGCTTCTATGGCATGTGCATTAGAAAAATAGAAGGAGTCTAAAGACATGAGACAGGACCTTACAGATGTAAAGGAACTTTTTAAAGACACTGATAAGTATATAGGAACCACCGTAAAAGTGGCCGGATGGGTCAGAAATAACCGTAATTCAAAGAATGTCGGATTTCTCATCGTAAACGATGGCACATACTTCACACCGCTGCAGGTAGTTTACTCAGCAGATACAAAGGACTTCGACAAGCTCGGGAACTTAAACGTCGGAACGGCAGTCATCGCAGAGGGAAAGCTCGTAGCTACACCTGATGCGAAGCAGCCGTTTGAGCTTCAGGCTGCCTCAGTAGAAGTAGAAGGTGAGAGTACTCCTGATTATCCGCTCCAGAAGAAGAGACATTCGATGGAGTTTCTTCGTACTATCCCTCACCTGAGAGCCAGAACGAATACCTTCGAGGCAGTGTTTAAGGTAAGAAGCCTTGCAGCGTATGCTATCCACAAATTTTTCCAGGAGAGAAACTTCGTATATGTACACACGCCTCTTATCACAGGAAGTGACGCAGAGGGCGCTGGAGAGATGTTCCAGGTGACGACTCTGGATCTAAATGACGTACCTAAGACTGAGGACGGAAAAGTAGATTACACGAAGGACTTTTTCGGTAAGGAGACTAACCTGACTGTTTCAGGACAGTTAAACGGTGAGACTTTTGCTCAGGCTTTCAAAAATATCTACACCTTTGGACCGACATTCAGGGCAGAGGATTCTAATACGACAAGACATGCCGCAGAGTTCTGGATGATCGAGCCTGAGATAGCATTCGCGGACCTTGAGGATGACATGGAACTCGCAGAGAGCATGCTCAAGTACATCATAAACTACGTGCTTGAGAATGCACCGGCCGAGATGGAATTTTTCAATAATTTCGTAGACAAGGGACTGATCGAGAGACTTCATAATGTCGTAGATAACGACTTCGCCCGTGTGACCTACACAGAGGCAGTCGATATCCTGATGAAGCACAATGATAAATTCGATTATAAGGTCTCATGGGGTACTGACCTCCAGACCGAGCATGAGAGATACCTGACAGAGCAGATCTACAAGAGACCTGTATTCGTAACTGACTATCCGAAGGAGATAAAGGCCTTCTACATGAAGCTGAATCCGGACGGAAAGACTGTTGCCGCCGTTGACTGTCTGGTTCCTGGAATCGGAGAGATCATCGGAGGCTCACAGCGTGAGGATAACTTCGACCTCTTAAAGAAGAGAATGGATGAGCTCGGCATGGATGAGAGCCAGTATGATTTCTATCTCGACCTTCGTAAATACGGTTCGACCCGTCACGCAGGATTCGGTCTTGGGTTCGAGAGATGCGTCATGTACCTTACCGGAATGGGCAATATAAGAGACGTGATCCCATTCCCACGTACAGTCGGTAATTGTGAATTGTAATTTACTTATGGGAAGGGCTGCCTGCCGCCCCATACCTATGAAAGGAAAGAAAAATGAGTGATATAAAAATACCGGAGGGGTACAAGTCGGCATTAGACCTTAAGGAGACGCAGATCGCCATTAAGCAGGTCAAGGATTTTTTTCAGGGACAGCTTTCAGCGGAACTGAATCTGCATAGAGTCACGGCGCCGCTTTTCGTGACACCGGAATCTGGTCTGAATGATAACCTAAACGGCGTCGAGCGCCCGGTTTCGTTCGGCATAAAGGAGCAGAACGAGCGTCAGGCTGAGATAGTACATTCTCTGGCAAAATGGAAGAGAATGGCGCTTGGCAGATACGGCTTTAATGTCGGCGAAGGTCTTTATACAGATATGAACGCCATCAGACGTGACGAGGACACTGACAATATCCACTCGATATACGTCGACCAGTGGGACTGGGAACGCGTCATAACGCATGAGCAGAGAAACGAGAAGACCCTTCAGGAAACTGTAAAGAGCGTTTATGAGGCACTTCGTGTCACCGAAAAGCACATGAGTAACCTTTATGATTACATCACCTGCTTCCTCCCGGAGGAGATCACTTTTGTCACGAGTCAGGAGCTTCTTGACAGGTGGCCTGGCCTCTCACCAAAGGAGAGAGAGTACAACGCTGCCAAAGAGCATGGGGCTATTTTTATAGAAAAAATAGGCGGCCCACTTTCAGACGGCAAGCCACATGACGGCAGAGCTCCGGACTATGATGACTGGAACTTAAACGGAGACATCATAGTTTACTATCCGGTAGATGATATAGCTTTAGAGCTTTCATCGATGGGGATCAGAGTTGACGAGAATTCACTTCCGGCACAGCTTAAGGCAGCAGGATGCGAGGAGAGGCTTTCGCTTCCTTTCCACAAGGACATCATGGAGAAAAAACTTCCGTACACTATCGGCGGAGGAATCGGACAGTCACGTATCTGCATGTTTTTCTTAAGAAAATGCCACATCGGTGAAGTTCAGGTATCGCTCTGGCCGGAAAAGGACGTGCAGTTCGCTAAGGAACACGGGGTGACTTTACTATGAGCAGGAATCTACACACAGAGGAGATGAACCGGCTTTTTGACGGTATTCTGACGCTTAAGAACAGAGAAGAGGCTTACAGCTTTTTTGAGGATCTCTGTACGGCAGGCGAGCTGGAAGCCATGCAGCAGAGATTCGAGGTCGCATCGATGCTCCGGGACAAAAATACATACTCGGAGATCGCTGACAAGACCGGTGCTTCGACTGCTACGATAAGCCGTGTGAACCGGGCACTTCTGTACGGAGATGACGGCTACGAACTCGTTTTCAGGAGACTTGAAGAGAAATAACTATGGAAGACTTGAAAAAAATACTGAATAAAGAGCAGCTTGAAGGGGTCCTCACGACTGAGGGCCCTGTTCTTATCTTAGCAGGTGCTGGCTCAGGAAAGACCAGAGTATTAACGCACCGTGTCGCATATCTGATCGCTGAAAAAAATGTAAACCCGTGGAATATCATGGCTATCACTTTTACTAATAAAGCGGCCGGAGAGATGCGGGAGAGAGTCGACAGGCTCGCTGAGGAAGGTGCCGAAGGCGTCTGGATATCTACTTTTCACTCAGCCTGCGTGCGGATCCTTAGGCGGTTTGCCGACAGGATAGGCTTTAAGAACAGCTTCTCCATCTATGACACTGATGATTCAAAGAGTCTGATGAAGCAGATCATAAAGGCGAAGAATCTCGACCCGAAGAAGTATAAGGAGAAGCGTTTCCTAGGCAGGATCTCTGATTTTAAAAACCAGCTGATCGACTGCGATGAAGCAGAAAAATACTTAAGAGGCTCTGAAGGAAGACTCACAGCAGGCATTTACAGGGAATATCAGGCGAGGCTTAAGTCGAACAACGCGATGGACTTCGATGACCTGATCATGAACACTGTAATCCTACTGAGGTCTGACAAGGAGGTAAAAGACTACTACAATGACCGCCTGCATTACATCATGGTCGATGAGTACCAGGACACGAATGCTGCGCAGTTTGAACTGATAAAGCTCTTATCTGAGCAGCGGAAAAACTTATGTGTCGTAGGTGATGACGACCAGTCCATCTATAAATTCCGTGGAGCTGATATCACGAATATCCTGAGCTTCGAGGAGCATTTCCCAGGTGCGAAGGTCATAAAGCTCGAACAGAACTACAGGTCCTATACGACCATTCTCGATGCCGCGAATGCTGTGATAAGCCATAATCATGGCCGTAAAGAGAAAAAGCTCTGGTCAGACCGTGGCGAAGGCACAAAGATCCGTTTCAGAATATTTGAGAGTGGATACGAAGAAGCCGATTTTATCGCAAATGACATCAGGTCGCGTGAAAAGAGCCTGACTGATGACTACAGGGATTTTGCCATCCTGTACAGGACGAACGCCCAGTCACGTACTCTTGAAGAGAAGCTTATGATGGACGGCATTCCTTACCGCATAGTCGGAGGGATAAACTTCTATCAGAGGCGTGAGATAAAGGATATCCTGGCATACCTTACGGCTATAGAGAATCCGGATAATGACGTCGCAGTCAGACGAATCTTAAATGTCCCGAAGCGCGGCATTGGAGCTACGACCGAAGGAAAGATAGCCCAGTACGCGTTAGAGCATAGCCTGTCTTTTTATGATGGGATGCAGCTCGGAGTCGAAAATGCCATGTTTGGCCGTTCTGGGAAGAAACTTCAAGACTTCATGTCGTTTATAGACGCGCTTCGCACGAAGCTGAACTTTCACGGCGTTACAGGACTTGTAAAAGATATAATTGAAGACACCGGCTACGCGAATGACTTACAGCTCGAAGATACAGACGAGAGCAAGGCCAGACTTGAAAACCTCGATGAGCTGATAAATAAGGCTGCTGCTTTCGAGCACCAGATGAATGATGATGAGGAGACAAAGGACCTGCCAGCTGAGGAGAAGCTGTCACTTTTCTTGCAGGATGTCTCTCTTATGACGAGTGCTGATACAGGAGATGATGATGATAACCACGTGACGCTTATGACACTACACGCCGCCAAGGGTCTGGAGTTTCCGAATGTATATATCACAGGCCTTGAGGACGGGCTTTTCCCGTCGCAGCTTTCGATAAACGCTGATGACAGTGACGAGGAGATAGAAGAAGAGCGAAGGCTTATGTACGTCGGTATCACAAGGGCGAAGGACACCCTGACCCTGACCTGCGCTAAAGCCAGAATGGTGCGCGGACAGACAGAGTATATGCCGGTTTCACGCTTCGTAAAGGAAATCCCGCAGTCGCTCCTCGATGGAAAAATAAACAGTACGAGCCATAGTAACAGCAGTATGTCTTCTTCGAATGCTGACAGATTCCGTATATCGGAACCGAAGGAAAACAGCTATGGAAGCCTGGCTTACGGAGGTGTGTTCGGATATTCTGGAAACGCAAAAGGTTCGAAGAGAAAACCACGTGCGAAGAAAGACGATATCTCAAAACTCTATACGAAGGGAGCAGATATCGGAAAGACAGACCTCGACTACGGCGTCGGCGACCGCGTGGAGCACACGAAGTTCGGCGAAGGCACTGTAGTCGACATAAAGGATGGCGGTCGTGACTACGAAGTCACCGTCGAGTTCGATACCGCCGGCCGCAAGAAGATGTTTGCCGGGTTTGCGAAGCTGAAGAAGCTGTGAGGCTATTGTCGACTGAACAGTGCCGTCATCTCCGCATTCCCGGTTCTCGGGAACATATCCACGCAGGCCATGCGTCTGACTTCGTAGCCGGCATTTAGAAACTCCGGGATGTCACGGGCGAGGGACTGGGGTTTGCAGGCGATGTAGATGACAGAAGGAACCTCATAGGAGAGGATTTTTGCCAGAGCCTTAGGCTGTAAGCCTTCGCGAGGAGGGTCTACTATGATGTAGTCCGGCTTTTCATCAAGAGAATCAAGCACTTTAAATACGTCACCGCAGATGAAATCGCAGTTAGTGATGCCATTTGCGGCGGCGTTTTCTTTTGCGGCTTCTACGGCTTCAGGCACTATCTCGACACCTGTCACATGGGAGGCATAAGGTGAAATGATCTGGGTGATAGTCCCTGTCCCACAGTAGAGGTCAAAAACTTCCGCAGGCTTCTCACCGCCAAGCGCCTCCTTTAAGTAGGAGCCTGCTTTTCCATAAAGTTTCTCGGCTCCGGCTGAGTTAGTCTGGAAAAAAGAGAATGGAGTTATCTTAAACGAAAGTCCACAGAGTTTTTCGAAGAAATGGTCCTCACCGAAAAGCACCTCAGTTCCTTCGTCCTTTACCGAATCAGAGAATGAATTGTTTCTCGTATGGAGAATGCCTACTATATCTCCTTCTAGTTCAAGCGATTTAAGTGCTGACACATATCCTGAAAGAAGCTCTTTTTCTGCATTTTTTTCGTTAGAAGTCATCGGAGGGTGGTCTTCTGTGAGGCCTCCACGGTTATCTGTAAAAGGCATGAACCTCTCAGACTCTTTCAG
Organism: Lachnospiraceae bacterium; assembly: GCA_029226225.1. Lineage (GTDB taxonomy): Bacteria > Bacillota > Clostridia > Lachnospirales > Lachnospiraceae > Weimeria. The sequence goes on along the minus strand of JAQXXU010000081.1, from coordinate 6,548 downwards.
TTCACCAGTCCAGCTGTCAGGCAGATAATCGGCAGTTACTAAGTCGATGAGTATCTGTCCGGTGAAGTGTGCGCGCCTTACAAGTAGGTGACGCAAGTACCCACGATGGGTTCCTTTGCGGTAGAAGGCCGTATTTTTAAAGTAATTCATAGTTGAGTCAACTATCAATCCGAAGTCAGGATGACAGATCTGGCACCCAGGAACAGAGACTATGTCGTAGAAACTGCCTTTACGGTGCATTCCGAGCTCTAACGGGCCGTCTATGACGCGGTTTCCGAAGGTAAATTCCATTTTATTGCGGTAACTGTCGCATGAGTCACTTCCGGTAATGCCTTCAAAAACAGGATCAAAAGAAGGAAGGACCTTTTCGAACAGCTTTCGTATCTGATGTTCTTTTATCTGAAGTTCGTCCTCATAGGAAATAGTCTGGTAGAGGCAGCCTCCGCACCTGTCTCCATCCTCTCCTGCGTAGCAGAAATGTGGACAGCGCGAGTCAGTCTCGATGTCACTTTTTTTAATGATGCGCTTCAGTTCGCCCTTAGTGTTATCTACTGAAGTGCGGGTAAGCCTCAGCTCTATCTCCTGTCCAGGGATAACGCCTTTTACAGAAGCAGTCCTGTCTGTTCCATCTATCAGTACTTTTCCGGTAGATGGAAATGAGGTGTCGATTACTTTTCCGGTTACTAGATCATTTTTCTTCATATGTACATAATAAAAGCCGCAGCACCCTGCTGCGGCTTAAAACTCGCTTATAGGTTTGCGTATTCAGGCCTTATCTCCATCGTCTGCGAAAAGGTCATCATCATCGTCATCGAATGCATCATCAAAATCATCATCGAATGCGTCATCGTAATCAGGTGTGAAGTAACGATAGAGCGCATATGCGACTCCGCAGACAACAGCTATAACACCGATGAAAATAAGAAGTCCCTTGATAAATTTCTTCATGTCCTTTTTCTCCTTCTTTTGCTGTAAAATCTCTCTTCTGGTTCTGACAAGGCTTATAGGCTTATCGATGATGCTTCTGAGCTTATCTGTATCGATAAGGTCTGCCAGGTCATCCTTTGTAAGTTCCCTGGAAAATATTTTCATAATACCTCCTGTCGTAAAAAGTATGTCTGAATTGCTTCCATTATAGCACACCGGAATTTAAAAAACACGCATTATTTGATTTTTTTCATCATAAAGCAGCATGAGCTGAAACCGATTGACTTCAGAGATGAAAACTCTTATTGTATTAGGAAAGGGATGGTATTAGATGCGGAGGATTATAAAAATGCAGGATTTTTCAAAGTATTTTCTCATGATAAGAGAAGATGATCCGGAGGGGACGGAGAAAGATGTGATCGCCTACACTCTGGAAAAGACCAGGGGGCAGATAAACTGGGATGAGCCGTCCATGAAGGCAGTGATCCCTTCGGCACATGGGAATATCAACCACGTCTGCCGGGTGTCTGATGAGAAGGGGCACAGCATCTATATAAAACAGGCGGGACTTGAAACCCGGATTTCGAAGGATATGACAGCATCGATAGACAGGAATACACTGGAGTCTGAGATGCTTATCCTTGAAGACAAGTGGGCGCCGGGGATGGTGCCGAAAATCTATTTTTACGATACGACTATGTATGCCTGTGGGATGGAGGATTGCTCGGACTATGAGGTCATGAGAGACGCGATGCTTGAGCATAGGACATTCCCGCAGTTTGCAGATCAGATCTCTACCTTCATGGCACGTACACTTCTGCTATCAAGCGATATCGCCATGGACCACCGCGAGAAAAAAGAGTTAGTTAAAAAATTCATAACACCGGATCTCTGCGACATCACGGAAAAACTGGTACTGATGGAGCCTTATCTCGGAGCTGAGAGAAATAACATCTTTGAGCCGAACAGAGATTTCGTAGAAAAAGAGCTTTATTCAGACGAGGCCCTTCATCTGGCTGTATCAAAGCTGAAGTTTAAATTCATGACAGATGCCCAGTCACTTCTTCATGGTGATCTGCACACCGGATCTATTTTTATCAGAGAAGATTCGATAAAGGTCTTCGACTGCGAATTCGGAACCTATGCTCCTATAGGCTACGACGTCGGCAATATAATCGCGAATATGATCTTTGCCTACGACAATGGCCTGGCTTACGGAGCCGATGAGTTCTGCAAGTGGTGCCTTGATACGATAGAGCAGATCACTGATCTCTTCATAGAAAAATGGAACAGGCTCTACGATGAAGCAGTGACTGAGCCGATGGCGAAGGTAAAGGGATTTAAAGAGTACTACCTGGCCGGGATCCTTAGAGATACAGCCGGATATGCCGGGACAGAGCTTCACAGAAGGACTGTCGGCATGGCAAATGTTGTCGATGTCACGACGATAGAGGATGAGAAGAAGATACTGCTTGCCGAGAGAATCAATATTTTCACAGGAAAAGACTATATCCTGAACCAGGCATCGTTTACGAATGGAAAGGCATTCAGTGAGGCAGTAATAAAGGCAAAAGATAAGGCGTTGAGTGTATAGGATATAGGGGATAGGGGTTGTAATTAGTACATTAACCGGCAATCTGACGAGCGTAAAAGAAAGGTAATTATATTATGAATTCAGTGGAAGACTTTTTCAACAGGGTCATCACGGTGAAGCTGCCTGATGACAGGGAGTCGGTTGATATCATTGACCAGACCCTGCTTCCGAATGAGATAAAGAGGATAAATGTCAGTACGAAGGAGGCCATGTGGGATGCGATAAAGAAGCTCCGTGTCCGTGGAGCCCCGGCAATCGGGGTGTTTGCAGCGATGAGTATGGCGGTGCTGGCGTCTGAGTATTCGGAGAATGACTACGATTCATTCAGAAAGCATTACAGGAAAGATAGTGATTACCTGGCTACTTCGAGACCTACTGCTGTGAATCTGTTCTGGGCACTGAACCGCATGTCATCAAAGCTTGATACACTGTCGGACAAATCAATAGGTGTAATAAAGGATGCACTTTTTGATGAGGCTCTTGCGATTCAGGAAGAGGATATTCAGATCAGCCGGAATATCGGCGAGATCGGATTCGGACTGTTACGGGATCTGAAACAGGATGGAGAGCCGCTTGGTATCGAGACTCACTGCAATGCCGGAACTCTTGCTACAGCAAAATATGGTACTGCCACGGCTCCTATGTACATAGCACTTGAACATGGCTGGGCTGGAAGCGATATGCATGTGTACTGTGATGAGACAAGGCCACTTTTACAGGGAGCCAGACTCACTTCATTCGAGCTATCGAATGCCGGAATTACGACAACTGTCAACTGCGACAATATGGCATCAATTCTCATGAAGCAGGGAAAGATAAAGATCATTTTCGTCGGCTGCGACAGGGTAGCGGCAAATGGAGATGCTGCAAATAAGATTGGTACATCAGGACTTGCAATAATCGCAAAGCATTATGGTGTTCCGTTCTATGTATGTGCTCCTTCATCCACAATTGATATGGCTACTCCGACCGGTGATCAGATCCCGATTGAGATGCGTGATCCTGATGAGATCAGGAGCATGTGGTATGAAAAGCCTATGGTGGCTGACGGGATTGACTGTTTCAATCCTGCATTCGATGTGACAGACCACGATCTGATCACAGGAATCATCACCGAGAAGGGCCTGTGCCAGGCACCATATGATATGGCTTTCAGAGATCAGGGAATTGGCTGACTATTGACAAATAGACGGCTAAGCGTTATATTATCCCTAGCGCTAGAAATGAGAGTAGCGTTCGTAAGAGAAAATGAACCCCCTGATACGGCTATATCAGGGGGTTTTTCCTTTTTTGTACGGTAAGGCATCCGTTCAGGCTAACTGTTCTAGAAGTGTCTGTCCAGCCATTTGCAGATATAATAGCTTACTATACCTGCCACAACAGACACAAGAAATGAGAGTAGTAACTCAATTGTGGAATCTCCTTTCTATCCATAGGAGAAACAGCAAATCAATTATATTATGAAAAAGTGAAATAAGGAATATCTTATGTATGAGAATATAACCAATTATCCATCAGATGAAGAGGCGAAAAAACTGATTCTGGAAGTCGGCCGCCGTATGTACGACAAGGGCTTCGTAGCTTCAAATGATGGGAATATCAGTGTAAAGGTATCAGACAGCACGCTCTGGGCAACCCCGACCAATGTGAGCAAGGGTTTCATGACAGAGGATATGCTGATAAAGATGGACCTTCAGGGCAATGTGATCGAAGGTACCTGGAAACCATCAAGTGAGATCAGGATGCATCTGGGGGTTTATAATGAGGAGCCTTCAATTCATGCAGTCTGTCATGCGCATCCTGTATGTGGCACAGCCTTTGCAATAAGAGGAAAGGATCTGGATGAGAGGATCCTTCCGGAAGGTGTGATGCAGCTGGGAGTAGTGCCTTGCGCACCGTTTGCGATGCTGGGGACAGATGAGGTTCCGAAGTCGGTGCTTCCGTATGTACATGACTACAATGCAGTGCTTCTGGGAAATCATGGCGTACTGACCTGGGGATCGAATCTCATGCAGGCCTATATGCGTATGGAGACACTTGAGCATTACGCGAAGATCGTGATCCTATCGAAGTATGTTCTTAAAGATTACCGTGAGTTCACAGATGACGAACTCGATGGTCTGATCTCAATCCGTGAAAGTCTAGGAATTCACAGAGGCGGCAGGCCGTCATGAAACAGCCCGCTTTCAATAAAAAATAGTCGAAAATCTGACAAAAATCTAAAAATTTTATTTATTTCAAGAGCAGAATGCACTATAATGGATTTATTATCCGAAGCCACGAATACGGATATTATAGAGCAGAGTGGCTATTTTTATATGTAAGGAGGAAACCAAAGTATGAGTGAAGAAGGAAAGGGGTTAAAGAAAAAGGGATACCGGAGCGTCGGACAGTCGATAATGCTCATGAACCTGATCATCGTGATCATAGTATCAGTTCTGGTCAGCGCCATAGCTATTTTTTCACTGAACAGGACATTCAGGGAGTCGATGAATGTCTACCATTCGGCAAAGCTTGAAGGCTATAAGCAGGAGATCGTATCCGAGACGCAGTCAGCCATTTCGATGGTACAGATGGAGTACGACAAGTATAAAAACGGAGAGATGACCGAGGAGGAAGCGAAGAAGAGAGCGGCAGAGGACATCAGGAACTTCAGATACAGAGATGACCAGAGCGGCTACTTCTGGATCGATGACCTCGATTATAACCTCGTGATGCATCCGATCCTTACGGACCAGGAGGGCACGAACCGAAAGGACTTGAAGGACCAGAAAGGCAACATGATCATCCAGATGATCAGAAAGTCATGTACTTCCTCAAAGAAGGGCGGCTTTAACGAGTTTTACTTCACGAAGGCAGATGGTAAGACAGTCGCTCCGAAGCTTGCGTATTCGCAGCTGTTTGAACCTTGGGGCTGGATGCTTTCGACAGGAAACTACACCGATGATATGAGCAAGGAGATGGCATCTACAGAGAAGTCACTTCAGGCCATGAATAACCAGATGGTCATCGGAATGATCATCCTGATGATTGCCTGCATAGTCGTGAGCGCGATCGTTTCATTCAAAGTAGGAAAGAAGACTGTAGCTCCGCTCCAGAAAATCCAGAAATTTGCCGACAGAATGGCAAAAGGAGACCTGCGCCAGAGCATAGAAGTCGCGTCTAAGAACGAGTTCGGAGACACCGGACGGGAATTAAACGCCGCCCAGCATAATATGGAATCAATGATCTCGAAGGCATCAGCTTCATGTGCTTCACTTAAAAAATCCATCGAGGAATTTTCAAATAACTTCGGCAGTATGACAGATGCGATAACAAACGTATCAAAGGCTGTAAACGATATCGCTGAGAATAACACAGAGCAGGCTAAGGCTACATCTGACGCGGCGAACGGCATAGAAACACTTTCTGGAAGCATTGACGATTCTACTGCAAATGTAAAGTCGCTCGACCAGAATGCTTCAGATATGATGGATCTGTCAAAGCAGTCAGCTGATACACTTAATGCACTGATCGAAAAGAACGAGACTACGATGAAGGATATCGAGACTATGTCAGACCAGACACAGCAGACTTCAGACTCTGTTGCGAAGATAGCTGACGCTGCGAACCTGATCTCTGAGATCGCTTCACAGACTAACCTCCTTTCGCTGAACGCTTCTATCGAGGCCGCCAGAGCAGGAGAGGCCGGCAGAGGCTTCGCCGTAGTAGCTGAGGAGATTGGAAATCTCGCTAATCAGTCAGATGAGTCGGCAAAGACTATTAACTCTATAGTCGGAGAACTCGTCGACAACTCAGCAAAACAGGTCGAGATCATGAAGAGAATGCAGTCTGTATCACAGGAGCAGGTAACAGCATTCACAGAGACAAAGGATATCTTCGTAAAGCTCAGACAGTCGCTTCAGAGCTGCGGGGATTCGGCAAGGAATATTTCCGATAGTATCCATACTATGTCTGATGAGCGTGACCGTATCAAGGGCAATATCGAATCCCTTAATGATGCAGCTACTGATAATGCCGCATCTAC
>JAQXXU010000080.1 GCA_029226225.1 Lachnospiraceae bacterium | reverse complement strand
GTGAAGGGTACTTGCGAAGGGTATATTTCACATAGTCAAGATATCGTGAAATATATGTTGAATAAGATTTGATGGTGTTTTCTGTAAGACCGCGTTTAGCAATCTCTTTCTGAAAATGCTTTAAAAAGTCCATTATTGCCTTGTTTGGCGATGAATACTATGGGTTACGACATGTAATCATCGTCAGCATGATAGATACAGCCGAGATGTATGGCAATGGGAACTGTGAAGATGCTGTTGGCAGAGTCCTGAAAAGAGTAGGACGCGACAGAATTTTTCTGGTCGATAAGATCCTGCCAGACAATGCCACACCTGAGCATTTCAGAAAAAGTCTCGAAACGTCACTTGAACGGCTGGGGACAGACCATATAGACCTCTACCTCCTGCACTGGAGAGAAAAAGCTGATCTCGCATTTGTGGCGGAGGCTATGACCGAAGCTGTCAGGGATGGACTGATACTCAGATGGGGAGTCTCGAATTTTGACGTGAGTGATATGGAGGACCTGTTTGCGGTAGATCATGGGAGTGACTGCTATACAGATCAGGTATTGTATAACATATGTGAGCGCGGTCCTGAGTATGACCTGTTTCCATGGCTTAAGGAGCACGGCCTACTTCCGATGTCATATTCGTCGCTTGGCTCATCATACACGGGGACCAGAAAAAGATGTGAATCTGATCCTGCGATAAAAAAGATAAGCAGGGAAACAGGTCTAAGCACTTCGGCCATAATGCTGGCTTTTAATGTGAGAAATCACGATATCTCAGCGTTATTCGGGAGCACATCATATGACCACATAAAAAATAATATGGCCGGGATAGACGCAGATATCAGCCAGTATATGGACCTGATAAATCAGAGATTTCCGGCACCTGAGAAAAAGGTGCCGCTTGCGAAACTATAGTATATTTGTAACAGAGATGATGATCAATAATTATAATAGTGATCATCATCATTTTTTAGTGGAGAAGACATAGTTTGTTCATACTTCAATATCATAACTGTATGGCAGAATATCTGAAAAGGAGAAAAAAATGTCAAATACATATATCGCGAGCGATTCTCGCTATGAAAAAATGCAATACAACCGTGTAGGCAGAAGCGGCCTGCTTTTTCCAGCGGTGTCACTGGGATTCTGGCATAACTTCGGCTCGAACGGTGATTATGAGAATATGCGTGCCATGATGCGCACGGCTTTTGATAATGGTATCACGCAGTTTGATCTGGCGAATAACTATGGTCCGGAATACGGACAGGCGGAGATAAATGCAGGGAAGCTTCTGCACGAGGATTTCATGCCATACAGGGATGAGCTTATCATCACCACGAAGGCCGGATATGATATGTGGCCGGGTCCTTATGGGAATTGGGGCAGCAGGAAGTATCTGATTGCCAGCTGTGACCAGTCTTTAAAAAGACTTGGACTTGATTATGTGGATATATTCTATCATCACAGGCCGGATCCAGACACTCCGCTCGAAGAGACTATGGAAGCACTGCTTCAGATAGTGCGAAGCGGTAAAGCTCTGTATGCAGGGATTTCGAACTATAATGCTGAGCAGACTACAGCGGCAATGAAGATCGCAAAGAAAATTCATCTGCCACTTATCGTAAATCAGCGCAGATACTCTATATTCGACCGGAAGATAGAGAGGGAAGGTCTGAAGGAGACTGCAAAAAAGACCGGTATCGGGATCATAGCCTTCAGTCCACTGGCACAGGGACTTCTGTCCGACAGATATCTGAATGGAATTCCGACTGACAGTCGTATCGCGCATGACGGTCGGTATCTCCATAAAGAAGACCTGTCACAGAAGAAACTGGATGCCATCGCGGAGCTGAACCAGATGGCTGCCAGGAGAGGACAGAGCCTTGCTGATATGGCGCTCGCCTGGATCATGCGCGATAGCGCAGTGAGCTCTGTGATCATAGGAGCATCCAGGCCTGAGCAGATTCTGGAGAACACCCAATTCCTGGAAAATACTTCATTTTCAGATGAAGAACTCGCGGAAATCAACAGGATTTCCAGAGAAGTCATGTAAAGAGAAGTGGTTTAAGTCTATAACTGTCCTGTCTCTTGAAAATCCGTAAATATGTCAGAGGCTTTTCAGGCTTTCAAGCCTTTCCTTTATTTCAGCTTCCTTCCCCTGATCCGAAGGCTCATAGAAGACTGTGCCTTCGACAGAATCCGGCAGGTACTGCTGCTTTACATAGTGACCGGGGAAGTCGTGCGGATACTTGTATCCTATACCACGTCCCAGCTTTGCGGATCCGCCATAGTGCGCATCCTGCAGGTATGCTGGTTCGGCATCAGTCATCGTATTTTTCACGACATCCATCGCTTTGTAGATGGCATTTGTAGCACTGTTTGACTTCGGCGCACAGGCCACATAGATAGCAGCCTGCGAGAGTATCAGCTGGCTTTCCGGCATACCGACACGCTCCACTTCTGATGCCGCAGATGCTGCCACAACCATCGCCATAGGATCAGCGTTCCCGACATCTTCAGACGCGCAGATCATGATGCGTCTGGCGATGAATTTCACGTCTTCGCCGGCCGTCAGCATTTTTGCCATGTAGTAAACAGCCGCATCCGGATCAGAACCACGCATGCTTTTGATGAAGGCAGATATCGTGTCATAATGGCCGTCGCCATTTTTATCATAGCCGATAACTCTCTTCTGAATGCATTCCGACGCGACTTCCATATCGATGTGGATCACTCCGTTGCTGTCCGGAGTTGTAGTAAGCGATGCAAGTTCAAGAGCATTTAAAGCCCTGCGCGCGTCCCCATTTGCGGTATCGGCCAGGAAATCTATCGCATCATCGTCAGCCTGGATGCTCAGTTTCCCGAGCCCCTTCTTCTCATCAGTTAAAGCTCTTTGAATTATCGTTTTGATATTTTCGAGGGTCAGCGTATGCAGCTCAAAAATGATTGACCTGGACAGCAGAGCGCTGTTCACCTCGAAGTACGGGTTTTCCGTCGTCGCCCCTATAAGAACTATCGTCCCATCCTCTACAAACGGCAGAAGGTAATCCTGCTGTCCTTTATTAAACCGGTGGATCTCATCGATGAAAAGTATCGTGCGCTTTCCGTACATTCCAAGCGTGTCTTTCGCTTTAGAGATGACATCCTCCATATCTTTCTTGCCAGAAACTGTGGCGTTCAGCTGGCAGAATTCGGAGCTTGTAGTATGCGCGATGACTTTCGCTATCGTCGTCTTGCCGGTTCCTGGCGGCCCGTAAAAAATGACCGAAGACAACTTGTCTGCTTTGATGGCGCGGTAAAGCATTTTGTCCTTGCCGATGATGTCTTCCTGCCCGACTATCTCGTCGAGGGTTTCAGGACGCATCCGCGCGGCGAGTGGCGCCTCCTCCTTCTTTTTTTCCTGAGCCATATAATCAAATAAATCCATTGAAATCTCCTTTTCAACTTATTCTACCACAAACCTTTGTTTTGTGATACAATGAGTTCGGAGGTATTTTCATGCAGAAAAAAATAGGATTTATCGGTGCGGGGAATATGGGAACAGCGATGATACGTGGAATCATCGGAAATGGACTGGCTTCAAAGGATGAAGTCATAGCATCGTGTCATACAGCGGAGACTAAAGAAAAAGTACAGGACGAGCTTGGAATAGAAGTGACTCTGGATAACAGGCAGGCAGCTGATGCTGACATCGTATTTCTGGCGGTAAAACCGGCTGTACTTCCGGAAGTCGCCAGAGAAGTGAAGCCTGAACTGAATGAAAACCAGCTGATCATTTCTGTCGCAGCAGGCTTTGACTTAAAGAAGCTTCATTTCATTCTCGGCGGAGATCTGCACATCATCCGTACGATGCCGAATACTCCGGCGATGGTCGGTGAAGCGATGAGCGCGCTCTGCACTGATGAAAAAGTAACCGAAGATGAAAAAAAGACGGCTCTCAAGCTTTTTAACAGTTTTGGAAAGGCTGAATTCGTAGATGAGAAACTGATGGATGCAGTGACAGGGGTTTCTGGTTCTTCACCTGCATTTATTTACATGATAATAGAAGCTATGGCGGACGCTGCTGTAGCCGAGGGAATGCCAAGAAAACAGGCATATGTTTTCGCTGCTCAGTCAGTGCTCGGTTCTGCGAAAATGGTACTTGAGACTGGAAAGCATCCGGGTGAACTGAAGGACGCGGTGACTTCACCGGCCGGCACCACCATCGAAGGAGTCGCTGCCCTGGAGCGTGATGGGCTGCGTGCAGCGATGATCGATGCAGTGCGGACTGCTGCACAGAAGTCCAAAGAGATGTCCGGGAACTAAGATTTATTTTTTGTTCGAATTAAAGCGGTACTTTTCAGGAGTACCGCTTTTTTCAGATGCATATTGAAACTATGTGATACAACCCCAATAGCTTCGAACTTCGGCAAGTTGCACAAAAATGAATGCAAAAATTTGTGAAAATTGCCGTATTGCGGAAACGCGAGAAAGAAGCTATAGTTTAACTCAGGTTAGAAAGAACCGGTTGCGCGTAAAACGCGACCGGATTATTTTTACAGGTTAGCGCAAACGATTGCGTCAACGGCTTGCCCTCTGGAAGCAGGAAAACATGATATATTTGGGACAGGCTGATACACTGACACAGATCAGAAGGAGGAAAAATGTCAGAGAGGAAATTCAAAGGAAAAGTGACAGGAATGCTGCTGTCACTGATTTTCGTGTTCGCGACAGTATTCGGGGCAGTGAACCTGACCGGCGTGAATGCGCAGGCAGAGGAAACAGCAGCAAGCGAAGTGAAGCTGTATATCAGAACCAGCAAGGCTTACGATGACCTGTACTTCGCACCGTGGTACAAAGGCGGCATGTGGATCGCCACAGATGATCAGAACGAGCATGGCCAGTATTTCTGGGGACAGGATCAGGCGAAGCTTACTGCAATAGACGATTCAAAGACGCTCTATTCGATAAAACTGATGATAAATCCGTCAATAGCAGAAGACGGTTTCGGAATCTATACTTCGACAAGTGGAGCAAATGACGACAGGATCATAAATATCTGGGGAGGTGACGTATACGCGAAACTTATCTCAGGTGAGAGCAAAGAGTACATCTTTGACGAGTCGTCATGGACACTGACAGCATATGGCACTAAAACAGAAGATACTTCTGATGAAAAAGAAGCCACAGAAGCTATCCGTGGAGCTGACCTTTCTTCATACATCTCCATTCAGGAAGCTTTCGACCAGATGAATGCCGACAAGTATCAGGGCAGGACAGACTGGGGCTACAAGGATTATGATGGGAATATCATAAAGGATCAGAGCTTCTTTGATTTCCTGGCGAAGCAGGGCATGAACTGGGTCAGGATCAGAGTCTGGAATGATCCGTATGACGCGAATGGAAACGGCTACGGAGGCGGAACAAACGACGTCGCTAAGGCAGTGCAGATGGGTCAGTGGGCCACAAATGCCGGAATGAAAGTCCTGATAGACTTCCATTATTCGGACAGCTGGGCAGACCCTTCGAGACAGACAGCTCCGAAGGCATGGAAGAGTTTCAATGGAGACCCGGATAAGACAGCAGAGGCTTTAAGTGAATTTACGACGGAGTCTCTTGATACACTTCTCGATGCAGGAGTCGATGTCGAGATGGTTCAGGTCGGAAATGAGACGAATAACGGCATCGCCGGCGTGAAGGCGCACGGTAACTGGACTGAGAATGTAGACAAGGTCTATGCAGCAGGCTGTGACGCAGTTCATGCAGTGGCAGCATCACATGGTAAAAATATTCTTGCAGCAGTACACTTCACTGATCCGCAGGACGCTGGTAAGCAGCTCGGCTACGCAGCAAACCTCAAGGCAGGAAATGTCGACTACGACGTATTTGCTACCTCAGCATATCCGTTCTGGCATGGCAGTGCTTCAGACATACAGTCAGGCCTTGAAAAAATAGCCCGCGCCTACCATAAGCAGGTAATGGTCGCAGAGACCAGTTATCCGTACACTTTAAGCGAGCTCGACGGATTCGACGACAACACAGTATCAGAGAAGAAGAACAGCAAGGCTTCAGACTGCGTTTACCCATACACTCAGAACGGTCAGGCACAGGAGTTCAGGACTCTCGCAAATGCAGTATCATCTATCACCTACACTGATGGGAAGAAGGCTGGACTCGGTGCATTTTACTGGGAAGGCGCATGGAACGGACTTGTAGACGTGTCCGGCATGAGCGATGAAGAAAAGACTGAAGTAGTAGCTTATGAGGAGACCCTCTGGAGCAAATACGGCTGTGGCTGGTCATCAAAGTACGCTTCAGAATACGATGTGCAGGCACCAAAGACAGAGTCGGGCGGAGCCGTGATCGAGAACCAGTCATTTTTCGATGCGGATGGAAATGCGTTAAAGTCACTCCGTGCATTTGCTGCAGATTATGATCCGGCTACTGAAAAAATAGACGAGACTCTGATAGTCGACAAAATCACAAGTGCAGAAGACACTATAGAGATCGCGCCGGGCGAGAAGCTGACGGCTGACATGCTCGGAAAGGCCATGGTCCACTATACAAACGGTTCTTCAGACAACCTCGAAGTGAGCTGGAATGCCGACGAGATAAAGGAAGTAAATGAGTCTACAGACTACGGACGGACTTTCACAGTTACCGGAGAAGTCATAGGAAATACTGTTACGAGAACTGTAAAACTCCTCTATCCGAACCTGCTTACAAACGGAGATTTCGAGACAGGTGACCTGACAGGGTGGATAGCCGCAGAAGGCTCCACGGGAGCAGGTGTTGAGAGCAGTGTCGGGAACAACACCTATAAAGGAAAATACTCGCTGCATTTCTGGAGCGAAAGTGATTTTTCTTATGAGATATCTCAGAATGTCAAGATCACCGAACCAGGCGTCTACAAGCTCTCGATGGTGACACAGGGAAGTTTGAAGGATGAGAATGATAAGGTATATCTGAAGGCAGATGGACAGGAAGTCGATGATACGCTCGGTGGATGGCAGACCTGGAAGAGACCTGCACTCGAGATAAAGATCACAAAATCGATGATCTCTTCTGGCAGAAATGAGATAAAAATTTCTGCAGGCCTTAGTGCAACGGCAGATAGCTGGGGCGACTTCGATGAGATAAATCTGGAAAAAATTGCGGAAATTTCAGATGACGCAAAGCCGTCGACGAGCGGCAGTACCTCACAGGGAGGCTCCACGGGAAGCACTACATCCGGGGGTAGTTCATCGGGAACTGGTTCAGGTACGGCAGGCTCTACAGGAACCTCTGACGGAGGCTCATCTGCCGGAAGCACAGACCAGCAGACCACTGGTGACGGATCGGGGAAGACATCAGGCGAAGAGTCAGAAACCACTGGCGGCCAGACTTCTGGAGACGATGATAAGCAAACTTACGTAGATACCGGAAAGACTGGTGCAACCAGGGCTTCGCAGACCGACAATGGTACCTTCATCACCAGCGATGGAACTGTCGCAAAGAAAACCATCGTGGCAGATGACTCAGGCAGGCTTTATGCCACAGATAAAAATGGCAGAGCTGTAAAGAACAAGTCAGTTACGATAGACGGGAAGAAGTATGTAGCTACAAAGGATGGCACGCTCGCTGATGAAGGCCTCGCAAAGGTCGGCAAAAAGACCTTCGTGGTGAAGGCTGACCGGAGTGTGGCAAAGTCAGAGACGGTGACCATCGGAGATACGACCTATGTGGCAAAGTCTAACGGACTCCTCGCGAAGAAGGAGATAGTAAAAGCCGCAGATGGCAAGCGCTACTACGCTGACAGCAAGGGGCGCATCGCAAAGAACAAAGTCGTAAAAGTAAAGGGCGCGAAGTACATCACTGACTCGACTGGTGCTGTCATCACAGGCAGATGGATCACCCGTGGTAAAAAGCGCTACTACTGCTCAAAGAGCGGCAAGATCACCAAGACAAAGTGAGCGCGAATCTGTAGAGAAAATAGCCAGTAATCAGGGGACGGTGCTCCTGTCGGAAGGACAGAAGCACCGTCCCCTTTGTCTTATCCAACTTATACTAATGGAGAATTTACAAATGTACGAGGATATTCACAGACCGAACTAAACAGTCTATGGATGCATATGACAACTGTCGCTCATTCCACATGTGTCACTTGTACGCGTCCCCGGTGACACACTTGCTAGGGTATGATATACTTAGATAGAAGCAAGTTAATGCATAGACTGAGAGGTGATTTGCCTTATGATAAAATTCACAGAGGACTATCTGACAGGAATTCCGGAAATCGATAAAGAGCATAAGCAGCTTTTCGTGCTGCTCGAGCAGGCGGATGAGCAGGTCAGGAATGGTGCGGATATCAGAACGACAGGAATGCAGCTGCTAAATGGGCTTAAGGATTACGCGGCGACGCATTTTGCACATGAAGAGGCATATATGGAGAGTATTGATGATCCTGAGCTGCCGAGACAGAGAACGGCGCACAAGGCATTCATAGACAGGATGGAGCATACGAACTTCGTCGGTATGCCTGATGATACGATGCGGCAGGCAGTCATCGACTTGTTAAACTATATGTCACACTGGCTGATGCATCACATTCTGGGTTCAGATACTCTGATTGGAAAGACTAAGTCACCGTTTGCCTTTACCGATGAGTACAAGACCGGCATAGAACTCGTGGATTCAGAGCATAAAAAGCTCTTTGACATCATGGGACGGGTGGATGCGCTGCTGCATAACGAGGATTTATACGACCGTTTCGATGAGATCGTAGAACTGATAAATGAACTGAAAGACTACACACAGTTCCACTTCTCCGATGAGGAAAAGCTGATGGGGGAGTACCATTACTCTGGACTTGAGGCGCAGAAGAAGGCTCACAGGGGCTTCATAGATGAGCTGGAAAAAATAGACCTCGATGCCGTAGATGACAATCAGCAGGCCTACCTTTCTGACCTTCTCGAATATCTCTTAAACTGGCTTACTCACCACATTCTGGGCATGGATAAGAAGATAAAAGACGAGAGATGATTTTTGCACATTTTAAAGTGATTTTTGCATTTCCGACTTGTTGAGTCGGCACCAGCACAATGATATAATGGAAACTGTAATGGGGTTACAAAGTACAGGAGGAAACCATGGCAGATTATATCATGGCGCTTGACGCCGGAACTACGAGCAACAGGTGCATACTTTTTGATAAAAATGGCAAAATAGCTGCAGTCGCCCAGAAAGAATTCAGACAGTATTTCCCGAATCCAGGCTGGGTCGAGCACGACGCGAACGAGATCTGGTCGACTATGCTAGGCGTCGCAGTTCAGGCTATGCAGTCGGTTGGCGCAGGCGCAAAGGATATAGCGGGAATTGGTATTACTAATCAGCGTGAGACAGTAGTAGTATGGGATAAAAAGACAGGAGAGCCTATCTATCATGCCATCGTCTGGCAGTGCCGTCGTACATCAGCCATAGCTGACGACCTGAAGGCAAAAGGGCTTACGGAGACCATCAGAAAGAAGACAGGACTTGTCATAGACGCATACTTTTCAGCGACGAAGATCAAGTGGATCCTCGATAATGTCGCCGGTGCGAGAAAAAAGGCCGAGAAGGGCCAGCTGATGTTCGGCACGATAGAGACCTGGCTTATCTACAAGCTTTCCGGTGGCAAAATCCATGTGACGGACTATTCCAATGCTTCCCGAACGATGCTCTTTAACATAAATACACTCCAGTGGGATGACGACATCCTGAAGGAGCTTGGCATTCCGAAGAGCATGCTTCCGACTCCGGTTCCGAGCTCGCAGGTGTACGGCATGACCGACCCGCTGCTCCTCGGAGGCGAGATCCCTATCGCAGGTGCAGCAGGAGACCAGCAGTCGGCACTTTTCGGACAGATGTGCTTCGACAAGGGCATGGTAAAAAACACCTACGGCACAGGCTGCTTCCTTCTGATGAATATCGGCGACAAGCCCGTATTTTCAAAGCACGGACTTCTGACTACGGTAGCCTGGGGCCTCGACGGAAAAGTAAACTACGCTCTTGAAGGCTCTATCTTTGTGGCGGGAGCTGCCATCCAGTGGCTCCGTGATCAGGTGAGACTCATAGATTCTGCTGAAGACTCTGAGTACTGGGCGAACAAGGCTCACGGAACCCACGGATGCTATGTAGTTCCGGCATTTACCGGACTTGGCGCTCCTTACTGGGATCAGTACGCGAGAGGCACGATAGTAGGTATCACCCGTGGCACGAACAAGTACCACATCATCCGTGCGACACTCGAATCCATCGCTTACCAGGTCTGCGATGTCACGAATGCGATGGAAGAAGACTGTAGCTTAAAGCTCGATTCCCTTCGGGTAGACGGCGGCGCATCAGCTAACAACTTCCTGATGCAGTTCCAGGCGGACATGCTCGGAAAACCAGTTCACCGTCCGTCATCAGTAGAGTCGACGGCGATGGGAGCCGCTTATCTCGCAGGGCTTGCGACGGGATTTTTCAAAGATATCAATGCCATAAAAAATCTCCCGGACGAGGACGGCAGCGATTTCATACCGCAGATGTCCCCATCTGAGAGAGAGACTAAGCTCAAAGGATGGCATAAAGCCGTGAAGTACTCATTCGGCTGGGCCAAAGAAGACTAAAAAAACGGGATCCGCGAGGATCCCGCTTTTTATTTCACGCATTTATCATGTCGATGAGCTGCTCTTTGGTGTGAACTCCGACTGCCTGCTGGGTGACTTGGCCGTTCTTTATCACGAGGAGTGTAGGGATGCTCATGACGTTGTACTTCGAAGCTATCTCTGGGTTCTCATCTACGTCGAGCTTTCCGACCTTCACGTCCTTAAGCTCATCTGAGAGCTCTTCGACGATCGGTCCCTGCATACGGCACGGAGCGCACCAGGTAGCCCACATATCTACAAGTACAGGCTTGTCGGACTTTAATACTTCGGTTTCAAAATTATCAGTAGTGAATTTCATAGTAGCCATTTTTATTCTCCTTTCGGATAACGGATTTTTCGTTCCATGAAGCACTATACCACGGAATTAGATTGTGTGCAATACATTTTAGAAAAAATTAACACTCAGACACGAAGAAGTCCGGCTATACGGGAGAGGATATCGTCTGGGAACAGCCGCCCGAGCACAAAATCGAGGAATGAGACTATGGACGGAGTAGAGATAAGCCCGCGGCGTTTTATAGTGCCGAGAGAACGATGTATCACGGAATCGGTTTTTGCCGAGAGGAATGGTGAGGACTTATGTCCGGAGGCGGTTTCTATAAATCCTGTGTCGCGCACCCAGTAAGGGCAGACGGCAGTTACGGAGATTTTTCGAGGGAGGAGCTCCTGACGCAGAGCACGGCTGTAGTTTAAGACAAAGGTCTTCGAAGCGGCGTAGGTGTTGAAGCCTGCCATCGACTGGAAGCCTGCTATCGAGGCGATGTTTACGATGCGCGAACCGGCCGTCATGTATGGCAGGCAGAGCTGGATCATAGAAACTGTAGCTGAGTCATTCAAACTTATCATGCGCTGCTCGCCAGTGTTGCCGATTTTTTCAGATGTATCAGACAGACCCATTCCTGCAGAGTTTATCAGGAGGGAGACCTGATAATCTCCGGCAGCGAGAGATTTTTCGATGATGTCATAAGAGGACTCATCTGTCAGGTCTACCGGGAAAATCCGCGAGTGTACATGAATCTCATCTGAAAGCGCGTTAAGCGTATCCTCGCTTCTGGCTATAAGCCAGAACTCATCGATGTCGAATCCCTCCATCTGTTGGCTTAAAGCTATGACGTAGCCGCGCCCGAGGCCTCCGGAAGCACCGGTGATAACGGCTATTTTTTTCATGCCGGAAGAGACAGGCGGCTTGCGGTAATGTCTGAGCCGGGCGGATTCTACCAGGCTTATGATGATGCCAAGAAGCCCCATCCAGAAGAAGATATTCCCGAATATAGAAACACAGTGTGAGTAGATTTCACTAATTATATGCATGTAAATACCTCCAGGAAAAGTTGCTTTATCCGATAAATTCATTATAATAGAAGTATTGAAATAAATGCAAGAGTATGATGAGAGAGAAAGGTCGTGCCTATGCTCTACGCACCGGGAAGATACAACCTGAACTATGACATCAGTGCCATTCTGCTGAATATCATTATCATGATATTTTTCCTGACAAAGAAAAAAGTCAGGGACAGAAGAGTCAAGCTGTTCATGTCGTTAGAGTTCATTCTCTGCGTCGCCGCAGCCGGTGAGCTTGGCACGGCGCTGATCAGAAATGGCACTATCGTCTGCTCTTCGGCGACTAAGACAGTCGTTACGATAATAGCACAATATTCGCATAATTCCGTCGGTTTCCTTATACTTCTGTATATGTTGGAGATACTTGGACGCCTGCGCACGATGAGAAAAGCACAGCTTTTTCTGATAAGCGTACCGCAGATGATCCTTACAGTCTTCATGTTCGTTCCGAGGTTGCGGCATACTATTTTTTACTATGACGCTGACGGAAACTATTTCCACGGGCCGATGCGCGATTGGCTGTACTACACGATCGTCATCATCTATCTGATAATCGGTATCATCGGGCTGATGAGGCATAAAAGGACGCTTGTAAGAAAAGACCTGTACTATTCACTTTTTGTGGCGATAGGCTTTGTGGCTTCGATGATCACGGAGCGGGTCGGCAGGTACTTAAGAGCCTGCGTATTCCTCCAGTCACTGTGCATGCTGGCAGTCTATGTCACGATTGAGAACGATGACGAGACCTTCGACTATGAGACCGGTCTTCTGAGCCGATATTCCCTCTGGAAAGAAGCCAGATTCCTCTTCGATAATAACAGGACTTCGTATATGATCTCCGTCCGCTTGCAGGATGATAATTACTATGACGTGATGCTCGGGCCTGATATCACCCGTGGCGTCAAACGGCAGATGACAGACTGGATGGCACGGCTGATGAATGAGAGAGTCAGGGTGTTCTATACGGGGCGCGGGACTTTTGCGATAGAGCTTTTTAACAGTACGAAGGACGAGGCTATGTCCGTCGCTGAAAAAATCAGACAGCGCTACGAATACAGCTGGCTCTATAAAAATACCCCGGCCTACTATACGGTGCAGGTCGTTGTAGGATGCATTCCGGATGTGATAAAGACGCAGGACCAGCTGATCACCTTTGTAGATAACGGTTTTGATGTGTCGCTTCCGGCGGATCAGGTGCTTTTCGCAGACGAGCTGATGAAGTCAGAAGTCAGAAAAGCTGATGTCGAGCGTGCCCTTCACAGAGCTCTCGATAACCAGTCATTTAAGGTCTATTATCAGCCTATCTACGACACCGAAGAGGGCAAGATCCGTTCTTGCGAGGCACTAGTCCGTATGATAGACGATGAGCTCGGATTCGTATCACCTGAGGAGTTCATAAAAGTCGCCGAGCAGACCGGACTGGTGTCACAGATCGGCGAGATAGTTTTTGAAAAAGTGTGCAGATACCTGCACGATGTGAAGCCGCAGCAGTACGGGCTCGAGTTTGTCGAAGTGAACCTGTCGACAGT
>JAQXXU010000079.1 GCA_029226225.1 Lachnospiraceae bacterium | reverse complement strand
TAATACCTTCGCTACTTCTGATGCGAGACGTCCAAGTGTCTGTCCCTCAGCATCAACTACATACCATTTGCGCTCGACCTTTGACGGGTTTGGCATATAAGTGGTGTTCATTAGTAAATCCTCCAAAAAATATGACGCTTCCCTGCCGCGCATGTCCGGACGCAGCCTGAAAACTTATATTGATGAAAAGAAATCCCGGGGCTAATGGGATTCCTTTTGATTACATCAGCCTTAATACTTTACTACTTTTTTTCTATGATGTCAACAGTTAATCATCGTCAGGATCAGCCTCGATGACCTTCTTCTGATCTACATAGGCCATAGAATGGTCGTCATTCCTTATCACTATACCGATCTTCGTTCCAGCCTTTAAAGACTTCGGAAGAGTATAGGTGAATTTTCCGTTACTGTCTATCACAGCACCGCTTCCCTCTTCGTTAAGCTTTATAGCCTTTCCTCCGATGATAAGCCGTGCCTCGGTGGATTCGTTTCCATCGTAGATCTTTCCTGACACTTCAGTGTCTTCATCAGTTATCCTGTCGAAATGTGTCCCTCCCGAGAATTCACTGATGAAACTCAGGTAGGTCTTAGCATTTATCGTTCTGACAGCTGATGTGCGTGTCTCGCCGTCCTTTACGTCTGAAGCTGTCACAGAAAGTTTCGTTCCATTATCGAGAAGGCCTGTAACTACTCCGAAATGTCCGTCAGCGCCTGCTGTTCCCTGGTATGCTGAGCCATCATCGGTTACCACAGTTATCACATAGCTCTCGGCGGTCGGAGCAGGAACTCTTCCGTAAACCACTCCTTCCTCAGCCACAACACTCATAAGTCTCGGCTGGTTCGGAGCCACTTCCTTTGTAGTAAGCTCTACCTTGGTACTCAGTCTTCCGATCCAGTCTATGCCATAGACCGTGTATTTGTCACCAGTCACAGGGATGTCACCGACCTTTAAGGTAAAACTGTTCCCTGTACGTTTGAACGTGCTTTTTTTTATCTTATACGATGAGTTGTAGGCCGAACTCTTTTTGAATTCTGATACTGTGTTCTTCGGTACGTAGGCCGTGTTGCCCTTTATCGCAAAAATCTTGCACAGCGGGTCATCATCGTAGATTCCGGTTATCGCCGTCGAAGTGTTCGTCATGTCGTTGACCACCGGTGTATCAGCTCCGGTTCTCTCCACCGTGACCTGTTCTGTCCCGCTTCGTCTTCCAAGTGAATCGATCTGGTAGAGTTCAGCTGTGTCTCCGGCTTTTGGCGGAACGATCTTCGTAGTAAATCTGCCGTCAGCTCCTGCTGTCATATCATATGAAGCCCCTGAGACATCCATATGCACCTGCGCATTAGGAGATGCGGTTCCATTCAGTGTCACTGTCCTGTTCGTCAGCTTGTCAAGCTTCGGATCCGCCGAAACACTGGTGTCTATATTATCCACGGTGACGAAAGTCACTGTGGCGTTACCTAGCGTATCTACGGCTCTTACAGCATAAGTTCCATTTGTATCCACTGTAAAAGTATTTCCGGTAACTGCCGTCGCTCCGCTATTCCACACATCATCGGACGGGCCGAATACACCTGCCGCATACGAGACTTCCTTAAGTCCGGACACATCACTTGCCTCTACCCTGACGGTAACAGGATCACCAGTCGTATCTGTCATAAGAGGAGCACAGACCACCAGCGGACCGCTTGTGTCCGTCTGATCAGCCGGGTCAAATGAAGCCCTGTAATAAGTGTAACCACTTGATGCAGGCGATTCTCCGACATACCATTTTTTCGTTTTTGCTATAGATGAAGCCTCAGAGGATGACTTTATGATATAGTTGTCACCTTTTGCGAAGCTTACCTTCCAGTTATTATCTGTATTCAGATAGAGCTTGCCGTTGACAGTCTGATGCTTTATGTAGTCCTCCATCATAGTGCTTATATGATCGGTCTTTTGCACGAGAACCTGCTTGTTCATGATGTCGGAATTATGGATGGCATCCACTTCACCGGTTATGTGTCTCGATACGAGAACGAAGATCTGGTCATCGGTCACAGGCTTTCCGTTACAGGTCAGGCTTGTGATCCTTCTCGAATCCGAAACCTTCTGGCCATCAGCGTTATATCTCGCTGGAACCGAAGGATTTACCGTGTATTCTATACCATCATATACGAAAAATCCCTCCCAGCCTTTCTGATACCTGTTTGTAAGCACCGGAACCGCTCCAGACTTTACCAGGCTCTCAGTCTCTGAATCCCATTCATCATTCGCGGCTCTGTCTGTCGTCTCATAGAACCTGGCCACCTGCCACTCCAGAGCATCCTTAAGCTGTGCTCCAGTGATGTAGTAGACCTTGGCTCTTTCCTGGTTAAAGCTCTGAACATTCAGAAGGTCTTTCTGTGATATCTGTCCGTCCACCTTTATATAGGATGAGGCACCCTCTCCTCCGGCCAGCTGGTACTCTGTTGCTGATATCACTGGAGCCGACCTGTAAGGCTCCTCTAAGTCTTTTACGGCTTTAAGTCCATAGTGGATTTTGGCCTCGTTACACAGCTGGATCATCGGATTATCTTCGATCATACCGAAGTAGTTATCTGTCTCTCCATCTATGTCTGTTATCTTCTGATCATAGATCTTCTGATACTGTTTGTCGTATTTATCGTTTATATCCTTTATATCCTGGTCTTCTGCATCGGCAGCAGTGATTTTTCTGATCTTCGCCTTTGCGCTCTTCACATATGGGGTTCCCCACCTGTTGAAGCCTATTTTGACATTCGTGATACCAAGAGATGCGCCATGGTCTGCTTCTTCTACAAGCGGTTTTCCATGCATCAGGCCATCACCGTCTGTCTCTGAGTATCCATAGTATGTGTCAGCCTTTAGCGTATCAGCCGGGAAGTCCATATGTGTGTGGCCTGCGCAGACCACATCCACTTCAGGAATGGCTGTCACCGCATAACCGACATTATCAGCTCCCGACTTCGGATTTTCAGCTCCGATTCCACTGTGGATCAGAGCTATGACTATCTTGCAGCCCTTTTTCTTAAGGCTTTTAGCCCCTGCTCTGACACTGGATACTATATCCTGCGTTTCCACGATTCCTTTCCAGGAATAGTGGCCTGTCAGTGAAGGTGTCACTGCACCGACGATCCCGATCTTTACCTTTCTCTTTTTTCCGGTCGTGGTCTTCACAGTCTTTGTGATGACCTTCGTGGATGGATAGAGATTCTTTTTCGTACGCGCATTAGTCACATTCGCGAGTACGACTTTTTTATTCATGCCTGAAGATTTAAGGGCATTCTGGATGTAGTCGACACCGTAATCGAAGTCATGGTTTCCAAGAGTTATCGCGTCATAGCCCAAGTCTTCCATCTCTTCGTACATATACTCGGTACCGCTTACGGTTCCCTTCATGATGGATTCTGAGCCTATGCCGTACACAGTGTCTCCACCATCGACTGTCACGGTAGTTCCGTGCTTTATATTTTTCCGCTCTTTTTTTATGACGGTAGCGATCTGAGCGAGACTTCCCTCTGACTCAACTCCTGAGTCGTAGTTTAGTCTGACGCTCTGTCCGTGAAGGTCTGACGTCGAAAGGATTTTTACAGTAGCTGTTCCGAAGCCTTTCTTCGCAGCCTGCGCCGTGATCATTCCGTTTCCGGCACCTGCATAAGCTATAAGTACAGCGGCTATCAATCCAAACGCTCCAACCCTTTTGATCTTCAAGTGATACTCCTTTCTCTACTTCAGTATGATCTGATCTATGAATCTGTCCGTAGACTTTCCATCTGTATAGGTGAAGTTCTTCTTTACGAATCTGTCCAGCGCGTCATAGTCGTAGTTATCAGTATCTTCAAGCGCATGCAGAAGCGCCGGGAAAGTCTTTACTATGACAGAAGTCGAAGGGACCGTATCCTCATACGGTTCATAGAAATCCCTGCTGTTTTCGTACATTCTCTGGTCGAATGCATAGAAATACATCGGTCTTCTGAGAAGCGAGAATTCGTACATGACCGAAGAATAGTCGGTGATCATGACATCAGTGATAAAAAGGATGTCATTTACTTCGCGGTATTCAGACATATCGAGGATGTAGTCTTTATACTCATCAGGAATGGTGATGTGTTTTTTCACGAACGGATGCATTTTGACCAGAAGAAGCTCGTTGCGTTCCTTTAAGAATGCTCCCCATTTCTTCCAGTCGACCCTCTCCATCGGGAAGTGCGCATCTACAGCGTTGTTGCCGCGGAAGGTCGGCGCGTACAGGTAGACTTTGTTCCTCTGCTTTATCAGCGGAAACTCATTCCGGAGCTTTTCGGTCATATTTTTCTTGTATTCTTCATCGAAAAAAATGTCCGTTCTTGGAATTCCTATCGGGAGAAATACCTTCTCCGGAAGGCCGAATGCCTCGGCATGGTGTCTTCCTGAATGCACGGAACTGACCGGCATATGGGTGTAGCACTTGTGTACCCTTGTGTTCGTCTTCGGAGCGCCCGGCTTTCCCTCACGCTCGAATCCAAGTGACTTGAACGCGCCGCAGGCATGCCATACCTGAACGAACTTCACATCATCCGGATAGTCGAATTTATACACGAACGGCAGGAAATCATCAATCATGATTATATCACTCATGGCGAGCTGTTTTGTGAATTTAACAGAGCCTCTGGCGCCATAGCGTTCGTTTATATTTTCTTTGAAGTTAAAGTCGATGTTATAGTTTTCTAAGAGGCCGCGCTCCTTCATCCTGTTGTAGATGAATTCCTCGTTGCCGCTGAGTGAAGCCCTCGAGCCCGAGGCAAAAAGTATCGTAGGCTTTGCGCCTGCTGCCCTGCGCTGTTTTCTCTTTTGTTCGTATTTGTTGAATTTTTTTATCAGAATGCTCTCTTTGAACGGGTTGAAGGCCTTTCGCATATTCGTCTTCCACTCGCGGAATCTCTGCTTTGCGTTATAGATGATCCCCTTATCCTCGAGCTGAGGCTGGTAGAACACACGGAAGTAAAGCGTATCTTCATCCAGGTCCATCATCGAGAACATGTCAAAGACCTCTTTGCCGTGCTTTGCCGTATTTTTTGAAAAAATAAAGTGATACGGCTTCTCCTCATAGTCCGGAGCCTTCAGTTCTTCCTCGGTCGGAATGTACTTGAGCCTTCCGTCCTTCTCGCAGTGTCTTAAGTCTTTTGTCAGATATGAATAGTACCTCTCGCCATGGTTTTTCAGGCGCAGATAGTAATCCCCTGTCTCTATCGGATAGCTGGCGTTAGCGCCAAGCACATGATAGACTATGTGAAAAGTCCTCTTTTTCCGGTCGAAATCCAGATGAGAAGGCTTCAGTTTCCCCTGATATGAATCCTTTATATAGATACTTGCTTTTGACAGTTCCCCGACATCTTCTGTGATGTGTCCCGTCACATGCAGCAGAACCCTCGCGAAATAGAGGTCATCTACTATAATGCCGCTGTGTTCTTCCATGTAAAAATTAACTCCTGTCCAGCTTTTCGCGCATGATGCCCTCTGCTATGATCAGGTCACCATCGCTGGTAAGCTTTATATTTTCCACATCGCCAGGGACGGTGTGGATCTCTATGCCTTTAGTAAGGCAGATCTGTGCTGTTCCTGTGATCGTTTTCTTCTCCTCCTCAGTAAGCGAATCAAGTGAATCCTTTAACACCTGAAGTCTGAATGAATCCGGTGCCTGTCCATGGTAGAGCTTGGATCTCGCAGGCATAGAATCTACCTTCGTGCCCTCCTCTATCCAGAGCATGGTATCAGTCGCCGGAATGGCCGCAACCACAGCCGGATACTGGTCCAAGGCGTCCATCGAATCCTTCATGATCTGGTCTGTCACAAAAGGTCTTACAGCGTCGTGGATAAGGATCTTATCATCCTTTTCTATGCCATGAGCGCCCTCGATATAATCGATGACATTCCTTATCGAATCAAGTCTCTCTTTTCCGCCGTCTATGACCTTGACATAATTCCTGTTCAGGTCCCGGTCACGGATCATGGTCTTTAAGTACTCGTTCCACTCCGGGTGGATGGCTATGATCACTTCGTCAAAAAGTGCCGACTTCAGGAGTCTCTCAAGTGTCCAGATGATTATAGGCTTCCCGGCAATCTCTAAAAACTGCTTCGGGATATGTGCCGACTTCATCCTGTTACCTACTCCGCCTGCAAGTATCGCACCATATCTCATGGCAGATCCTCCTCTTTCCATCCTATAGCAAGTCTCTTTTTCTTGATGACATCTGTCACTGCTGTCTCTCCCTTGTGGAAAAGTGAAGAGGAACCGGCTACGAAGATATCAGCGCCTCTCTCATAGAGCTTTCTGGCGTTCTCGATCGTGATATTGCCATCCACTTCGATGATCAGATCATCCTTCCCAATAGAATGGAAGTACTCTCTCATTTCTTTTACCTTATCGAGAGTAGAAGGTACGAGCTTCTTTCCGGCAAATCCCGGATGTACTGTCATAGCAAGGACTCCGTCTAAGTCATCTAAGTACGGATCAAGAACCCTGTAGTCTGTCTCAGGGTTTATAGCGATAAGTGAAGTAGCTGAAAGTCTCTTTAAGTACTGGAGACACTCTGCTATATGGGTGTTGTTCTCATAGTGGAATGCTACCTGGTCTCCCTCCCGGATGTCAAACCAGCTCATTTTTTCGAGAGGGTCCATCGTAAGGAAGTGGAAGTCAAACGGAATGTCCGTTATCCGCCTGAGGCTCTTGGCATAGTCGGTCCCGAGAGCTAAGTTTGGCACGAACTGTCCATCCATGACATCTATATGAAGGAATTCGAGTTTTGCTTCCTTGAATTCTGTCAGGTAGTAGAATATCTTATCCAGGCCCGCACACATCATGGATGCGGATATTTTTCCAGGCTCGCGTGCCGGTACTACGCTTGCGCCGCTAACTGGGTCACTCATTATAAGCCTCGCTTTCTTTCTCATGCATTACGAACATGACTCTCGACTTCTGTATCTTTGTATCCCTGAAAAAATCAAAAGCTTCGTCACACTGTGAAAGCTTGTACTTTCTCGTGATAAGCTTCTCGAACGGGATTTTTTTCTCTTTCATGAGCTCTGCGACTTCATGCCAGTCATTTGCCTTATCCGAGTACGAGGAATTCCAGGTACCTCTTACTGTAAGCTGCTTGCGGAGAATTCTCCAGTATACGTCTCTAGGCAGGTTCATATCTCCTACCGGATTTCCGACTGTGACTAAGGTGCCGCCTGCTGCAACTGATCCTATCGCATCTATAAGACACTTGTTCGAACCCACTGCTTCAAATACGACGTCCATTCCGTTTCCGTCTGTCGCCTTTTCGACTTCTTCAGCAGTGTTATTCGTATCTATGGTCTTAAAACCGAGTGATGCTGCAAACTCTGCAGACTCTTTTCTTCTGGCTCCGATCCAGACCTCTGCCCCTTTTGCCTGAGCAAAAAATCCTATCAGAAGACCTATGGTTCCGGATCCGATGACAAATACCTTATCACCTGGCTTCACCCCGCCGACTTCTGCTGCATGATGTCCTACTGCCGATGGCTCTGATAAAGCGCCTACACAGTAGTCTACACTGTCGTCCAGGATATTTAGATTCCAGGCCTTTATAGCTCTGTACTCACCCATTCCGCCGTCATTTCTCGAGCCGTAATACTTGTAGTTCGAGCAGGTGGCATAGTCTCCTCTCTTGCATGACGGGCACTCAAAGCACGGAAGCATAGGGAAAACGCTGGCTTTTTTTCCGATAAGGCTTTTGTCCACACCCTCTCCGACTTCTGCTACCTGTCCGGCGAACTCATGTCCCGGTACTATAGGCATCACGTGTGCTCCGTCCTTAAATATACGGGCGTTATCTGACGAGCAGATACCGCAGGCCATGACCTTCAGGAGCACTTCGCCCTCGCCCGGTTCAGGTGTAGGCGCATCTTCAAATCGTATATCGCCTGGCTTATGCAGACTAAGTACTTTCATTTATTTTACCTCTTTAAACAGATTATAGTTACTATTCACGGCACCTCCCCAATCAGACCGCAGACCAAGTGCGTCCGTCGTGAACCCCCACAGAAGCCTGCCGTGAATAGTAACAGATTTTACAAAACAACAAACTATTATAAACGATTACTGCTTTTGTTTCAATTCTTTCTTCAGGCGGTCCCTCTCCCGTCTCTCAGCTCTGAGCCATCTGAAGTCCCGTCCCGCAAAGTCTAGAAGCCTCGTAAGCATTCTGCGGATCCTTTTGTCCTCATATCTGAGTTTTTCTATTCCGTCACTCTCAGGTGCCTTGCCGATCTGGGCTTCTATTTTCTTCCATTCGCTGTCATAATCAGGCAGGAGCTTTTTGCAGGCTCTCTTATCCTTCCAGTCCAGGTACACATCTCTAGCCCAGTCGCGAAGTGATGTATGCTTCATGCTCTTCCCGACTTCTTTTGTCAGCTTCTTATTCTCGGCCTTAAGCGCCAGGTAGTCATCAGCTTCTTTTTCTATGACCTGCTTCCATTTATCCAGGGCTTTCTCCGAGGTTTCGATCCTCCAGTTGAGGACTGTCTCCTCTGATGCTTTGTACTTCTTGGCTTCATCTGCTGTGCGGTCATCATCTGCCACTGAAGCTACAAACTCCTGGCATCTCTTTATCAGATTCTCTCTGACCGGCTTGTAGTCCGGCTTATTCTCTGGCGGGTTGGCAAGATCGTAGTCGCATTTTCCCTTGAGAAAATCTCCAGGTCTGACCCAGTGGAGGAAACTGTAGTACGGATCAAATCTGATGTCGTCCGTCATATCCTTTACAAGCAGCACCGGTACTTCCATCGCAAGGCACGGAAGCGCACAGTGGAGTCTCTTCGTGACCACGCAGATAGCATTCTGGTACTCCGTAAGTCTCTCTACTGTATCGCTTTCTCTCTGTTCCCAGGTTCTCTCGGCGTTTCGCTTCTGGTTATGCGTCATGACCCTGACTTCGATACCGCTGCCCTTAAGCTGCTTCTGTATCTGTGCCGTGACTTTCTCATCCACATCTACGACGCAGATATAGCGGCCCCTGTCTTCGATTTTCTGTTTCGGGAGCGTAAGTGTGATGCAACCGGAAAAATAAGCGTCGACTCCGTTTTCCTTCAGGTTCTTCTCTGTGAAGTGATCTCTGGTCCCTACCGGTCCCCAGGCATTTAAATACGCACCGCCCTCTCCTGTCAGGAACTCGTATTTGAACGGGCTTCCCGGCTGCTTTGCGAGCTGATGATCTGCATAGTGAAATCCTACAAACAGCGGATAGATGTACTTTGATGGCGGCCAGTTCCACTTTTTCCACATGTACCAGGCATTCATGATGACTGCTACCGGTTCTCCATCATCTGTCCTGAAGTTCAGCATGTTCTCCCTGTCGATGAAGTAGTCGACCTTCGGATAGAACTGTGCCGTGGCATAGGCCTGGATGTCATCTCCGATGTTCAGGTTATTTTTATTTAGTAATATTCCGTATTTCAATCTGTTTCCTCGTCTTTGAATTTCAGTTCGTAAAGTGTATGCCGTTCCCGCTTCTCCGGCGGCGGCAGCTGCATGTAGTCTCCCGGATAGAGCGCATGGAAGTAGTGGTCGTAGTCTTTCGTGACCGGAAAGTATGAGTCCTCGAACTTCATTTTTACTGTGTCACAGTACTTCACCCTCTCATACATCTCCCCGAAAAAATGCTTTCTGCCGGACGGAAATGACACGTACTTTGAATTCTCGTCGTGACACATCGAGTACCAGTGCTGTACCCTCCTGTACCACCACCATGGTGTAAGTGACGGAAGCGCTCCGAACGCCGACTTTATTTTTATCAGGCGCTGGCCCTTTTTATTCCCTTCTGCCAGATGCAGGAAGCCTTTTTTCTCTTTATGCATCCTGATGCAGGAAAGAACCAGTGAGCCTCCGTCACATAGCAGTCCCTGGATCCGGCGCTTTACGGGATTATCATAGACATTTTCTAAAATCCAGAGGTCTACCTTTATCCCGCACTTTCCGTCCTCCTGCCAGAGGTATTCCCGGAATGTCGTGCCTTTTAGCTGCACCTGCGCAAATGAACTGTAGTAGCCTGGCGTGCGCAGCGGCATCTCGACGTAGTACTTGTCCGGGTATTTTTCCTCGATCAGGTCGACGAGCCTGTCGATATCCTTCCTATAGATGTTCACATCGAGGTCATCGTCCCACGGGATGAATCCCTGATGCCTTACCGCGCCTAATGCCGAGCCGCCGCCCAGCATATATGGTATGTCATTTTCCTCGCAGATTGCTGCTATATCCTTCGTGATCGTGTAGACTACCTGCTGGACCTTTTTCACTTCTTCGGGTGTCAGCTGGTGCAGGTCCTTCGACCTCGACAGTCCCTGCCTGAACAGGTCCGTAGTTTCTAGTGCCATGTCGTGTTCTTCCTTTTACGGGTATAATAACATATAGAGTCCGGAGAAAACAAGGGGGGGAATGCCGGCTTAAAGCGGGTCGTGCGCTCTTACAGCTATCATCACTTTCTCCCCAGGTGCGACTGGACGCGGTTTATCACCATCTCCATCGCCACGCGGTTCTGACCGCCTTCTGGGATGATGATGTCAGCGAACTTCTTCGTAGGCTCCACAAAGGCCTCATGCATCGGCTTTACCGTGGCGAGATACTGGTCTATGACTGAATCCAGGGAGCGGCCGCGTTCCTTTACGTCACGCTTTATCCTGCGAAGAATGCGGACATCAGCGTCGGCATCCACGTATAGCTTTATGTCGCAGAGGTCACGGATACGCTTGTCATAGAATATCAGGATACCCTCTACGATAATTACCTTTGCAGGCTGTATCGTCATCGTCGTATTCGACCTGTCGTGGATCGTGTAGTCGTAGACCGGGCACTCTATCGGCTCGCCATTTTTAAGCTTTGTGAGGTCTGACACAAGCAGATCCGTATCAAATGCGTTCGGGTGGTCGTAGTTAAGTCTCGTCCTCTCCTCATACGAGAGGTCATGATGTGCCTTGTAGTAGTTATCATGGTAGATAACTGACACATCGTTCCCGAAATGCTCTCTTAAAGTCTGCGTTATCGTCGTCTTCCCGGAGCCTGTTCCCCCAGCTATTCCTATAACTATTATGTCGTCCATTTTTACTGCACTTTCTTTATGGTCTCAAGGACTTCATTCTTTATCGCGTCATTTACCGCATGTGCCTTCTCGAGCGTGTCCTGACAGGAGTAGAAGTAAAACTTGATCTTCGGCTCGGTGCCAGACGGACGGATGGCAAACCAGGAATCATTCGCTAAGAAAAATCTGAGACAGTTCTGTGGAGGGATATCCTCATAGCCTCCGATGTAATCGATGATCCAGCTGACCTTCACCCCAGCTATCTCTGTAGGCTCATTTTCACGTACCCACTTCATCATGCGGCCAATGCGCTCAGAACCTTCTATTCCCTCGAGAATGATATTCGGCTCGTCCTCGGCAAAACAGCCATACTTAGCGTAGATGTCATTTAACACGTCCCAGAGTGTCTTACCCTGCTTCCTGTAAAAAGCTGCTGCCTCTGCTACGAGCATTCCGGCAGAGATGCCATCCTTGTCCCTGATGTCTTCGCAGGCCGCATAACCTACTGACTCCTCATATCCGAACAGATAGGTGTAGCCGTGCTCATGCAGATACGGCACTTTTCCGCAGATATTCTTAAAGCCGGTAAGTGTCTCGAACATCTCGACTCCATATGCCCTAGCTATTCTCGTAGACAGAGTTGAGGTCACGATCGACTTTACCATCGCTCCTTTTTCTGGAAGGGTTCCGGCAGTCTTGTGACCTTCGAGGATGTAGTTTACGAGCAGGTAGCCTGTCTGGTTTCCGTTCAGCGGTACGTAGTCTCCGTTGTCATTTCTTATCTCTATAGCAAAACGGTCCGAATCAGGGTCTGTCGCCATCAGAAGCTCAGCTCCTGTCTTTCGGCCGTACTCTTCGCTCAGCTTAAAGGCCTTCGGATCCTCCGGGTTCGGATATCCCACCGTTGTAAAATCAGGGTCCGGATTTTCCTGTTCCGGCACTATCGTCCAGTTCGTAAATCCCCTGTCAGTAAGCATCTGGCGGAACGGTATCGAACCACAGCCATTAAGCGGCGTGTATACGAGAGGTATCGAAAGGTCGAGTTCGTCACCTGAATGGATAGCCAGTGCTTCGATCCTGTCTAAGTACATTCTGTCGTACTCGGGCCCCAGAACTGTTATTTTTCCACTCTGGACCATTTCATTATAGTCGGCTGTCTTTACACCGTTCCACTGGTCGACCTTTTCTATGCACTCTGTCATCGCATCGGCAATCTCCGATGACACCTGACAGCCATCGTCCCAGTAAGCCTTGTAGCCGTTGTACTCCTTCGGGTTGTGAGACGCTGTGATATTGATCCCGGAAACTGTATGCAGATGCCTTATCATAAAGGCTAGCTCCGGTGTCGGACGAAGGTCAGGAAAAGTGTAGACCTTTATGCCATTTGCGGCAAAAATGCCTGCTGCAAGCTCTGAGAACTCCTTCGAAAAATGTCTCGGATCGTGAGCTATCACTACTCCTTTTTTCATAGCCTCAGCGCCTTTGCCCACGATAAAATCAGCGATTCCCTGCGTAGCTTTTCCGACTGTTATGACATTCATGCGGTTAGTTCCGGCTCCGACCTTTCCACGGAGTCCGGCAGTTCCGAAAGACAGGTCCTTATAAAATCTGTCCTCTATCTCGCCGTCATCGCTCACTTTTTCAAGCTCCTTATGAAGCGGGTCGTCAGATGAAAGTTTTTCAAGCCACTCACTGTATTTCTCCTTGTAATTCATTTAAAACCTCCTATCAAATTCCCAGTTCCTGCATTACCCCGCGGATCCCCTGCTTGTCGTAGATGTCGCGGTAGTAGGATACCTCGTCGTTTATCAGCCGGTCTATGACTCTTATCCCTAAGAGCTCGACCGGCGCTTTGTCATCAGTTAGAATGTAGCTTCCGCCTGGCTGCTTTACAAGGCCGTCTGACACTCGAGCCATCATTTCGGTGAATTCATCGTTCTGCGATGAAAGCGCCAGATTCATGTCGAGGTTATTTTTGATATCTGGTGACATGCTGGCAAAAAGCTCACGGTTCGTGCTTCCCGGCACATCCGCTGTGTAGACAGTCGGAAAAACTGACTGGATCGTATCTGTCAGATAGTCTGTGATCGAGCCTTTCGTCTGGCCACGCATGTTCATATTTACTACCATGACGCCACCATCATTTAAATGTTCTTTAACCATCTGAAAGAACTCGACTGATGACATCTGGAATGGAATCGTGATGTCCTGGTAGGCATCGACCATTACACAATCGTATTTTTTATCGATAGCGTTGAGGTAAGCCCTGCCATCGTAGGTCACAACCTTTGTGGATTTCGGCTCATCGAAATACTTTCTCGCGAGATCAGTTATCTTCTGGTCTATCTCGACTCCCTCACAGTGCACCTGCGGCAGGTATTCACTGCACTGGTGCGCGAAAGTCCCGGAACCCATGCCAAGGATCAGGGCATCCTGGCCCTTTAGGGCATTTTTTGTCATAAGAGGAGCCGCCATCGCGTAATCGTAGTACATGCCGGTCAGGCTCTTCTGCTTATTAAGTACTGACTGGACGCCGAATAGCACGTTCGTCGAGAGCGCGACCTGACTCCCGTCATCAGTCACCCGCAGGTAGTTATAGGTGCTCTCGCCCTCGTACTTTACATTGTCCCCAGACTCCCAGAACGCGAAATTCGTCTGATGCCCGAACACTATGCAGAGTGCGAAGATAAGACACGATGCGATTATTTTTTTCTTGTGATAAGTAAATCCTATACTAAAAAAGTAGATAAGTGACAGCGCTATAAGAATTCCCGAAAAAATCAGGAAAGTCACATTCGTCCCGACCGCCGGTATAGTCACAAATGTCGGCATGAAAGTACCGATGATGCTTCCGATCGTATTCGAAGCGCCTAAGGTTCCGACTATTTTTCCATTATCCTCAAGGCTTCCCATCGTGTATTTAGCGAGCGACGGAGTTACCGTACCTAAGAGAAAAAGCGGGAAGACGAAGACCACCATGCAGACCACGAAGGCCGCTATGATCAGAAATCCGTGGCTTACTTTAAATATCAGAAGAGCCGAAATCCCGATGATTATGTACTTTCCGACTACTGGTATCAGCGCAAGCCAGATAGCGGCGATAAGGATCCTGCGATAGAGCCTGTCCGGATCCGGGTCTTTATCCGCTGATCTGCCTCCATAGACATTACCTAACGCCATCGCTATCATGATCGTTCCTATGATTATCGTCCAGACTATCTGCGACGATGAAAAGTATGGGCTTATAAGCCTCTGCGCCCCTATCTCAACGGCCATCAGGGCCATGCCGGAGAAGAATTCAGTCAGATAGAGGTACGCTTTGTTTTTAAGGATTTTTCTTTCTTTCATGAGTTCTATTTTATAGGAAGAAGAGCAGTTGTGCAAGAGACTTGAATACAGACTTTTATTCATGTAAAATACTTTTCATGAGTACAGATTATGAACTTATCGCCCTCGATATGGACGATACGCTCCTCCGGAGTGATAAAACTATTTCAGAAGAAACTATACTATCATTTAAAAAAGTCCGCGAAGCTGGCAAGCACGTAGTGATCTGCACCGGCCGCCCGGTCGCCGAACTCGCGCCGTATGACGAACAATTCAAGGACATCCACTACTACATCTGCGAAAGCGGAGCCTTAGTCTATGACCATTGGAAAAATCAGATAGCAGCCAGGCACGCGATAGAAGCCTCTGCGATGCCTGATATCATAGATGTCTTAGATAAGGAAGACCTGATGGTCCAGTTCATGGTAGACGGTGCCTCTATCGTCGAACGTGCGAAAATCCCACACATGGACCACTATAACATGGGTGTCTACATCCCGCTCTATTCGTCTGTCGCAACACCGGTCGATGATATAAAGGCAGCCATCAGGGAAAACGCAGGCTCCATCGAAAAAATGAACCTCTATCACACGAGCCGTGAAGCGAGCATCCGCACCTCAGAGCGTCTCTCCGAGAAAAATCTCCCAATAGAGCGCATCTACGCTGAGATTTCTTCTCTTGAAATATCTCCGAAGGGGATCCATAAAGGTGTCGGCATCTCAGACCTTGCCTCATACTTAGGCATTCCTATAGAAAAGACCATAGCCGTAGGTGACGCTGATAATGACATCCCGATGCTTGAGACCGCCGGTCTTTCCCTTGCTATGGGAAATGCTAACGACCACGCAAAAGCCGCCGCGGATCTCGTCATCCCTGACAATAACCACGACGGCTGTCTTTACGCTATTAACAAATACCTGCTATGATCACTCTTCCCAGGTCCGCTCGCTTATGATGTACCTCGGTCTGTGCTTGGTCTCCAGATATATTTTTCCTATGTATTCACCGAGCACTCCGAGGCTTATAAGCTGTATACCGCCGATAAACAGGATGATGCAGGCAAGTGAAGCCCAGCCGTCAGCCATTGCGATCCCCATGAAATGCCTTACTATGACTACTATGATACCGATCAGTCCTATCACCGAGAAAACTCCTCCGAGCTTTGCGATGAGCTGGAGCGGCTTTACAGAGAGACTCGTGATACCGTCAAAGGCCAGGCCCAGCATCTTTGAAAGAGGATAATGGCTTTCGCCTGCCATTCTCTCGTGTCTCTCATAGGCTACAGTAGTGGACTTAAAGCCTATCAGCGGAAAAATCCCGCGAAGGAACAGATTTACCTCATGATAATCGGCGAAGCAGTTTAACACCCTGTTACTCACAAGTCTGTAGTCAGCGTGATTGTATACCACGTCTCCGCCCATACGGTTCAAGAGCTTATAGTAAGCCTGAGCTGAGTTTCTCTTGAACCAGGTGTCGGTATCCCTCGATGAACGGACACCGTAGACTATCTCATTTCCATCCCTGAAAGCATCGACCATTTTTTCCATGGCGGTGATATCATCCTGGCCATCACAGTCTATAGTTACGATGGCATCTACCCTGTCGCGTGACTCCATCATGCCAGCCACCAGTGCATTCTGGTGTCCTCTGTTTCTGCTCTGCGCTATTCCCTCGAAATGCTCGTCCTGCTTTGAGAGTGCCTTGATGATCGGCCAGGTGTTATCCTTTGAACCGTCGTTTACGAAAAGAATACGGCTGTCTGCGCTTATTTTTTTCTTGTCGATCATCAGCTTCAGCTCATCCAAGAACATAGGCGCGGTTTCCGGAAGCACTTTCTCCTCGTTATAGCAAGGGATTATGATAGCCAGTCTTGGCAGGTCTCTGTTATCCTCTTTCATTTCATTCTCACTTTCTTGTTACGTTTATCAGCAGACGGTCTTTTAGTGACTTACCGTTTACAGTGGTCTTCCCGTCATATAATTCCAGAGCATCGGTGATAGATGTCTTCAGGTGCAGTGATGAGTGCTGGTCTGAGTCATTTTTTATAAGTATGGTGTACTTATCTCCAGCAGTCTGCCTAGGGACATCGATACAGATCTTTTTCTTCTTTTCGTCTGATTCAGATACCTTTGCACCGTCGATACTAGTGCCGTCCTTCATCAGGCTTATCTGATATCCGTCCATATCTCCGTGCACCGGGAATTCGATCCTGTTAAAATCGTTTACTGGCCTGAAGTCCTGCGTCAGTTCTCCTCCTTCAGCAAGCTTTACGGTATGTCTGAAACGGAATCTGCTGGTCATGACAGAAGGCACCATTCTCGTGCTTATCTGTCCTGTGAGCGGGATCTGGCAGATGATCACGACACAGGCGGCTGCAGCAGTTATGGCGTACAGAGCCTTCGTGCCCTTTAGCTTCAGCGTTCCTCTCTCGATCGCTGGCAGTGTCTGAAGCAGAAGAAGCGGTATAAACGGCAGCGAATACGCTGGCTTTCCTTCCCAGATCACATAGAAAAACTGCGCTCCGAACAGCGTTATCATAACCACGCATTCGAGCATATCATCATCTTTTCTTATCAGAACGCAGATGCCTGCTATCGCAAGAAGCAGCGTCACTATCCTGAATGCCTGACAGTATACAAGGATCCACGGACTTTTTTCTCCAGCCAGGGCGCTGTATACCGATGCATCCGCTCCCTTTATGATCTCAAAACGCTCATAGTACTCGGCCGCCCCGTCTGACCAGCTGAGGATCGGCTTTTTCATATAATGCAGGACAGTCGCCTTCGTACCGCGTCTTTTATTTATCATCTTTATGCGTTCGAGGTCACCTGTCTTCATCTGTTCTTCGGTATGGAAGTGTTTCGTGAAAGCACTGTGGTTTCCCTTCGCCCTGCCGTTATCATCGGCTCCTATCATGATCCAGTGCGCCACCGGGAAATCCTTACTCTGGTCTGGGTTCAGCGCTCTTGATGCCCTTCCGAGTCCTGTGAAAGAAACCGCGAACACAACCAGAGATGCCGCAAACAGAGCCAGTCTCTTCTTTGAAAAATACCCGCCGATGATCCTTATCAGCCGATACACCAGATACGCGACTATGATAAAAAATGCTGTCGGCCTTATCAGATACGAAACTGCAGCTGTAAATCCAAGGATAGCGCAGAAGAGCATCTGTTTTTTCGTGCTCATCTGTCTGTAGTTTAAAAGCACCAGGAGAAAAAGCGATGCCATCATCGGAAGTATGCTCATCGTAGCGGTGTAATTCCAGCCGACGAAAAGGTACATCAGCGGATTTATGGCATTTAAAAGCATCACATAGGAGGCTGCTGTCTTATCCTTTGCGGTCCTTACCGCCCAGACCAGGAACACTATTCCCAGATCCATGAATATGATATTTACCACAGTCATGAATCTCACATACTCTCTGACACCGAAAAGGCGGGCGAGCTTAAAAACTCCGACACACAGAAGTATGAAGAAATTATTATTGGAGTATTTCTGGAAATAAAAAATCCTACTGTAGTTCACCTGACTCTGGCTTCCCGAAGCAATAGCAAGTGCCTGGTCCATCACCTCATATGAGTCGTGGTTTCCGATAAATGAAACTGACATCGCGATCACCAGCTGCAGCACAGCCATCACCGCCAGTGCTACCAGGCCTATGATCAGTTTTCCTCTGTCGGAGCTTTTTTTTATCAGACGGTATGCGGATATAAATACCAGAAAAAGCACAGGGATCAACGCAAGAAGGATCAGTTTCCATTTGCGGATGATTTCAGTGCCGTCCCCTCCCTCTAAGATTTTTCTGATCCTGTCGCCAAACGAATGAGTCCCTGCCACTCCGTATTTAAATCCTATAAACACTGATCCCGCAAGGCAGATCAGAAGCAGGAGAATTGTAAGTACGTCTATGATCCTTATCAGCACGCTCTTATTTTTCATCTGTGCTCCCCTTATGTCTGAAAATCAACAATTTGCTGGCCAGGTAGTTTAAGATGACGACTACTACATTCGAGCCTATCTTTACCCAGGTGTCGTCGAGCTGCATCCTGACTGCAAAAATATACATGAAAAGCATATCCATAAGTCCTGTCGCCAGTCTGCACCCAAAAAAATACACCATTTCCCTGATCACTTCAGGAACGGTATGTACTTCACTGTGAAAAACCCATTTTCTGTTTGTGACGTATGCAAATAGAACTGAAAGTATCCATGCTATAACTGTGGATACCATGACGCCGACCCTAAGCGGATGCGCCAGTACCCAGTAGGATACGATATTGACCAGAGTCGTGAGGACGCCAAAGATCAGATACGGAATGACGTCTTTATATTTTTCGATCAGTTTTCTCAAGGTATTTCCCTCATTTTTTCATTACGTATATCTAAACAAGTGTACAATAAATGCCTTTTAAAATCAATACTTCCCAGACACTCTTGAAAAAATTCTTCCCAACAGGCATAATAATCCCATGCGTTTAGATAAGTACATAGCGTCCTGTACCGGGATGACCAGAAAAGAGATAAAGAAAGCTTTGAAAAAAGTACCGGCATTTGTCGCCGGTGAAAAAGTGTCCGCGCCTGAAACACAGGTTGATGTGAAAACCAAGGTCGTTTTCATGGGTGAACACTTACACTACAGTGAATTCACCTATATACTTATGAATAAAGCTGCAGGCTATGTCTGCACAAACCGGGAGGGCAGAAATCCGACCGTTTTTACTCTGCTGGGCGACGAGATCAAGGCAAAGGACCTGTTCACCGTGGGAAGACTCGATAAGGACACTACAGGGCTCCTCATCATCACTAATGACGGTGATTTTTCACACAGGATGGTTCACGCAAAAAAGCACGTAGACAAGACCTATTTTCTGACTGTCGATAAAATAATCCCGGAGTCTGCTATTGAAAAATTCAGGAGCGGCGTTGATATCGGAGATGATGAGCCGACAAAGCCTGCCACTCTCGAACTCTTATCCGACACCAGCGCGAACCTGACTATAAGCGAGGGCCGTTTCCATCAGGTAAAACGCATGATGGAAGCAGTTGGCTGCACTGTCACCTCCCTTAAGCGTCTTACGATGGGACCGTTCAGCCTTGATAAGAGCCTGGCCGAGGGAGAATACCGGCTGTTTAATGATGAAGAGATGGGATGGGTGAACGAGAAGAAGGCATAAATGATCTCATTTTTTACTTATCAGGATGAGATACCTGACGGAAGCGGGTATCAGATTTTTTCAGCGACGCATTTCGGGTGCTTAGCGGCCGTAGGCGTCATCATGGCGGCTATCGCTGTGATCTTTATAAAAGTGGGAGAAAGGGGACGAGACCGGATCATCAAAGGGATTCCGGTGTTTCTTCTGTGTATGGAAGCATCGAAGTGGATAGTGCTTTTTTCTATACATAAAGCAAATATCGGGATGCTGCCGCTGCACCTGTGCGGGCTCGCAGTATATGATTTTCTTCTTGCGTCATTTCTTCCATCTGAAAAGGCGCGGAGTTTTTTCGGCGAAGTCGCTGTGATCCTGTTAGGACCTGGCTCTGTTTTCGCTCTGCTGCTTCCCGACTGGACTTTCTATCCGGTATGGAATTTTTTCAATATATATGGATATGTATGGCACGAACTTCTGCTTCTCTACCCTCTGCTTCTGCTTATCGACGGGCGTGTCACACCACGCATAAAGCACCTGTGGTATGAAGTTGTGTTCCTAGGTGTCATCGTGCCGCCGATCTACATCTTTGATAAAAAAATGGACTGCAATTATATGTTCGTGAACTGGCCAGAGCCCGGGACTCCGCTGTCCTGGCTTGCGTCATTTCTCGGAGTTCCCGGGTACTTATTCGGCTATGCGCTTCTGGCACTGGCTGTCATGGCGATGATATACGTGCCGTTTGAGGTGTATTTCCGTATCAGACACCTGCGTCCTTGAGGACTGACTTCAGGGTGTCGGCGGATTTGTGGAGTTCTTTGAGCTCATCCTCTGAGAGCTCGTATGGGATCAGGGTGTCGACTCCGTCGGCTCCAACGATGGCCGGCATTGAAAGGCAGACGCCGTCGATGCCGTATTTCCCTTCGATGTAAGAAGAAACCGGAAGGATCGACCTTTCGTCACGGACTAT
Organism: Lachnospiraceae bacterium; assembly: GCA_029226225.1. Lineage (GTDB taxonomy): Bacteria > Bacillota > Clostridia > Lachnospirales > Lachnospiraceae > Weimeria. Next base: position 3,565 of record JAQXXU010000079.1, on the reverse strand, counting down.
GGCTTCGCAGATACGGCGGACACTCATTCCGATACCGTAGTAGGTGGCGCCTTTTTTCTTTATGATCTCGTAAGCTGAGTTCTTGACTTCCTCGGCGATGCGGGTAGTCTCGGCGTCGTGGTCAGTGTATCCCCTCATTTCGCAGAATTTGTGGATCGGGACACCAGAGACATTTGCCGATGACCAGGCAGCGATCTCTGAATCGCCATGCTCACCGATGATGAAGGCGTGTACCGAACGGGCATCTACGCCCAGATGCTGACCGAGCAGATACTTAAAACGTGCTGAATCAAGTGTCGTTCCGCTTCCGAGCACGCGGTTCTTCGGATATCCCGAGAGTTTTAATGCCACCTGTGTCAGGATATCGACCGGATTTGCGACCACGAGAAGGATCGCGTCTTTATTATACTTCACGATCTCCGGGATGATCGATCTGAAAATAGCCGTGTTCTTTTTTACCAGATCAAGTCTTGTCTCGCCAGGCTTCTGGGCTGCTCCTGCGCTTATGATGATAAGTCCGGCATCGGATAGATCCGGGTAGTCGCCGGCGTATATCTTCATAGGTTTTGCAAACGGGAGGCCATGGCTGATGTCAAGTGCCTCGCCCTCTGCCTTGTCCTTATTTGCGTCGATAAGGACTATCTCTGAAAATACTGCTCCCTGCATCAGGGAGTAAACTGATGCGCTGCCTACGAAGCCGCAGCCTATCATCGCCGCTTTTCTGAAATCTATTGCCATTTGAATTCCTCCTTACTGTGTATTTGTAGTTTCCCTGACCCGCTACCTGTCGACATGCGGGTCTTGAACTGTGCAACTGCTGCCACAGATGAATTCAATGGCAGCAGATATCAGTTGCGCTTTCTTTTCCTCGATTACAGCTATGAGTATATACCCCATTAGGGTATTTGTCTGTTGGATTTACAACATCATTCCCGTAGTCTACAGCGAACCCATTCAGTATCATTCTCGCAGCCGCCTTCTGACCCGTTTAGTGCTATTCACGAAGCCGCCTTCGAACTCTATTTATGTGGCGCTCGAACTCTCCGGAATTTAAGAGTTCCGTAAGGACTGCCTGGTCGAGGACCGGGACTGTGCACGAATAAAAAGACACTTTTGAAAGAAGCGAGCTGCTCAGTTCAGACGGTAGAACCATATAGCCGACTCGGGTAGCATGCGAGATGGTCCGGCTGAAAGTATTGATGTAGATCACGTGTCTTTTCGGCTCCATTGAAAAAAGTGTGTCCTCGCGCCTGGTCTTCACGGTAAACTCCGAGTCATAGTCATCTTCTATGATAAAGGCGTTCCGGTGCTTCGCCCAGTTGATGTATTCGGCGCGCTTCGTGATGTCGGCGGTGACACCCGACGGATAGCTGTGAAAAGGTGTCACATGAAGCACCTCCGCCCTCGATCCTTTGAGCGCTTCGGAGCGGATCCCATCCGGCCCCATTTTCAGTTTCTCGACGATAACACCGTTCTGATCGTATATTTTTTCGATCATCTCATATGACGGGTCCTCGACTCCGTAGATCCTGGCACGACCGAGCATCGTAACGACCATACCATACAGGTACTCGGCGCCGCTACCGACGAGGATCTGCGAAAGGCTCACCTCCATGCCGCGGTTTCTCAAAAGGTAAGAGGCGATAGCCTGGCGAAGGTCAGCCCTTCCCTGGTTTTCTGACTTGACGAAGAGCTTCTCGCCCTCATCTGCCAGAACTTTTCGCACGGTTCTAGCGTAAGTCATAAATGGAAAATGCTCGACCGGCGGGATCACAAAATCCTCGTGGTAACTTTCTGTCTGCTCTTCTCTCCGAGGCTTCGTATTTTTCGAAAGAAAAGGATCAGCGTCACTAAAACTGACATAATATCCGCTCCGCTCCTTCGCCTCGACATATCCTTCTTCTGCCAGCAGATCGTAGGCATGTCCGATCGTGATCACCGACACATGCTCCGTGTCTGCCAGCTGCCGCTTCGATGGCAGCCGCTGTCCGAACTGGTATGCCTTCCCAGTTATCTGGTCTCTAAGCTTATAGTAAACCCTCAGGTAGGCTGGCTGTCTGGTCATATAAAAAATCCTCCAACTGGATATTCTCATGGTATCATTTTTTCACTATAATGTCCACTAAATAAAATACATGGAGGTATTCATATGGTAACACACGTATCTACTCCACAGCATAATGAAGCTGTATCATCTTCAAAGCTAAGGCTTCTGGTCACCGCCGCACTTTTCGCAGCACTGACCTTCATCGGGACTTACGTCATAAAAGTCCAGACTATAACCCACGGTTATATCCACCCGGGCGACGGATTCGTCATTCTCTCTGGAGTTTTCTTGGGACCTCTATGGGGCGGCCTCGCAGCCGGCTTCGGCTCGATGCTTTCCGACCTGATCGGAGGCTATGTGACCTACGTACCGGCCACTTTTGTCATAAAGGCATTAGTCGCCGTTATCGCATACGGCATCACGGTCTTCCTTCAGAAAATCCTCGGCACTAAGAAAAATGTCGTGCCGGTCATCATCGGCAGCGCCGTCGGTGAAGCCTTCATGGTAGTCGCCTACTTCGTCTTTGAATCATTCCTGTACGCGTTCACAGCGACCGGCGGATTTACGGCAGCAGCCTTTAACGCAGGTATCACCTCATCCGCAGCCGGCATCCCGGCAAATATCATCCAGGGCGTCTTCGGCGTCGTAATCGCCGCGGCTCTCTACCCTATCCTTCGTCCTCTGATAAATAAACAGTTCGAGTAAAATAAAAGCACCGCTCGTTTTTTACGGGTGGTGCTTATTTTTATGATGCTTTCCCAGCTGGCTTAAGGCCTCTTTTTCAACCAGCCGCTTACAGATCTGCTAACTGCTTTCCGAAATCAGCCAGCCTGCTCTTTGTGTCGTCGTCAGGATCGTTCATGCAGATAGCATCCTCTCCTCCGATGACCTTTGCTCCGGCATTTGTCATGCGCTCAACCCAGTCTCTCATCCACTGGCCGTCGCCCCAACCGTATGAACCGAAGAGAAGAATGGTCTTTCCGTTGACCTGTCCCTCGATAGACGCTACGAACGGCTCCATCTCAGTCTCTTCCAGAACTTCATTCCCCATAGCCGGGCATCCGAGTGCAAATCCCTTTGCAGAAGTAAGTGCGCTGGCATTTGCGGCATCGACTGATACTATGTCAGCTTCCTTGCCTGCTGCCTTTACGCCGTCTGCCACTGCCTCAGCCATCGCCTCGGTATTTCCTGACTGTGACCAGAATACGATCTCAACCTTATCCATTTGTTTTCCTCCATTGTTTGCATTTATTAGTTGCCGCTAACTAGGAAGAATATATCACAGTATGTTAGGCATGTCAAACACGTTTTATCATAAAAAAATTCTTGTGTCAGCTGAACGCGTCCCCACTGACACAAAATGTGTTATAATAGGGCGGTAATTTTTCTTTAGGAGGTATATAAAAATGTCCTGTACGACATTATTAGTAGGAAAAAACGCGTCGTGGAACGGTTCCACGATGATAGCGAGAAATGATGACTCAGGATCAGGCAAGTTCACCGCGAAGAAATTCACGG
>JAQXXU010000078.1 GCA_029226225.1 Lachnospiraceae bacterium | reverse complement strand
CTTCCGGCCAGGGCTCTCGACTTTGAAAAAGTCTGTGTCACCAGCAGGTTATCGTATTTTTCTATCAGAGGAAGAACTGACTTCGCCCCGAAATCCACATAAGCCTCGTCTATGATAACGACGCACTGCGGGTTTGAACGGATGATCTTCTCCAGCGCATCAACACCGGCGTCAAGTCCTGTAGGCGCATTCGGATTTGGGATAACTATGCCGCCAGCCTTACCGCTGCAAAAGCCGTCTATATCTATGGAAAAATCCTCACGCAGCGGTACTGTATCAAACGGGATCCTGAACTCGTCAGCCCAGACATCATAAAATGAGTAGGTCACGTCCGGGAAAAGTATTTTTTCTCCTGAGGTGAAGAAAGTCAGAAAGCTCATCGCAAGAACATCGTCAGAGCCCACTCCGACAAAGATCTGGTCTGCCGGGACTCCGTATGTGTCTGACAAAGCCTCGATAAGCCCTGTGGCCGCAGGATCCGGGTATTTTCTCAGTGTATCATAGTCAAAATCAGCTATAGCCTTCTGAACAGCCGGTGCCGGGGGATACGGATTTTCGTTTGTGTTCAGTTTTATCACATCAGCATTCTTTGGCTGCTCGCCCGGAGTGTACGGACTTACTTTGTGGACTTTTTCTTCCCAGGTGCTCATTTGATCATTCTCCTTTGTATTTCCAACCGGTTTCAGCCTTTTTGCGGGCAGAATCTGTTTCTTTCTGGTTATAGACGATGACCGGAAATCCGGTCTCTACGTACTTATAGAGCTTTTTAGCCATCTCAGGAGGCATATTCACACAGCCGTGCGAACCGGCAGTCTTATAGATCTGGCCGCCGAATCTGCCATGGCGCCAAGGCGCATCATGGAAGCCGATATTACCATTAAACGGCATCCACCATGAAACCGGTGAAGCATAGCCCTGCCCCTTCAGGGTTGCATCCTTTGTCTTGTAGGTGATGCGGTAAGTGCCTGTAGGTGTCCGTCTGTCAGGGACATCCTTTCCGGTCACGACGTCAGAGTCCAGGACCTTCTTTCCATTTATCACGAGGAACATATGCTGAGTAGCGATGTTCACCTCGGCGTAGCTGTTGCCATAGTCAGTAGAATAATCACCGTGGTTTGCAGCCTTGTAATGATATACTGGCTCCCTGGTCACACTCTTCCCGGCCTTTAAGTCCTTCTTTATCTGGTCACGCTCTCCTGCATAGTTTATCCACCAGCCGTAGTTTCCTCCCTTTACCGTCGCAGTCGTTCCATACTGTGTCTTAAGCTTCCTCGGAAGTCCCATGGTATTATACTTGTAGCCAAGCGTCATCTGCGCATATTTATAGATAGCATCATCGTCAAAAGATACCTTACCGCTTTTACCGACTTTAAACCATTTGGCCTGGTCTTCTTTGTCGACCTTTACTTTGCCCTTATCACCCATATCATAGGTGATATCGACTGCCATGTATTTGTTCAGGTTCTCGACTGTTTTCTTAAGTGTGGGATCATCACTTTTTATCTCAGGGTCTACATAATCTCCGCTCTCTCTCAGATTCAGAGTCTCGTCTAAGGATTCAAGCGCGCTCTCTATGCTTTTCGTCAGAGCATCCCGGTCAATCTCGGTTCCGTAGACTTCCTTTTTTACTTTATACGTATCTCCTGAGAGCTCGTAAGTCGCGTTTTCTGACTTGGTCGGCTCTGCTGTAACCGCCGAAAGTCCATCTATAGCGCTCTCAAGTGCCGTCTCGTCAAATGTAGCTGACATCTCCGGGACCTCGATGTCGGTATTTTTTCTAAAAAATGCCTGAGGCCAGGTGCCTACCTTCTGAGAGTCGAGAATCTGCTGTGCTGCCTTTCTCGCTGAGGCATCATCAAGAGAAAGTGACACTTCCTTTCCGTAAAGTACATCATCGGTAGTGTCTCCCTTTATCTCGAGTGAATATGAAGATGCCGAATCCTTCAGGATGTCAACTATCCCGTCTATATCACTGCCATCTGCCTTTTGTCCGGCTATCCTGCTTCCAGGCATCACATGCCCCGTATAGAAAAAGGCCGTACCCGCATATATGGCCGCTATAGCTGTGATCACGAGAACCGTGATCAGTAAAACTTTGTGCTTCATTTTTTCTTCCTTTGCAGTCTTCAGTCAAAGCCTATACTACAACAATCGACTGTTTTTTTCAATGTATTCGTCTACAAACCGGCTCTTTTGTAACTTCTATAAAGGTCCTTTTTATCGTACAATAACATTTATGGGTAATTTAGTAAAAGATTTTCTGTTAAAAAGGAAAAAAAGGATTCTTATTCTTCTCTATTTCATTGTATTTACAGTGTTTTTCTATCTGATAGAACACGTGTGGATAGCTGGCCACTACCATGTGCTTGACACTCCTCTTGACCACGCCATACCGTTTATCCCGGCCTTTGTGCTGCCCTACTACTTCTGGTTCGCGTATCACGTCTGGGCGCTGCTCCCGCTGTTTATCGATGATGATCCAGGCGAATACTACAGGACAGCATTTGCGCTTTTCTCAGGGATGACAGTTTTTATAATAGTATCTATTATTTTCCCGAACACACAGACTCTCCGTCCTGCACATCTGGGCAAAGATATTTTTTCAAAAATGATCGGAGCCATCTACTCTGCCGACACCCCGACCAATATCATGCCATCTATACACGTGTACAACGCGCTTATCGCAAACACTGCTATCTGCCGCCGTGCTAAAAAGTATCACCGCGCCTGGGAGTCAGCGCTGTCTGTATTCTGCTGTGTCATGATAATACTCGCCACACTCTTTATCAAACAGCACACTCTCTACGACCTGCTCGGAGCCGCCCCCATGTACATCGTGTTCTATTATCTCTTCTTTAAAAAATTCCGGCTTCCTGGCTTTCTCAAAGAGTGATCAGAGATTTTCGACAGCGTCAAGCCACAGCCTGGCCGAAGCATCAGAAGGCATACGCAGATCTCCTCGCGGTGACAGAGCCACCGTGCCGACCTTCGGCCCATCCGGGATTGCGCTTCTCTTGAACTGCTGTGCAAAAAAGCGGCGGTAAAATGTCTTCATCCACTTTCTGATCGTTAAAGCATCATACACTTCATCCGGTTTCCCTGTCTTAAAAGCTGCTTTTGCAAGCAGATAGATCTTCTCAGGCGTGTAACCGAATCTCAGAACATAGTATAGGAAAAAGTCATGGAGCTCGTACGGGCCTACTAAGTCCTCGGTCTTCTGGGCTATCTGCCCGTTCTCTTCAGGCGGCAGAAGTTCTGGAGATACCGGAGTGTCCAGCACATCTAAAAGTACTTTCCGCAGGTTCTCATCGTCTTTGCCATAGTAGTCCGCATAGAAGCGAACCAGATGGCGCACCAGAGTCTTTGGCACCGAGCAGTTTACAGCGTACATCGACATATGATCACCATTATAAGTGGCCCAGCCGAGCGCCAGCTCAGAGAGATCACCGGTCCCTATGACCAGTCCTCCCTCTTTGTTCGCTATATCCATAAGGATCTGCGTGCGCTCTCTCGCCTGTGAATTCTCATATGTCACATCGTGTACAGACTCGTCCTGTCCTATATCTGAGAAATGCTGTCTTACCGCAGCAGATATATTTATCTCACGGAAGGTGACACCCAGGGTCTTTATCATCGTAACAGCATTCTCATAAGTCCTGTCAGTCGTTCCGAATCCAGGCATCGTAACACCTATGATCCCTTTACGATCCAGTCCTAAGATATCAAATGCCCTTACTGTAACTAAAAGGGCAAGTGTAGAATCCAGACCGCCCGAAATACCGATCACAGCAGTTTTTGAATGTGTATGCTCCAGACGCTTCCTTAAGCCATAGGCCTGGATATCCAGGATTTCTTCACAGCGTTCCCTTAAATGCTCCTCATCTGAAGGTACAAACGGATGAGGGTCTACCGGCCTGGTTAGCTCTACTTTCTTAGGCGACAGTCTGAACGGGATCCGCTCATGATCTTCATCGTCAAGTCTGAAGGTAGTCATCTGGTCCCGATGCTTCAGAGAAGCTGTGTAATCTATCTCCGTGATCGTCATCTGACCCTTAAATGGCTTCGTCTCTGCAAGTATCCTGCCGTTTTCAGCTATGATGCCGCCTCCCGGATAGACTACATCCTGTGTCGACTCGCCGATACCCGCGTTTGAATAGATGTAGCTGACATAGCACTTTGCCGACTGCATAGATACGAGCTGCCTCCTGTATGCTGCTTTTCCAGTCAGCTCATCAGATGCCGAGAGATTTACGATGATAGTGGCTCCTGCCATGGCCGCCCTTGTCGAAGGACTGTCCGGAACCCAGAGATCCTCACAAATCTCCGCGGCTATATCTATTCCAGGTATGCTCTCACATGAAAAAATAAGGTCAGAACCTATAGGGATCTCTCCGTTCGGATAACTGATGGTTTCAGGGTACTGGGGACCAGCCTCAAAATACCTGGCCTCATAAAACTCACTGTAGTCAGGCAGATGTGTCTTCGGCACAAATCCAAGTACCCTTCCGTGATTTAATGCGGCCGCTGTATTTCTCAGATGTCCCTTATAGTATATAGGAATTCCCACGAAAATAATGGCATCCAGGTTCTTTGTGTTCTCTGCTATAGCGCGCAGAGCCTGCATGGCCTCACCCAGAAGCGTGTCCTGAAAGAAAAGCTCTCCACAGGTATATCCCGTAATACAAAGCTCAGGGAATACTATGATCTGTGCTCCTGCCTCAGAAGCTTTTACCGACCATTCTATGATACTTTTTGCATTTGCCTTTGTATCAGCCACTACTGTATCCGGTGTAACGGCCGCAACTCTTATGTATCCGTGTGCCATATATCCTCCTAAGAACCTTCAGACTATCTCATCAGGTTCAAATGTATACTTCTTCCCGCAGAACCGGCAGACAACTTCTATCGGTTCTCCCGGATCTGCTAAATCCTTTTTATCCTGCTGTGATAAAGTCTTAAGCTTTGATAAGAACTTTTCTCTGCTGCACTCACACCTGAATTCTACAGGCTGCTTCTCTGTAAACTCCAGGTCAAAACCATTTAAAACCGTCTGAAGTATATCTTCAGGAGTCATGCCTTTCTCAAGCATCGTCGTTACAGAGTCTATATGTGAGATATTATCGCTCAGCTTATCTATGACAGCATCATCTGTATCAGGCATCAGCTGAACTATAAAACCACCTGACTGCTTTACGGTAAGGTCTGTATCTACCAGGACTCCAAGTCCTACAGATGACGGAACCTGCTCGCTTTCAGCGAAATAATAGGTAAAATCCTCTGCCACTTCACCTGACACGAGATTTATCGAACCGCTGTAAGGCTCCTTTAACCCCATATCCTTTATGACTCGCAGATAGCCGTGTCCTATGGCGCCTCCTACATCCAGGTGTCCCGGACTCTTCTCAGGCAGGTCCACATGTGGATTGTTCACAAAGCCTTTTGCATGTCCGTGCGAATCTGCTGTGACAGTGACTCCGCCCGCAGGCCCATCTCCTATCAGCTGGACAGTGATCTCGTCATCGTCTCCGTCCATCATGAACCCCATCATAAGCCCTGCAGAAAGTGTTCTGCCGAGTGCTGCCGTCGTAACTGGCCAGGTATCATGATCCCGTCTCGCTTTCTCCACTACTCCCCTGTCTGTTATCGCAAATGCTCTTATCTGGTCGTGCGCCGCGATCGCGCGCACCATGTAGTCGTTCATAATATCACTCTTCCATATCTATCTTGTAATCTACGGTCGGCCGCTGCAGGCAGCTGCTCGAGACTCGCTTGCGCTCTGCTTGAGACGCAGCGGACGCATAGGCGGCCTGAAAAACAGCCGCCAAGCGCCGGCGTCTCAAAAAGGTCTCTCGCAGCTCCTACAGCGTCCTCCCTCAGATGCGTGGTTTGGGCTTCCATCTTATCTTTGGCTTCTTCAGATGCATGGTTGTGCTGAGCCGTCCTTGTAGTAGCCTGGTCTCTCGGGGTCCTTCAGATGCTCTCTTGCCACGAATGTCAGCTTCTCGGAATCCACCTTTGGCTCTCCAAGTGTCTCAGTATCAAGTATCTCGATAAGCTCAAGGCCTGCTGCGCTTATCATATCTTCGATTTCTACGCGCTGATAGGCTTTCTGTACATGCTGCTCGAAAAATTTGCCGAACCTGCCATCACTCTCTCTTATGAAGAGAGTCAGATCATAGATGTTCAGCTTTGATTCTGGGTCGTATTCGTTTTCCCAGATAAAGCTGCCCTCATCACGGTTTTCTGCAAAGGTATTATCCGCGAGGATTTTTTCATACTTATACTCTGTATTCACATCAAAGATAAACACTCCTCCCGGGTGAAGAAAATTATTCACCCGCTTTAAGACTTCGATGAAATCCTGGCTGTCCGTGATATAGTTCATACAGTCACAGACACTGACAATTCCCTGGTATGTACCGAAGAGATCCAGGTCTCTCATATCCTGACAGATATAGAGAATAGAATCATCTGTTTCATGAGACCTGGCTATCTCAAGCATCTCGTCAGAGGAATCCACTCCTGTCATATCATAGCCTAAGTCTCTGAGTCTCCTTGTAATCTGGCCTGTCCCGCAGCCCAGATCTAGAACCATTGGCCTGTCAGCGGAGGATGGCAGATATTTTTTTAGTAGAGAATCTATTCCTGAAGCCCACCTGTCGTATGGGACGTTATCCATGAACAGGTCGTAGACTTCAGCAAATGAGGTGTATGAATCACACACTTTTAAATCCTTCCTTTGAGCCATTTATAGATGTAGTCATAGACGTCGGCACGGTCAGTCTCGTTTAGGATCTCATGTCTGTCATTCGGAAAGAGCTTAAGAGTCAGGTCCTTGATGCCGGCCTTCTTAAAGCGGTTAAACGCAATCTTTACGCCCTTGCTCATGGCACCGACAGGATCATCTGCTCCCGAAGCAAAAAG
>JAQXXU010000077.1 GCA_029226225.1 Lachnospiraceae bacterium | reverse complement strand
GCTACGATCCCACCGAGCAGATCAGCACCCTTCTCTGGATCTGGCTGGGTGAACATACCCTTGTATCCAAGTCCTGTAGTACGCGGCTTATTCGTATAAACCCTCGGGATCATGAAAATCTTATCCTTCACTTTTTCCTGGAGGCCGGCAAGACGGTTCATATAGTCGAGCACCGAGTCCTCGTTATCAGCCGAGCAAGGTCCTATGATGAGAAGAAGCCTGTCATCCTTCCCTGTAAAAATATCGAAGATCTCCTGATCTCTTTTTTCCTTTAATTCCTTCAGGTCTGCCCTCAGCGGGTATTCATCCTTTATCTCCTGCGGCGTCGGCAGTTTTCTGATCATCTCCATCTGCATTTCCATGTCAGTAGTCTCCTTTGCTTTTTCTTTAACTTCTTAAAAGTATAGGACTTGAAGCCACAGAAATCAAGGTTCAGCCTGTTACCAGCTCATAGTTCTTTTCAACTTCTTTCCAGTCGAGTATCTTGAAAAATGCATCCACATAATCTGCTCTGAGGTTCTTATACTTTAGGTAATATGCATGCTCCCAGACATCGATTGCCAGAATCGGCTTTACAGCAAGGCCTTCACTGAAAGGGTTGTCCTGATTCGGGCTCTGGCTAATGCTCAGATTCCCAGCTTTATCAACATTAAGCCATGCCCAGCCTGAACCGAACTGTCCGAGCGCTGCTGCCTTCAGTTTTGCTTTAAGCTCATCTGCGCTATCAAAAGTGCTGTCTATTTTTTCTTTTAAAATACCTGAAGGCGCTGCCGCCGGATTCGGTGAGATAATAGAAAAATAAAGGTTGTGGTTATAGAACCCGCCGCCATTATTCTTTATCGCATTTCTGAGTGCCGGATCCTTCACAATAGACAGATCCGACAGCAGGTCCTCTATTGGAATATCTGCCACACCCGCTTTTTCCGCAAGCTCATTCAGAGTCTTCGTATATGTAGCGTGGTGCTTCCCATAATGCGTCTGCATTGTCAATGTGTCGATGTACGGTTCCAATTCTTCAAATCCGTAACTGAGTTTCACCTGTTCGTACATAAGCAGCTCCTTTCGTATAGCTGTTTCATAAAGTGTTAAGCAGATGATACCATCTCTATACAGAAAATACAATATTTACAGAATCACGTGTCTGCCTATCATTTCCAGTCCTTCATCGATTCGACCTTCAGTCGATAGATTCGTTTCAATAGAAGGATTGCCGAGAATAGCAGCGAGAACATTCCGAGCGCCGTGCAGATAAACAGGTAGTCCTGAGCCATCCCAAGCACCACTTTGTCCTTCGACTGAGTCAGCAGATAAGGTCTGATGCCTACGAATGCAAATATCAGAAAGACAAGGTAGATGACTATCGCAAGAAAAATTCCGTTCCCAGCTGTCCTCGATGCTCCCTTCCTATCTCCGCTCCCAAGAAGCCTCGAAAGCATCGCTCCCATGCCGACTCCAGTTCCGATACCAAATGCTATGATGAGCATCTGTATCGGAAATGACAGTGTGAGCGCATTTACAGCCAGCTCTCCTGTATGCGGGGTGCCCGGCGTATCCGGCATCCTCGCGACAAACATCGAATCCACGATATTGTACATGGCCTGAAGGACCATCGATAGAATTACCGGGATGCCCATTTTTAAAAGGACTGACGAAACCTTATCAGTACCCATACGGTTTTCCTGTTCCATTTTTTAACACACCTTTCTTTTTTGCATAAAAAAATACCGCACGCTGGGAATGAATCGTTTACCAACGCGCGATATCGCTTATGTTTATTCTATTCGTTTGAAACTATAACATATTTTTTCTAAAAAAATCAAGTGACATTTTTATTGAAGCCTGCTTTTGTGTTACACTATAAGAAATTTTTAATTGGAGGAAATCCTGCATGATAAGTATAGTAGGGATCGGGCCTGGCGGGTATGATGACATGACTGTCCGGGCAATCAACGCAATAAAAAATGCCGATGTCGTAACCGGTTACAGTCTTTATGTAGAGCTGGTCCGTGACCTGATAGGCAATAAGGAGACTTTCTGCACTGAAATGCGCGGTGAGGTCGAACGCTGCCAGAAGGCCGCCGAATATGCTCTTTCCGGAAAAAATGTCGCTCTGATCTCAAGTGGTGATGCCGGAGTGTACGGAATGGCTGGTCTGATGCTTAAAGTGCTTGAAGATCACCCGGAGGTAAAAACCGAGGTTATCCCCGGAGTCTCCGCCTGCCAGTCCGGCGGCGCAGTACTCGGCGCTCCGCTGGTTCACGACTTCGCAGTCATCTCTTTAAGTGACCTGCTGACCCCGTGGACTCTCATCGAAAAAAGACTCGAGGCTGCTGCTGCCGCTGATTTCGTTATAGTACTTTATAATCCCGGCAGTCACAAGAGGAAGGATTATCTGTACCATGCCTGCACGTCCGTGCTTAAATATAAGTCACCTGATACGATTTGTGGTCTCGTGAAAAATATAGGCCGAGAAGGAGAACACCACTCGATCATGACCCTCAGAGAACTTCAGAACACCACGGTTGATATGCTAACTACCGCCTTCATCGGTAACAGTCATACCACCATCATCAATGGAAAAATGATCACTCCACGCGGGTATCATATCTAAATCCTATGTCTCATCATCCGAACATTTATTCTATCTTGTGATTGACTTTTTCGAACATGCGTGCTATTATCTATCTATCGACTGAGTGATAGCATTGGAGGTGAGATTTTGGCTGATGAGCGCACATATATAGCTATAGATCTGAAATCATATTATGCTTCGGCAGAGTGCGCGTATAAGGGTCTGGACCCTCTCACCACGAATCTCGTAGTAGCCGATGCCTCACGGACCGAAAAAACCATCTGCCTTGCGGTGTCTCCATCACTCAAGGCGTACGGGATTCCCGGGCGTGCCAGACTGTTTGAAGTCATCCAGTCCGTAAATCAGATCAACTCCGCTCGTCTTCAGAAAGCAAAACGGCTTGGATACCAGGACTTCACTGGAGAATCATCCGATTCAGAAGAGCTTGCCAGAGATCCGTCACTTAAGCTGTCATTTATCATAGCTAAGCCCCAGATGGCGTATTATCTGAAAACATCTGCCAGAATCTATAGCATTTATGGCAGGTACATCTCATCAGACGATACTTTGGTTTACAGTATAGATGAGGTGTTTCTGGATGTAACCTCTTATCTGAAGCTCTATGGCGTATCGGCACGGCAGCTGGCTATGACCATGATCAAAGAAGTCCTTTCTACCACTGGCATAACTGCTACTGCCGGCATCGGATCGAATCTGTACCTGGCGAAGCTCGCCATGGACATAGTAGCCAAGCATAAGCCTGCCGACAGTGACGGTGTCCGTATTGCTGAACTCACTGAAGAGTCATTCCGCTATGAGCTCTGGGATCACACGCCTCTTACTGATTTCTGGATGACAGGTCCCGGTACTGTTCGACATCTGAAAAGACTCGGAGTTTTTACCATGGGTGACCTGGCAGGGTTTTCACTGACGAATGAAGACCTACTCTTTAAAGAGTTTGGTGTAGACGCTGAGCTTATGATCGATCATGCATGGGGATATGAGCCATGTACCATGAAGCAGATAAAGGCGTACCGTCCTTCTGAAAACAGCATCTCCGAAGGACAGGTCCTCTCCTGTCCATACACCTGCCAGAAGGCGCGGATCATAGTATCAGAGATGGCAGACAGCCTTGTATGGCAGCTCACCGAGAAGGGATTGAAGACTGACAGCATCACCATGGATGTCGGTTACGACCGCATCGATGTGGATAATGGCACTTATAATGGTCCCTTGCATCTCGACCACTACGGACGGCTTGTCCCTAAAGGTGCCCACGGAACTACCCGGCTTGCCAGAGCTACCGACCTGTACACAGATATAGTACCTGCCTGTGTATCTCTTTTTGACAGGATCACAGATCAATCTCTATCTGTCCGCCGTATGACGCTCTCTGCCAATAAGGTCGCAGCAGACAGCGGTTTCTTCCAGATGGACCTGTTTGCAGACACAGGGAAAGGCGAGAAAGAGCAGAAGCTCCAGGACGCTCTCCTGGACATGCGAAAGAAGTATGGAAAGAATGCCGTTCTGAAAGGTACTAATCTCCTGGACGGCGCCACCATGATAGAAAGAAACGGACAGATAGGAGGTCATAAAGCCTGATGTCAGATGATAGCTGCACCTTGAAAACTAAAAATAATCCTATCCCAGATTATAAGACATCTACTTCTGGCCGTTCTACTGCCAGCAAGTACGCTGATATCATAGATATGCCGCGTCCAGAGCTCCACCACCAGCGCATGGACATTCTCAACCGTGCGAAGCTGTTTGCTCCTTTTGATGCTCTTCGCGGCTTCGATGAAGAGATCGAAGAAGTGGATAAAAAGAAATCCGTGGACACTTCTGAAGTGTACACGGATGAGGATTTCTCGATATAAAGGCGTACCAGTCTCCCGGCACGCCAGTATGTATATTATATACTGTATCAGATCTCGAGAAGGGAAGCATATTCTTTCAGTGCATCTGACATATCTCCTGCCAATACTTTCTTAGCGAGGGTCTTTCCAAGCTGAACACCTTCCTGATCGAAGCTGTTTACATTCCACAGGAATCCCTGGAACATCACTTTATTCTCAAAGTGAGCAAGAAGGGCACCAAGAGCATTCGGTGTTACCTCTTCACCTACTATGATGCTTGATGGTCTGCCACCCTTGAAATTCTTATTCAGGTTCTCGTCTTCCTTACCACAGGCAAAAGCCACGATCTGTGCAGCTACATTCGCCTTGAGTTTCTGCTGGCTTGTCGATCCCTGGATATTCACATCGTTATCGAGCTGGCTCTTCTTAAATCCGATGAACTGAAGAGGAACTATATCAGTTCCCTGATGGAGCAACTGATAGAATGAATGCTGTCCATTAGTCCCCGGCTCACCGAAAAGCACTGGCCCTGTAGGATAAGATACAGGCTCACCAAAGCGATTTACGGACTTACCATTAGACTCCATGTCAAGCTGCTGTAAATGTGCCGGGAAACGGCTTAATGCCTGTGAATACGGAAGGACTGCTGTGCTCGGATATCCGAGTACATTTCTCTCATATACACCGATCAGCGCGTCAAGCATATCCGGATTCTTCAGAGGATCCTTCTCTGTTGCCAGTTTATCTTCCTCTGCAGCTCCATTCAGGAAACTGTCAAATACCTCTGGTCCGAATGCCAGTGACAGAACAGCTCCGCCTACTGCGGATGTCGAAGAATAACGTCCTCCGATATAGTCATCCATATAAAATGCTGAGAGATAATCCGGGCTCTTTGCCAGTGGAGAAGTCTCACTCGTTACTGCGATCATATGCTTTGAAGGATCAAGGCCTTCCTTCTTCAGAGCATCCTTTACGAATGACTCATTCGTCAGCGTCTCCAGAGTAGTACCAGACTTTGATACCAGGATGAATATAGCATGTGCTACATCCACGTCAGCCAGAACAGCTGAAGCATCATCTGGATCTACGTTACTGATGAAGTGTGCATCCATTAAGAACTTTCCGTTCTTCTTCGCCCAGTTCTCTAATGCTATATACATAGCACGAGGTCCTAAATCACTTCCGCCAATACCTATCTGTACTACTGAAGTGAATTTCTCACCCTTTTCATTTACGATCTCTCCATTATGTACCTTGTCAGCGAAGTCAGCGATTCTCTTCTGCTGCTCTACATAGAAGCCCCTCTTATTTACACCGTCAGCCTCTACGTCTTTTCCTAACTGACCTCTTGTCAGATGGTGTAATACAAGTCTCTTTTCTCCTGTATTTATCACAGCTCCATTATAGAGTTCCTCGAACTTCTCAGAAAGCTGGGCCTCATTAGCTAACGCTACGAGAGTCTTCAGGATGTCATCGTCTACGGGTCTTGCTGCATAGTTAAACACAAAGCCTGCTGCCATCGGTATCTGAAAGTTTTTTACTCGTTTAGCGCCGTTTTCACCACTCATGACATCTTTTAAGTCTACTGGTGAAGACTGCTGGAGTTCCTTATAAGAAGCCAGGGTGTCCAGATTGTTCCAATTAGTCATTTTATCTACCTCCATAATCCGGCAAACCTTTTACCGGATGACTTGACTTTTTCCTAATGAATTGTATCATAAAACTGTTGGTTTGAACACCACCATTTTTAGTGAATAGTATTTTAACAGAGGTTTAATCAGAGATGAAGAAAATAATTCTGACCGGTGGTGGAACTGCCGGACATGTCACTCCGAACATCGCCCTTCTCCCGGCACTAAAAGAAGCTGGCTATGAAGTGGAATACATCGGGTCATATAATGGAATGGAAAAGGGCCTTATAGAAAAAGAAGGCATCCCATATCATGGAATCAGCTCCGGAAAACTCCGTCGCTACTTTGACTGGAAGAATTTCTCTGATCCATTCCGTGTCATCCACGGTTACGGTCAGGCCCGCTCTCTAATAAAAAAGATAAAGCCTTCGATCGTTTTCAGTAAAGGAGGCTTCGTATCCGTGCCTGTAGTTCTGGCAGCCAAATCTCTGCATATACCGGCCATAATCCATGAATCAGATATGACTCCCGGACTTGCAAACCGCATAGCCATGCGCGGTGCTGTAAAGATCTGCTGTAACTTCCCGGAAACTTTGAAGTATCTGCCCGAGGGAAAAGGTGTGCTTACCGGCTCTCCTATCAGGCAGCAGCTGCTTCATGGTGACAGGCAGAAAGCACTTGAATTCACTGGTCTTACTGGAGATAAGCCTATTCTTCTTATCATAGGAGGTTCTCTGGGATCTGTATTTATAAATAACGCAGTAAGAGGAGCCATAGACGATCTGCTTCAGCGTTTTGAGATCATCCACCTGTGCGGAAAAGGAAACCTCGACCACTCGCTCGATGGTAAGACTGGATACGTACAGTATGAATACATCAGCAAGGAGCTTCCTGATCTGTTTGCAGCCGCTGACCTGGTCATCTCCAGAGCCGGAGCCAATGCTATCTGTGAGCTTTTAGCCCTTCACAAGCCGAATATCCTGATCCCGCTTTCGAGAAATGCTTCCAGAGGAGATCAGATCCTTAACGCAAACTCCTTTAAGAAGCAGGGCTTCTCATATGTCATAGAGGAAGAGGAAGTAAATGAGAAGACACTGTCTGAAGCCATACACTATGTTGCCGATCATAAGGACGAATATAAAAAGGCCATGGCTGACAGCGGCCAGATGGACTCCATCACAAAGATAGTAAACCTGATAAAAGAAAACTCACTATAAAAAATGGAGGCGGTCACCCGCCTCCAGACTTGTTTTTTCGTACCGCTCCTAAGAGCTGTATGTTTACTGCAGCTTATTGCAGATGTCCTTTATCTCATCTTCCGAAAGTCCAGCATGAGTAAATCCAAGCAATCCCTCATTATTCGAGGCACCCTTATACCTTGGGATAAGGTGCATATGGAAGTGGAATACCGACTGTCCGGCTGTCTCTCCATTATTCTGCAATACGTTAAATCCATCACAATGGAGCACATCCTTCATATGACCTGCAAGCTTTTTAGCCAGTGGGAAGATAGCTTCTGCCTCCTTATCACCCAGCTCATAGATATTCGCATAGTGATTTTTCGGAAGTATAAGAGCATGTCCCTTACTTACCGGGTCTGCATCCAGGATAACTGTGAATAGTTCATCCTCATATATCTTATTCGTAGGTATCTCGCCATTTGCCAGTTTGCAGAAAATGCAGTTGTCATCTTTCATTTGTATTTGCCTCCAATCATGAAAAGATAAATATATCATCCAGGATTCTCAGATCCGCAAAGGTTCCCTTCGCCGTCATAAGTCCCGTATTAAAAGCTCTCTGAAAAGTCATCCTGCCGGTAGTGATCTCATTCATCGTGCCTTCTGTCAGATGCGCCATTACCTTAGCATCATTACAGACCTCATATGCCACATCTATGTCTGTGCCATTTACCTTTACTACCAGTGGCTTCTCTCTCCCTTCTATCAGGAAAGCCGCTGTCATCGACATTTCCTTCTTCCCCTGGAAGTGCGACTGAAAAGCATTTATGAACTCTGTTTCTGCCTTTTCTCCATCCTTCCCGAGAAGATTTCTGTACATAGAAGAAAGCTCTATGATGTCCTCTTTCTGCTGTGCCACATAGGCATCATCAGAAGCGTACTCTGAAAGCTGTTCACTCTCCTGTGGGGTAAGCTGCATCGTGCGGGTACGGAGAACTGACTGCCTGACTGCCTGATTACTGCTCGGAAGACTCTTCGCATGCGAGGAAATGGTCCTATACAGGTTTTCCGCCTTTTTTTCTATAATCCGATGATAACCCGGATTATCACGCAGAGTGGATACTCCGTCTACATATCCACAGAAACCGCTGCATAGCTGCCCACCGAGTATCTGCCAGGCGTTTTCCAGCGTAAGGACTGCCTCTCTCTCTCCATATGTGGTAGAAATGACTATCGGCTGCATATATATCTTCGCTATTTCGTCCTTATCTCCATAGAGCCAGCATGCATCTAGAAACTGCGTCATAAATCCGCCTATGCCGAGCCACTCTACTGTAGTCGCCAGGATGATTCCGTCTGCCCCTTTTAGTGTAGACGGCAGAGTCGCTATGGAATTCTTCGCTTCGTATATATTATAGCGGTTCACCTCTACCCGAAGCTCACCTAATACCTTTTCAGTCTGTGAAAGCACATAAATGGTCGGATCATCGAGAACCCCTCGTCCGCCATAGTAGATATTTATCTTCATATGTAAACCCTTTGCTTTTTATACATAGCTCATGAGCGCTATCTGTTATAGTATAAGCTCTTATGCTGATAAAATCAAATGAAGTGATATGCTACATCGGCGAATACGATCTTATCCATTTTGCTGAGTTTTATCCTGTCATGGTAGGGGAGTAACGTACCATTTAAGTAAGTGCCATTCGTAGAATTCAGATCCTCTATAAAAAAATCTCCATCAGATCTGGTTATAACAGCATGATGACGACTAACGACTTTCGAATGAAGCACCGCCTCATTTTCCCCATCCTGGCTTCCTATCCGGAAACTGTCTGTCTTTATATGGTAGTTGACTTCCGCTCCCTTTCCATCATATATAAGAACTCCCTGAAACCCTGTCACGCTGGTTTTTTCTTCATCCGGCCTCATAAATACGGTCTTAGTCAGAAGCTCTGTGTCAGGATCAAACACAAAATCCTGTGTAAAATCATGTGCTCTTTCTCCTTTGTCCTCTTCTTGTTTCTTCTTTTCTCTATCTGCCTTAGCAAGGACCGGGAACTTTTCCAGGAAAAAATTCTTTATTTTCTGCATTAAAGAAATCTGGTCCCATCTCTTTACTGGCTTTTTCGGAATTACCGTTTCTGGCTCTATTTCTGGTTCCATAGCTCTGGTCTTGCGCTCACTGATTGTTCTCTCAGCGGATGGCACGAATTCCCCCTGGTTGACATCCTCGATCATAGGTTCTGCAAGCGTATTCTCGGGCATCTCTCGCCTTACCGCATCCACCAGTTCTTCAAGAGTCACCGGATCCTGACACATCTCGTAAAGTCTGTAAACCAGCTGTGTGATCTCCTCTTTGTCCGTATCCACTTCATCCATAAAAAAGGACATAGTACTACTAAGCTGCGTTTCATAGTCATCATGCTTCAGTGGACAGTAGCATAACCGCACATTTGGCGGAGTCTCTCTGTCGAAATAAACAGCATCCTGAGCTATGAGTATATTCTGCTGGCTTATCAGATACTGTGACAGCATCGAAAACGCAGTAGCTATACCATTTAAAAACATATAGAGATTTTCAAGCGTAACTCCCTCCTGTTTTACAATGTCTCGCACTGAACGAAGTCTCGTGATGTCATACCACACCTGCACTCCCTGATCTATCTCAACCATGTAAAAAGACAGAAGCAGAGTCACTGCATTCTGCCTCAGCATCTCCTCCTCGTAGCTCTCGCCTGACTCCTCTCCAGACAGGATCATATAACTCCTGTTCGGACTTCTCTGATAACTTACATCCATGAGTCCCTCCTTCGTCAGTTTCGTTCTGTGACTGCTTCCGCTATATCACGCACTGCGTTTATCTCCCTGAATTCTTTTACTGCGTTTATCTGTACCGGCTGAATTCTCTTTATTTCACTAACTGTCTCATGATACAGATTAAAACTCAGAAAAATGATCGAGAAGAACACAACAAGCGTCAGGCCGAACATCCAGGCTGCCTCCAGAGTATAGTAGGCGCCATATTTTTTCTCTAAAAATTCCAGAATTTTTCTTATCATAGTCCTACTCCTATAAAAACTGCTGTCCCCGCTGTTATAAACGGAATCAGTGGTATCCGTTTCCTTCCCTTCTTTTTGAAAATGACTGCCGCCACAGTGCCTCCTATTCCAGCCAGAAAAGCTGAAGTTATGATCAGCAGCAGATTTTCAGTCAATCCAAGGAATGCTCCGGTAGACACAAAAACCATACCATCTGCACTCCCCAGTTCTTCTTTTGTGCAAAAACTAAAAAGCAGCACAACCGCTCCTGAAACCAGTCCTCCAAAAAACTCATACATGTTCATCTGTCTTACTATCAGGTAATATAGACATCCACCTGTAAAAAACGCCAGAAGCAGTACCAGATGAACCTCTTTCCAGAGTATGTCTTCAATGCTTAGGACCACAAGGAATATCATCACTATCAGAAGCTCTGTCATCCGTTTCCTCCCGTACATTTGCTGCAGGGCCGGTAATGTCTTACGGCAGTTTTGCGTGGAATTGTCCTTATCGTGCGTTTCAACTTGCTGCAGGTAAGTGACGAATGAGCTCTTTCTCCATAATCAGTATAGTAACAGACACCTGAAATAGCAGCTCCGCACTCCTCGCATGGATAATATATGTGTCCGCTTTCTGACCTTACTGTATTCAGTACTGATGCTCTGCCTGTATGTATAGACAGCTTTATAAAGGAGCACTCCAGACTTTCGTGATACACTTCTCCCGATTCTGTCACGTACACCATCTCATCATCTGAGTCTCTGCCACTCGTCGGATCAAAGCCATTCCATCTCCTGACACAGATCCTGTTTCCGAGTTCATAGCCCTTCTTTCCGAAAAAGCTTCTTCCTGCGAGAATCGGCATCATAGATGTGACCTTCACATCCAGATTCCTGTCATCCACTTCTGTTGCTGAATAATTCAGAATTCCGAGCTTCTGCCCTAAAAATTTCTGACTGACCTTATTCGTCCTGACTTTCGCGTTGCAAGCCAGGTATACTGTTGCTGTATTTATGACACTGTTTCCAGAATGATCAGTCTCGCCAGTCTGCTGTCCCACATCTACATTTCCATCCCCAAGAAGTGCTATATGATCAGCTGCGTCATAAACTGATTCTGTCAATCCCCACTGGAAAGACAGTGCCCTAAAAAGCAGCAAAAATACCAGTGAAAAGAATGCAAACAACGGAAGCAGGATTGCAGCTTCATATGTGAAAAATCCTTTTAATTTTTTCATAAATAGTCCAAGTCTCATAGCTCCGTCCTCTTAAGGCAGTGCCCCTTTTATGGATATGACAAAAAATGAGTATGGATGTGCCAGGTAAGAGGTTATAGGGATTAAGAGGCACTCCATTAAGAGAACGGATACTATGTGTTACTGTGGCAGGTATGTCATTTCTCTGGTTCTCTCCAGTTTAAGAACAGGAAATGTCTGGTCAGACAAGGCGAACAATGAAAAAAATGCCGGCAAAGAACTGAACTGATATGAGAAATCTGCGCTTACTATCATCTGATCCAGCCTCAGATTATCGTAATCCCTCTGCATCCTTGCCGAATTCTCAAGCAGATCCAGAGACCGTAGTCCAAGCGTTTTTTCGCTCTGGATAGCCGACAACGTAAGCAGATAGCCTTCATACGCAATTCCATTTCCTGACTCCTTTGCCATTTTGTTTACGTCAAACCACTTTGCCAGTTCCAGCAGATTTGTAGTTGTCCATTCTGCTGGCGATTTAAGAAGTGCTACTTTCCCACCATTCAGAAGAAGACGTACATCCAGTACGCTTTCCATGTATGACCATGAAGCTATAAGTCCCCAGAACACTGCGTTTATGATAGCTGCATTTCCCGTCCATCCGACAAGCGTCATGGCATGGGCATCAGCCTGCGCCACCTTTGCCTCATCAGCCATGAGACTGGCAAAGTTCTCTCCTTCCCTGGCCAGCAGCAGCTTCGTAACTGCAGCAGAAAGGTTCCCCTTATCTGTCTTTTTCCCGCATAGCACATACTCCCATTCATAGCTCAGGCCAGCATGCTTCAGGTTATTTCTGTAGTTTGAAAAGTGCGTCTTCTCATACTCCGCAAACAGCGCTTTCTCTGATATGCTGAGCTTTTTGATCTGTGTATGGTTTCCCTGGGCAAGTGTACGTTTTGAAACCGCATTCGACAGATCTATCTGCCTGTCTGAAATCCTGACCGATTTCGGAAGTACCTGAGCCAGAATGCCGTTATCCTTCCATTCGCTTATCTGATCTATCGGATTTACTTCATCTGCATCTGGTTTTTCCGTTTCAGTCGTTATGTCCCTTTCTTCATCCGTTACATCCGCAGATTTCGCCATGGCATCTGTTCCCTTTTCCATCAGCGAGTCGCAATCTTCGCTCTCATCTGCCGTCTCCTGCGCCTGTTGATTTCTGTCTACAGCTTTTTCCAGAGCAGCAGCTCCAACTTCAGACTTCTGCTGCAGGGCGGCCTGCCTTAAAAATGCCCGTCCATTCTGGTCTGTTATAAAACCGTACTTCGTTACCTCACACTTTTCCGTCAGAAGCTGATACAGATCCTTCCCATGTGTATCGGATGAAGTCCCATTTTTTACCAGATAATCCTGCATTCTAGTCTCCATCAGCGAAAAATCCGCTCCACCACCGGTCCCATAAGAGGCGTCCACACCAAGGATCCTGTAGTTGTCCCAGAGATATCTGTTATAGTCTGCAAACACACTCTGTGCAGCTATGTCTGATATCACATCAGCTTTCTGTTTCTGACCATATATTCTTGCCAGGTCAAGAAGCAGAAAAAACAAAATCATAACGCTCGCAAGCGACAGTGAGAGAAAAACGGTGATACTGCCCTTTTTCTTCATCGGTCACTTCCGTTGATCACAGATTCACTGTCCTGGTTTACCTTTGTCATGGCCTTGTCTACTATTCCCTTTATCTGCTTCCTGAATATGACTACCAAAGCCACGATGACTACTAGAAGCAGCACTACTTCCACTGTCCCTACTCCGTCGTCTTCTTCTATAAACTGCTTAATCCCCATAAAATCTCCTTCCTTTATCTGAACTCATTTCCCTGTCAGCTCATCTGCATAAATGCCGGAACCATCAGCACTATGAAAATCACCCCGAGTAACCCCATCATCGGTATCAGAAGCTTCAGCGATGCCTCTTCTCCGGCCACCTTCGCATTTATCCTTCTTTCATCATAAGCTGATCTTTCTTCCTGCTCCAACTGGTCTCTTAAGTCTTTTCCACCCTTCTTAAGACTCTGCGACAGCAGCAGTGTAAGCTTTCTGAACCCCTTATGTCTTAGGCTCTCACCCAGATTTCTGTATGCTCTCTCCTCATCTTCGCCGTCTTTTATCATCCTGTTCATCCTGACTATCGCCTCAAATGCCGGCCGTTCAGGGTGTCCCCTTGATCTTCTCTTTATATACGCATTTCCGACCTGCACAAAGGCGGCCTTAACTGAAAACCCTGCCCCTATATACAGTGAAAGCTGCGATAGCATCTTCGGATAATCGTACGATAGCTCCTGCTGCCATTTTTTCTCATCGTCCTTTGCCTTCTGCCTCATATAAAAAACGTAAAGGCCAGGCAGCAAAGTCATCATGATCACCAGCTTTATGCCATCATCTTCTTTTTTCTCGGAAAATACCAGGCTCTTTCCGCCCACTTTTTCCGGAAGCTTCACGTAATCGGCCGTCGGATCCTTTTCGTTTGCTTCAGTTACAGCCTTTCTCAGATAGTATGAGAAACCCTCAGCCGTATCTACTGGTATAGGAATAACTGTGATCTGCATTTCTACCTTTCCTGTTTTCCCCTGACAGTCAAGATAGCCTTTTATACAGACATCTGTCTCCTTCTCTGCCTTTGAATTATCGATTTTCCCTTCACTGTCAAAAATATCATAAGGCGTTATTTCCCAATCCGTCGACACATTTCCGTTGTATCTGCTTCTGAGTTTTAAGTCTTTGTATACAGAGTTGGCCTTTTTATTTTTCCCCAGATACTCCTTCTTTATCTGTTTCTCTGCTGCCTTTACCGCCCGTTCGGCCTCCCTGTCCGTCAGCTTTCTGGCAGGTATGTTCAGAGTGACCTTTTCCTCTCTGTCTCCCTGTCTTACGATCACCTCATGCTCTTCCGATGAACCACCGGCCTCAGGCCTCTTTATCTGTGAAATATTCAGCGTCCCTGATCCACCTGAAAGACTAATGACCGTCCCCACGATCTCAAGACCCACGATGCATACTGCCAGTTTTGCCGGTATTTTATTTTTGCCTCTGTTTAGTGCCAGAATCACTGCTATGGTGATCACTGTTAGAATTACTGCTGCCATTTTTACACCTTTATATCTATTATCTTTTTTCCGAGTGCTATACAGCCTGCGTATACCATGAGACAGACTGTCATAATGACTATCCCTGGCAGGCTGCCATAGGATGGCTCCATAAATTCAGGAGCTGAGATTTTCATGTATGCCAGAATTCCAAGCGGCATCACCATCATGACCTTAAGCTCCATCTGCTGCTGGGCTATTGCTGTCCTTATCTCCTGACGTACTTCTACTCTCTCTGAAATCCGTCTTGTAGTATCGCGGATATTCTCTATATAGTCACCGCCGAGTCTTTTTCCAAATCTGAATATCTGTGCGAAATCCGACAGATCCTCGTTATCAAACTTTTCCGACAGCTCTTCAAATGCCTGCTCCACAGGTTTGCGGAGTCTTACTTTGCTGTTCAGTTCCCTGACATGCGGCAGAAGTACACTTTTGTCACCATAGAGAATTCTCAGTGACTCGCTGCTTTCACCGAATGCTTTTTCTATCGAATAGCCCGTCTGAAGCGAACCTGTTACAGAAAGAAACATCTCCCTGTACTCTGTCTCCAGTTGTCTGGCGAATTTTTCTCCGGATTCTGACTTCATTCGTTTTGTGTTAAGCCAGGCCACTAGTGGAAATATCATAACTCCCAGATAACTGTTATAAAACACCCAGGCCATAGCCGCTGTTACTCCCACGTTCTCTGCTATGAGCAATAGCTTCTGGCGTCTGTCAAGAGTCCTGCCATCGATAATTTCCGGCTGTTCATCAGCCTGCCTGTCTTCTCCCATTTCTTCGTTCCATCCTCTGAATATCTGTATATAGGCGAAATCTCCACTTCTCCGTTTCTCATCCCGGTAACTTCTGAAACTTCCAGGAGCTTTCTGCTCCTGTCCGAAAGCCTTCCCAGATGCACCAGGATATCAACCCCTGAGGCTATCTGCGATCTGATGGCCGAAACCGGAAGTTCCATTCCCATCAGCACCATCGTTTCCAGTCTGGCTATCATGTCCTTTGCTGAATTTGCATGTCCAGTTGACAGACTGCCGTCATGCCCGGTATTAAACGCCTGCAGCACTTCGAGTGCTTCTGCTCCCCTGCATTCACCTACGATGATCCGGTCCGGCCTCATCCTGAGACTGGCCTTTACCAGGTCTCTGATCGTGACCTCGAGATTTCCTTCGAGGTTTTTGTCTCTGGCTTCAAGTCGCACCAGATTATCTATACCTATGACCTGTAGCTCTGCGGAATCCTCGATAGTGATGACTCTCTCATCCTTCGGTATGAATTCCGTCAGAGCATTCAGAAAGGTCGTCTTACCTGAGCCTGTGCCTCCACTTATAAAAATATTATATCCTGCTATCACGAGCAGTCTTAGAAATTCCACTATCTCCGGACTTACAGAGCCGAATTCCATCAGTTTTTTCATCGTGATCTTTTCCTTCGGGAAGCGCCGTATAGTAAGCACTCCCTGATTCAGGGAAATCGGCGGCAAGATGATGTTTATTCTGGAGCCATCAGGAAGCCTCGTATCCACTATAGGAGAGGATTCATTTATGACCTTGTTTCTCTCGGCTGCTATCTGCTGTATCACATCCGAAAGTTTTTCCGGTGAAGAGAAGTGCAGCGGGCTTTTTAACAGTTTGCCGCCTTTTTCGATAAAGATATTATCCGGGCCATTCACCATTATCTCAGTGATATCATCCTGATCAAGAAGTTCTTCGAGAATGTCCAGTTTCCTGAGTGAATTAAAAATCCTCTCCTCCATCATCAGTCTTTCCTGAAGTGGAATCTGGTACTCATGCCCTTCATCAAGAAGCCTTTCTCTTATATGGCTTCGAATCTCGTCATCGGTCAGATCTCTCGACAGATCAACTTCTTCTATTATCTGCTCTCTGATTTTTTCAGAAATTGCTCCCTCTCTTTCAGAAAGCACCCGCTGCATTCATAAACTCCTTTCTGACAAAACCGCTCAGATTGCCATTGAGCATCGCCCGCATCTGGTATTCTCCCGGCTGCTGCGACACTGACATCGGCAGCAGAAGCTGTCTACACTTTTTTGAAAGCCCCTCTTTTTCCATATCAGCCAGAAAAGCATTCATGCTTTTTTCATAATAAGTACCTGGCTTTCCAAGAAGCAGGATGTCATCAGCCGCCTGTAAGATCGCATCTCCTCCCTGAACCATCTGGTCCATAAGGATAACTATCTGATCGAAGTCCGAATGCGACAGGTTCTCCAGAAGGCACATCCACTGATCCACACTTACTGATGACAGAGCCGTAAGCCCTTTCATCGGCGCTATATAGTAAAAATTCTCGTAAAATCCGAGAAAATCGGTCATATTTTTTTCATCCTCTATACCTCCGATGATATGATAGAGGTAATCTCCCAGATCCCGCTTGCTCTCTCTTTCAAGAAGCTGTGGCAGAACCGACATCCCTTCCATATCTATGAAAAGCGTCTGTGAATTCTCCCCTATCAGCTTTGCCATCGAAAGTGAAAATGGAAGCGTGAGCTCATGGTGCATAGGTGAATAAATGACCTGTATCCTCTGTCCCTTTCTGCCACTGAATGTAGCCCTGTCCGGCTCAGATCCCTTTACCGCTTTGTGTATCTGCTCAGTAAAGTGGCTCATCTTCTGAAACTTGAAGATTGGTTCATACTCTGTGTTTTTCCTGCCTTCAGAGCCGGTCAGATGCAGTATGCTTCCGAATTGCCTTTTCTTTTCTGGATTTTCTTCTAACACTGATAAGAACTCATCGCTAAGAAGCGCTACTGAAAAATCATTCTCTTCTTCAAGAAAATCCTGGGCATCCGTATACCCACAAACTTCATACTGGCCTCCTGTACCTATCAGGTACCTGACCAGTGCATTCATATAAGCCTTATCTGTATCTGCTATCAGAAGTCTTATCTTCTTCATTCTAACTCCTTTCTCCATAGCACAGCCATGAAACCAATCGATATGTACAGTGCATAGTGCAGATACCCTTCCTCTTCCAGCGCACTGTACCTGAGTATTTTTTTCTGGCGGACACATGTGGATATGTGTGAGAACAGCTGATAAAATCTGATGAACGCTTGCCTTTTCACGATCACAAAGATCATAGCCATAAGCCCGGCTGCCGGCAGCGAATAAAGTGCGGTTTGTCCTGCTACGGCTACCCCTTCCGTAAGTCCCACTACTGAGAGCAGCTTTACATCTCCCGCCCCTACCGCTCCTATCATGTAAAAAATATAGAACGCTGCGATAGTAAAAAGGCCCTGCAGTATTCCGCCCACTGCCCCATATAAGCCTTCACTTGTAGTCCTGATCATCAGACCGCCCAGACAGCCAAGAATGATCAGCTTGTTTGGAACCCTCTGCCATTTCAGATCAGTAGCCGCTGCTGCTGCCAGAAATGTCGCCAGAAAAATCTCCTTCATATCCGTCCCTCCTTATCGCTCCGGCTTCGATGAACTGATTATATGCCGTGTTCGATTTCAATGTCACTTTCTTTTTTCAGATGATTTTTAATAAAATAGCCTTGTTAATAATTCACAAAATACCTGTTTTGTTCAAATCGGCTAATTTATTTTTACAGAAATCTATCTTTTTCTGTACATAATGCACAAAAATTCAATCACTTATTTAAGTGCTTCTTAACCTTTTCTATAGTTCCGTATATTTTAACAATTACAATATATAGAATAATTCTGTTTTATTAAAATTTGTTTCTGCTAGATTTTGTCCTTTTGCATGAAAACTAAAAAAAGGACCATGGAAAATCCATGATCCTGTGATTTTGTCTATTCTGACTAATGCTTTTATTTAATTAAAATATGGCTATATTAAAAATCCTCTGTTCGATACAGGGTCGATTTCAGCCTCATTGACATCCGTCTTTCCATAAGTGTAACCGGCTACTGTATCAGGCACATTCTGCATCAGCGGTTCCGAGTTATCTGTCTCTGAAATCTGCGCATATGAGTCCCTTATAGGCCTGATAAGTTCACGAGCTTCTTTCACAGTTTCATAATCGCCGCTGTAGACAGCCTTTGAAAGCAGTTCCTGACAGTAGGTGTAGATGGAATACAGCGTTTTGCAGAATTCCTCATCCTGTGAAAAATCCAGGTCATTTTTCAGATGCTTCAGCACCTCCGAAGCATGCTCCAGTGATTCCTTGCTGGCGTCGTCACCTTTTTTTGCGCCTGTAAAGCCGGCTTCTGCCTCCTTCGCATACTGCTCGAACATATCGTAGAGGATCACGATAAGTTCTGTCCTGTTCGCATGTGTGATTCGGTTCGTAAACTGCTGTTTTAATTCGTCTGTCATCCGTTTTTCCTTTCGTGTATAAGTCAGAAAAGCTCTCCTACTGTTTCTACAAAGCTCTTTGCTATCCCATAAAGT
>JAQXXU010000076.1 GCA_029226225.1 Lachnospiraceae bacterium | reverse complement strand
CTCAGACAGGTAGAGATAGAAGATGGTCGTATGGCAAGCGACGTCACAGAGATGCTGATGGGAAACGAAGTGGCTCCCCGAAAGCAGTTTATACATAAGCATGCGAGGGAAGCGGAACTGGATCTGTAGCAGTCACATGGTATCCCCAGCCCCGTAAATGATAAGGAGAATAAATGCCACAAGAACTGATTCACTCGGAATACTCCGAGATAATGCAGAAATCATATATAGACTATGCGATGAGCGTCATCGTGCAGAGAGCCTTACCAGACGTAAGGGACGGACTGAAGCCGGTGCAGAGGCGTACCCTTTATGATATGTACGAGCTCGGCATCCGCTACAATGGCCCTTACAGAAAAAGTGCGCGTATCGTAGGTGATACGATGGGTAAATACCATCCGCACGGCGATTCATCTATCTACGATGCTCTCGTGGTGATGGCCCAGGACTTCAAGAAGGAGCTCCCTCTCGTAGACGGCCATGGAAACTTCGGCTCGATAGAGGGCGACGGAGCAGCCGCCATGCGTTACACCGAGGCCAGACTCGCGAAGGTGACGCAGGAGACGTTTCTTGCGGACTTAGATAAGGATGTCGTAGACTTCGTTCCGAATTTCGACGAGACCGAAAAAGAGCCGTCAGTCCTGCCTGTCCGCATCCCGAATATCCTGATAAACGGAGCAGAGGGAATCGCAGTCGGAATGGCCACATCCATCCCTACGCATAACCCTGGTGAGGTAATCGATCTCGTGATCGCCTATATGAAAAATCCCGACATGTCGACAAAGCAGGCGATGAAGTATGTGAAGGGACCTGATTTCCCGACCGGAGGAATAGTCACAAATAAGGACGACCTTGAGGAAATCTACTCTACAGGCCAGGGAAAGATAAAACTCAGAGGCCGCGTGGAGACAGAGCCCGGGAAAGCCGGACACACGAAGGTCGTGATCACAGAGATCCCTTATACGATGATTGGTTCTGGTATTGGCAAATTCTTAGCTGATACAGCAGCTCTTCAGGAAAACCATCTGACGAGCGACATCTCTGATATCTCGAACCAGTCTTCAAAGGAAGGCATCAGGATCGTCATCGACCTTAAGAAGGGTGCGGATGTCGAGAATTTTATAAATCTGCTGTATAAGAAGACAAAGCTCGAGGACACCTTCGGGGTCAATATGCTCTGTGTCTGTGACGGACGCCCGGAGACTCTGGGAATAGTTCCTATCATAAGGCACCATGTAGAGTTCCAGTACGAGCTTGCCAGACGTAAATACACGACACTCCTGAATAAGGAGAGGGAGAAGAAAGAAGTCCAGGAAGGTCTTATAAAGGCCTGCGACTGCATCGACCTGATCATCGAGATCCTGCGTGGCAGTAAGGACAGGGCTATGGCAGAGGCCTGCCTTGTCGAGGGAAAGACAGACGGCATAAAGTTCAAGACGAAGAATTCTGAGAAGGCTGCAAAGACCCTGCTTTTTACAAAGAGACAGGCTGATGCCATTCTCGATATGAGGCTCTATAGACTGATCGGTCTTGAGATCCAGGCACTGCGCGCTGACTACGACCAGACCATGGCGAATATCGCAGTCTACACAGATATACTTGAGAACCGTGACTCGATGACAAAGGTAATCATCGATGACTTAAAGAAACTGAAGAAAGAATACTCGGTTCCTAGAAAGACCACTATCGATAATGTCGAAGAGGCTGTCATCGTCGAAAAGCCTATCGAGGAGACAGACCAGGTAGTACTTATCGACAGATTCGGATACGCGAGAGGCATAGATATGCCGACCTATGAGAGAAATAAAGAGGCAGCTGATTCTGAGAGCAGACGGGTCATTTTCTGTAAAAATACCGATAAGCTCATTATATTTACTGACACCGGAAAGGCTGATACGCTTAAAGTCTTAGACCTGCCGCTTGGCAAATTCCGGGACAAGGGTGAACCGGTAGACAACGTAAGTAACTTCGATGGTTCAAAAGAGAGAGCACTTTTTGTAGGAGCAGTTTCTGAAATTCTCGGAAAAGAGATGTATTTTGTCACGAAAAGGGGTATGATAAAGAAAGTAGCCGGAGATGAGTTCGAGTCTTCGAGAAAGACGATAGCGGCGACTAAGTTTAAAGACGACGATGAGCTGGTGGCAGTCGGCATCCTTGAACCTGGTTCAGAGATCACGATATGTACCGAGAAAAAGCATAAGTCGAAGATCAAAGCCTGTGACTTCCCTCTGATGCATAAGAATTCTGTCGGGAACATCGGTATAAAGCTTAAAAAGGGAGACTCTGTCATAGAGGCATAAGGAGGATATATGGAGGAGAAAAGAGTAAACAGAAACTACGCGGCGATGATGGCAGTTGTAGTGTTATCAGTACTCTGCATCATAGCTGGCGCCATCCTGGCTATAGATGCGGCTTTTCCGGTTGCGGGATTTATCTATGTGACGAGCGGATTTGCGATAGTAGGTGGCTGCTGGCTGGTGCTTCGCTTCTTTATGAAGGCAGAGTACATGTCAGTATCTAACTACGATTTTTCGACAGGCATTCTGCTGATCGTAGCGGGAATTCTGCTCATCATTCAGGCAAAGGCCATAGTACCGTACTTTATCTATGTGCTGGGAATTCTGCTTATTGTGCTGGGTGTCTGTGTACTCCAGTTCTTCCTCCAGTGTGCTTTTATGCGTGGACCGTTTTCAGCATTCTTAAATTTTGTCTTCGCGGCTGCGATCATAGCTTTAGGTTCAGCCTTCTTCTTAGCAGATGGAAAGACTCTGCTTGCGAACCTGACTTACTTTTATCTCGGAGTAATGCTCGCAGGAATTTTAGGAATTCTCTCCCTCCTGATGACATTTATCAGAAGCGTTAAGTATGAGAGATGGCTCTCTCTTTCAACAAAGCGGAATGTAGAGGATGAGCCTTATACGGAGACTTACTTAGACGTCAAGCGTTCCCGTGACAGAAACCTCGAGGATCAGCCTTTTACTGTAAAGGAGTTACCACCAGAACCGAATCCGGGAAGACTCTGGAACGAACCGGTTGATGAAGGTACCTCTGATGAAAGTGATGAGACAGAGGATAAGAAAACTGAAGAGTGATCTTTATGAAAAGGGGTTAAGTCCCCTTTTTCACGTATATGGAAAGGAAAAAGATGAAACCAAAGATTTATATAGACGGACAGAGCGGAACTACGGGACTTCAGATCTATGACAGGATAGAGGCGAGGGATGATCTGGAGCTCATTCTGATAGATCCTGACATGCGTCACGATGAGGATGAGAGACGGAAATTCATAAATGCAGCCGACATCGTATTCCTATGCCTTCCGGATGCGGAGGCGGTGCACGCTGTATCTCTCGTGGATAATGACCATGTCAAAATAATCGACGCTTCGACTGCTCACAGGACCGCAGAAGGTTGGACCTATGGATTCCCTGAATTGAAGAAAGGACAGAGAGACGAGATCACTGCTTCTCATCGCATAGCAAATCCGGGCTGCCATGCGACAGGATTTATCAGCACCGTGGCTCCTCTGGTACAGGCTGACATTCTTCCAGTAGACTACCCGGTAAGCTTCTTTTCACTGACAGGATACTCAGGCGGCGGAAAGAAAATGATCGCTGACTACGAGGCTGACGGTAGGTCTGAGCTTCTCTCATCGCCAGGTATTTACGGCAGGGCCTTAAAGCACAAGCATATACCTGAGATGGTAAAGTACACAGGTCTTTCACACGCACCGGTATTCCTCCCTGTAGTAGACGATTACTACAAGGGAATGGCAGGGACACTGACGCTTCAGAACAGGCTTTTAAATGGCACTCCTTCGGCACAGGACATCTGGCAGTCGTATAAGGATCACTATGAGAGCGAGGCCTTTGTGACAGTCGCAGATTTCGAGGAGAAGCCGGGTACTATCTACGCAAACGAGCTTGCCGGTTCAAACCAGCTGAAGATCTATGTCAGCGGAGACAGTGAGAACACCGCAGTCACAGCTATTTTTGACAATCTCGGCAAGGGAGCTTCCGGTGCTGCCGTACAGAACATGAACATAGCATTGGGGCTTGACGAGACGACAGGATTGGTGTGATATGTCAGAGAAAAGAGCTTTTATCGTACCTGGGATCGGGTACACGGCGGATCGGTCGCTTCTGTACTTCACTGGAAAAATGGCAGAAAACGCTGGTTTTACAAGAGATGTGATACACTTCGGCGGCTTTGAAAAGGGAGTAAAGGGTGACCCGGAAAAAATGAAACGGGCTTTCAGGCACGCGTACAATCAGCTGACAGAGCAGCTTCCGGAAGATGCATCAGAAGGCAATATTTTTATCTCAAAAAGCATTGGTACAGCAGTTTCACTTCATGCCGACCTGAAGAGGAGCATCCGTGCTAAGCATATCCTTTTTACTCCGCTCGCTGAGACAATGCATGAGCTGAGACTTCTCCTTGAGTCCCAGGGCTCTGAGCGTGCAAAGGACATTGTGGTATTTCATGGCTTAAAAGACCCGTGGGCTCCTGATAACGAGCAGCTCTCTGAAGACGCCGAGGAATGTGGTGTGACTTACTACGAAGTCACTGACGCGAACCATTCCCTCGAGACCGGTGAAGTCATGACAGACATCGGCAACCTCAGGGGCATACTGGAAGCGTGTGGGGAATTTATAAGCGGAAGCTACTGATCAGGAGGGCTGGTGTTCATCACCTCCACCAGCTGTTCGAGGGCTTTGATCTGGTGGTCAGTCAGGCCGGTGACATCGAGGACTTTCTCAGGAGGCTTCCTCTCGATACCGAGGAGAAAATCATTAGCTATGACTGCTATGCATATGAGTGACGAGCAGAAATCCAAATATTCCGCTATGCTTGCGTATATGAAGTAAGGCGTTACTATAGCTACTTCTTTTAGAAAATGCGCTATATTGTTTGAATACATAGAAAATCAGCATACAGAATTGATCAGATTCTGTATGCTGCCACAAGAAGCTTTTTATATAACTGCACTCGCATGCGGTGCCAGATCAGCTGAAAGACCGTAGTAGCTTATATGCCGTGGTGCGTTTGATAGATTAAAAAATGCATAGCGCTTCTCACCTGTCGTGGAATCTTCTACCTGCCAGATGGCTTCATGATCATCAAGTCTTATCTCGGTCGGAACCCAGTCGATGCTGTGATACCTGAGAAGTGACTCGTCAGTAAGAATCGAAGTCGTTAAGTCATCAAGGAGCGGAAGCTCGGAACCTATCATAAGTGGCGAGCCGAAGATGCACCAGAGAGTCATGACAGTACGGATCTCATCATGGGTGAATTTTGTCTGCCGCTCGGCTCCGAAGCCTTTTCCCATGACACCGAACGGGAGCATATCACAGTCAGGATAGCCGCCAGGAGTTATGTCGTTCTGCCACAGCTCACATCTGTGAAACATATCCTTTACCAGTCTGAAATCATCCCAGAAGTCATCGGTGATCCGCCACATATTCGCATTGGCTCTGTAATGGGCAGCCTGCTCTATCAGGGCAGGACCAGGAGAAAGCGAAAAAACCATAGGCCGGCCGCATTTTTCTATTGCCCTGTGGAGCATCTCTATCTCGTGCTTTCCGGAGTACGGGTTATCCGGGTACATATTCGTATTACAGATGTCATCGCATTTGATGAAGTCGATACCCCAGGAAGCGTAGAGCTCTATCAGGGAGTCGTAGTATTTCTGGCCCTCCTCACAGTCCTTTACACCGTACATGTCAGGATTCCATTTGCTGATAGAATACGGATCGGCGATATCGGCAGCATCAGTACCATCAAGTGTCTTCATATGAGCATGGGCAGCAGCACGCGGGATCCCACGCATTATGTGAATTCCGAACTTAAGACCCATTTCGTGTATTTTTCGAGCGATGCCATCGAAGCCTGATGGAAAGCGTACCGGATCAGGTATGAGTCTCGAATACTCATCCATGCAGACTTTCTGGAACGGAATGTACTGGTATTTGCTCCTCTGTGTACCTGCCCTTGGAGCGTACCACTCTATGTCGCAGACTACGTATTCGTAGCCTGATCTCAGCAGATGCTCTTTCATCCATAGAGCGTTCCGGAGCAGGTCGGTCTCGGTGACAGTAGTGTCATAGTAGTCGTAGCTGTTCCACCCCATCGGAGCGCTCGTTAATAAATTCCCCAAAGTAATTCTCCTGTCAAAATGCTTCTTTATAGATGGCAAGGATGTCATCGCGGTCAAGCGGTTTTGGACCGTCGAGAACACGCTCTCCGTTTTCAGATACCATGTCTGCGAACTTCACGAGATCATCTTCAGTTATTTTATCAGAGAGCTCGCGCAGAGTCACAGGCATACCAATCGAGCGGTAGTAGTCCTCCTGCATGTCAATGGCTTTTGAAGCACCGATCTCAGGATGAGCTTCGTCACAGTCCACGCCCCAGACATTCTTTGCATATTTTGCCCAGCGGGCTTTGTTATATGGCATGTTGTATCTAGCCCAGGCTGGCCAGAGTGCAGCGAGACCTGCGCCGTGTGCGACCTCTGGATAGACAGCGCTTATCACATGCTCGAACTGATGCAGCTGTAAAAATTTGCCGCGGCCGAGTCCTGTCAGGTCATTGTGAGCTATCGAGCTGGCCCACATCATAGTGGCGCGGGCATCGTAGTTAGTCGGATCCTCCACGCAGATTTTTCCGGCTTTATTATTCTCTCTCATAACAGCTTCAGCAAGCGCATCGGTAAGCTCAGTGTGATCGCCTTTATTAAAGTATCTCTCGAGAGTGTGCATAGTGATATCGACTGCGCCGCAGGCTGTCTGGTACTTTGGCACTGTAAAAGTGAGGCACGGGTCTTCGATAGCGAAGCTCATTCTGTTCTGAGGGCAGTTGATGCCTTTTTTCATATGGAGTTCGTCGTTTGAGATGACACAGGAATCGCTCATCTCTGATCCAGCAGCGGCAATGGTCAGGATGCAGCCTTTCTTAAGTGACTTCGTGAACGGCACTTTTTTCAGCTGAAGGTCCCACTCATCGACTTCAGGATTTGCGGCACCGTGAGCGATGGCCTTTGAAGAATCCATGACTGAACCGCCGCCGACAGCAAGGATGAAATCTACTTTTTCATCGATAGCCAGCTGCACGCCTTTTCTTACAAGCTCGATCGAAGGGTTGGCACGAACGCCGCCGAGCTCTACGAAAGGGATGCCCTCGTCATTCATGGCTTTACGCACTTTGTCGAGTAAACCGCTTTTTTCAGCGGAGTGCCCGCCGTAATGGAGCAGCACTTTTGTGGCGCCGAATTCCTTTAAGTATTTCCCCACATTCAGTTCTTCATCTTTCCCGAAATAGACTTTTGTCGGGATGTCATATATGAAATTATTCATTGTAAAAACCTCCTGTGGACATTATAATTGATTTAATCTGAATTGTTAATAAGAAAAGGAGGCCTTATGAAACTTTTAGACCATGAAAAAAAGCACATAAGAGAGATGAGAAGGGGAGCCGCCGGATGTACACTTTTCCTAAAGAGGAACGGGGATTTTCCTCTGGAAAAGCCTACTGCGATAGGACTTTACGGAAATGGAGCTAGACATACACTTAAGGGCGGCACAGGTTCAGGCGATGTGAATTCGAGGTTCTTTGTGACAGCTGAGAAGGGGCTTACGAGAGCCGGATTTACGGTGACGACCAAGGGGTGGATGGACGAGTATGATCAGGTGAAAAAGGATAACCACCAGCTTTTTGTAAAGCGGGTGAAAGAGGCGGCTGTAAAGTCAGGCATGAACCCGATCCAGTACGCCATGGGAAAAATAGAACCGGATCCTGAGTACGACATCCCGACCGGAAGCGGTGAAGTGGCTGTATATGTGCTCTCACGTGTCTGTGGTGAAGGAACGGACAGACAGGGAATCCGCGGAGATTTTCTTCTGACGAAGACTGAGATAAGCGACATACTCCAGCTGAAG
Source organism: Lachnospiraceae bacterium (assembly GCA_029226225.1). GTDB lineage: Bacteria > Bacillota > Clostridia > Lachnospirales > Lachnospiraceae > Weimeria. The sequence continues at coordinate 2,953 of JAQXXU010000076.1, read as the reverse complement.
GCTGACTATGAAAAATTCATGCTGGTCCTTAACGTAGGTGGTCCTGTGGACTTATCGCCCGTAGCAGATGCAGTTGACAATATCCTGCTTTTATCACAGCTCGGCGCAGTGACAGGAGTGGTCCTTGCCGACATTCTTCTTGGGAAAACTGATCCTTCAGGAAAGCTCTCTGCTTCCTGGGTTTCATGGAATAACCGTGAACAGGTCGGAGAATTTGCCGAGAAAAATAATACCCGCTACGGCGAAGGCATCTATGTCGGGTACAGATATTATGAAACTGAGGGAGTAAAGCCTCTTTTCCCGTTCGGTTATGGAAAGAGTTATACTGACTTTAAGGTGACTCCGAAGGATGCTTCATTAGATGATGGGATCCTGACAGTCAACGCGAAGGTAAAAAATACCGGAAGCCTTGCTGGCAGAGAAGTCGTAGAAGTCTATGCCTCGCTTCCGGATGAGCGGCTCGACCAGCCACTTCGTGTACTTGCGGGGTTTATCAAGACTCCGGTGATAGATGCTGGCAGAGAAAAGTCTGTCTCCGTAAAAGTGGATTTAAGAGACATAGCCTGCTTTGACGAGGCGGCCTCAGCTTACATCATTCCGGCAGGAGACACTCTGATCTCTGTAGGTGAGCGTTCGGATGAAGTAAAGACTGTCTGTGTGCTGCGGACAGATGATGATGTAAAGACAAAACAGGTAAGAAATGCCTTAGGAGAGACCGACTTTACAGACTTTATTCCAAAGAAGAGAGTGCTTCCTGACGATGCAGCCGAAGCCCAGGTCATAGAGCTGACCCAGGATGACATAGAGTGTCTGGCTGTAAACTATGATCAGCCTGATGAGATAGATGAGACTGTAAAGGACATGTCGGATGAGGAGCTGGCAAAGTTCTCAGTCGGAGCATATAAGGATAATACGATAGGATCTGTTATCGGAGCTGCCGGACAGAAAGTTCCGGGAAGCGCCGGAGAGACTTTCGAGGAAAAAGACAAGGGAATCCGCGGCCTCGTGATGGCTGATGGTCCTGCAGGACTTAGACTCGACAGAAAGTACGGAGTAGATCAAGACGGTACTTATTCGTACGGAAACCCTATGATGAATTCACTCTATGAGTTTGGCCCTAAGGTAGTTCAGGTGCTTCCAGGAATCCAGCTTAAAAACGCACAGAAGCGCACAGAAAGAGGAGGACAGATAAAGTACCAGTTTGCGACAGCTATCCCTATCGGAACAGCCATAGCGCAGAGCTGGGACAGCGAGTTTGCTGAGGCGTGCGGAGATGTAGTCGGTTCTGAGATGGAGATCTACGGAGTAGATATCTGGCTTGCACCGGCTCTTAATATCCAGCGTGACATCAGATGTGGAAGGAACTTCGAATACTATTCAGAAGATCCACTGATCAGCGGATATATGGCAGCTGCGATAACAAACGGAGTCCAGAAGCATGAGGGCAGATACACGACTATAAAGCACTTTGCGGCGAATAACCAGGAGACGAACCGGATGGTAAACAACTCCTGTGCCAGCGAACGTGCTCTCCGCGAGATTTACCTAAGAGGATTTGAGATAGCTGTAAGGCAGTCACAGCCTGGTTTTGTGATGAGCAGCTATAACCTGATAAACGGAACCCACACCTCAGAGAGAAAAGACCTGATGACTGATATCTTAAGGCGTGAGTTCGGATTCAAGGGTGTGCTGATGACCGACTGGGTAGTGCCGGGCATGTCTGAGAAAAATTCGCAGTGGAGATATCCTGAACCTGCAAAGGTGGCCGATGCCGGCACCACGCTTTTCATGCCTGGAAGCAGACATGACTATGAGGATATACTCACGGGCCTTGAGCTAGGCACTGTGACCCGCGAGCAGCTGGAGATAAATGTCAGCCGTCTTATCAGGATCGCAAAAAATTAAAGATCCGGTTGAAGTAATCGACTCTTGTCTCATAGGCATCTGAGAAGATTTCATGAGCAGCTTTTTCATAGCGCACGATGGTAACGTCGTGCGCTTTTTTAGCGAACCGGTTCTGCCCCTCTGGTGATACGAGAGTGTCTGCCCCTGCCTGGAATAACAGGACAGGTGTCACGCATTCTGATGCGTTTTTTAAGAGCTTTCTGTTAGCCTTAAAGGAGGCATCCATCCAGCCAAAGGTCGCGCAGCAGGTCTGGTGATGGATGTCTTCAAGCTGCATTTCCTTTACATAGTCGTATCTGGCCTTGGAGTAAGTGTACTCACGGTCAGCTCTGTCGTCAGGGTTCCATTCGCGCTGTCCTGGTCCAGGCATTTTGCCAAGGCGGCGTCGACGGGCGTACCACATGACGGCACGTACGACAAGCCTCGGATATGAGCCGGTATTTATCTGAAGCATAGGAGAGCTAAGAACAGCTTTTTTAAAGACATCAGGATATTTTTCCAGGAAGAGGGCACCGACAGCCCCGCCCATAGAGTGACAGAACAGGTAAAGAGGCTTTTTGCCTAGCTTATCTTTTACTACCTTGTCATAGAAAGCCTTTTCATCATCGACGTATTTATCGTAGCTGTCAACCCATACATAGTCCATCCTGTCCACGAACCGCTGGGAATAGCCATGCCCACGCATCTCCATAAAGAAGAAGGCATATCCCTCCTGGTAGAAGTACCAGGCCATTTCATGGTATTTTCCAAAGAATTCTGAGTAACCGTGAAACATCATGATACTGCCTTTTCTCTCTTTTGGAATGGCATAGTAGTAGTTTATTTCTGTGCCGTCGAAGCTTTTAAAATTCCCCTGCTTTATGTTTTCTGCCCGCCATTTTTTATTTTCTGAATTCATAACAGAAAGATAATCGTCTTCTTTTAGTAATTTAATGTTCATTTTTTTCTCCTTTTGGTGTATTATATCATAAGAGCGTTTTAATACAAAAGGGGATATAGTTTTAGGAGGTTACATGAAGAAAAAAGCAGCAAATGCCCCGGCTTCCGG
>JAQXXU010000075.1 GCA_029226225.1 Lachnospiraceae bacterium | reverse complement strand
GACGCTCCCTATGGCATTTCAGCAGCTGATGCTCGCGGCTGTGGCGGCAGCTGACGCTATAATGCTTGGAAGACTCGACCAGAATTCGATGGCTGCAGTCTCACTTGCTACTCAGGTGCAGTTCGTCATGAATATGTTCCTGGCATCCATGACGGGGGCGGGTTCTATTCTTGGTGCACAGTACTGGGGGAAGCAGGACCGTAAGTCTGTCGATGATATTTTTGGCATAATGCTTCGGATCGTAGCGGTTATAGATATAGTCTTTTTTGTTTTCTGCGTGTTCTATCCGCAGCTTCTGATGGCATTTTTTACAAACGATCCGACACTGGCTTCCATAGGAATGAAGTATTTACGGATTGCCGGCTGGTCATATCTGCTTGTAGGATTCTCGCAGTGCTATCAGGCTGTCATGAAGTTTTCAGGTCATGCCACGAGTTCTGCGGTGATCTCGACTTCAGCTGTCATCATAAACATAGTCCTAAACCTGATACTTATCTTCGGCCTGGCTGGGGTTCCGCAGATGGGAGCCGAAGGAGCAGCCACTGCTACCCTGATCTCAAGGATCACTGAGATAGCAGCCTGTATTATCATTTCATTTAAGTCTGACTATGTAAGGCCGGTGCTCAGGCGGATCTTTCATAGGAACAGGCAGCTGTCGTATGATTTTTTAGTGATCTGCTACCCTCTTCTCGGAGCTTCTCTGCTCTGGGGGATAGGATTTACTTCTTATACGGCTATTATGGGACACCTGGGACAGGATGCAGCTGCCGCAAACTCAGTTACTGCTGTCGTAAGAGACCTATGCTGCTGCATGTGTAACGGTGTCGCCAATGCGACCTCGGTAATTCTCGGATACGAGCTTGGAAAAGGCGATATAGAAACAGCCCGCGATTATGGTGAAAAAATAAAGGCTTTGTCTTTCCTTATCGGTTTTATCACGATGGCTGTGGTTCTTGTCCTGATACCGCCGGTGCTTAAATTCTATAAACTGAACCCGACTGCCAGAAGCTATCTGACTGGAATGCTTGTCATAACTGCTTTCTATATGATCGGGCGCTGTATCAATACTGTAATAATAAACGGAATTTTCGCTGGAGGAGGCGATACGAAGTTCGATATGTATTCAAATGTGGTGATGATGTGGTGCTACGGAATACCGCTTGCCCTGCTGGCGGCCTTTGTGTTTAAACTCCCGGTAATGGTCGTGTATGCCTTCACCTGCCTCGATGAAGTATCGAAGATCCCATGGGTATTTGCGCACTACCGCAAGTATAGGTGGCTCAATGACCTGACAAAGGATTTTTCAGAGTAAAAAATAAGCTGTACCGGAACTAAATCCGGTACAGCTTTTTATTATTCTGCTGTCTCTTCTGCAAGCTCTGCGTCTTCTGAAATGACTGTCTTCTTCTGTCTTCTGAAGATCAGACGGAATACAAGTCTTCCGAATGGTCCTCCGAAGAAAATCTGCCATGCAAGAGCCATCGGGAAATTCATGGCTGCGGTCTGAAGCCACATACCGACAAATCCTGAATGAGAGAAGTCCTTGAAGAGGATCGTAGCCACAAGGCTCATCGTAGGACACATCAGGCAGACTGTAAGTGAGCATCTGATGATAAGGATCTCAAAGAATGACATATTCTTATTTATGACTCTGCCAGTCAGATACATGACCGGCTTCTCCATGACGAACATCTCAAGTACAATGGCTACCGGCCACATGATACGAAGCTCTCCAAACGCCATCAGAAAGACCTTATCTGTAAGTCCTCCGATATTCAATGCGATATTATAGCAGATCATCGCATAAACCATGACGAAGGCCATGATCACTGTGAAGAAAAAATTTTCTAATTTGTTCTGTGGCATGCTCTCTGGCATAAAAAAATACTCCTTTCGATTCTGTGATACCTGTGTTGTTCGGGTCCACTTCATCAAAAGAAGCATTATCGTTTCCAATCCATGTGCTGTCCACACATGACCTGTATCAAGTTTTCAATGTATTGCTTTTTTGCTCAACACTTCTATTTTACTCGCTGTATACAGGAATTGCAAGTTTTTTTAAAAGAACATTTATTACTTCAGAAGGTCCTTTACTGTGCTGTTGTCGATCGTAAACTCGGGAGCACCCATGTACATCGGAGCTACATCGCCCTGGTTGTAGCAGATCACGATGTTTCCATCCTTATTCAGATAGAATGAAGCTTTATTGATAAGGTCGTTATCAGTGTAATCCATCTCTTTCTGATCTTCCTTGGTGTCACCGGCCCAGTACATCACTTCATCTGAATTCTTCATCTGATCGAGCATCTGCTTTTTTACGTCATCTCGTATCACAGTCTTATAGTCTGCTCCGTCTTTGAAGAGGTCCTTCAGCTGGATCTGCTTTCCGGTATTTATGTCGATCGTATAATAGTGGTTTTCCTGATAGCTGTCAGCCTGTGTCATAAGAGCTGAGAGCTTCAGTGTAAAGTACTTATCAGTCTTATCTATGACTTCAGTATCTACATCGAGATTTTCAAAACCTTTTTCCTTCTCGTTCTGTTTGAAGTCTGCTACATACTTATCGGTAAGGCTCTTTATCTCACTGTTTATCTCGTCAGCAGTCTTTTTTGCTGTCTTATCATCTGACTTAAGCCCTGCTACATCGACATTTGCAGTCTGTCTGCCATTGTCAGCATGAAAATCCCGTAGGGTTATCAGCTGGAAAAATCCTCCAATTCCTGGGAGATTTCCCATGGCGTTTGCCACACTCGCATTCATATTCGGCAGGATAAAAATAGTAAGTGCAGCTGCTGCAGCTACTGCCCAGTTTCTTATATGCTTTTTCCTTGCTTCCATTCTGTTCTCAAACTTTGCCTGATCTATTCTAGCTTCCATTTCGTTTACCGCCTTTTCACTCATCGAAAAACCGGCGTATTCGTTTTTTAATGATCTAAATTCATCTGTCATAACCTTCTGCCTCCAAATCAACTCTCAGCTTTCGAAGCCCTCTGTAAAGCCGGCTCTTCACTGTATTTTCATTCTCGCCGAGTATCTCGGCGATTTCTTTTAGTTTCAGTTCCTCAAAGTACTTAAGCTCTATAACGGCCTTGTCTTCAGGGTCCATAGAATCTAAAGCCCTGCGCAGGTCGGTATCTTCGTAGGTGTCACTCTTTCCTTCTTCCTGGTATTCCTCCATCTGATCGAGTGAATCCGGCCTGTTTTTTGATACTGCCCGGTAGATCTCATTCATCATGATGCGATATACCCATGTAGAAGCAAATTCAGTATTTTTTAGATCCTTACAGTTCCTTATGGCCCTGTAGGCACCTTCCTGCACTATATCCGCGGCGTCGGCCTCATTATGCGTGTAGCTTATCGCCATTCGGTAAAAGCTGTTATATTTTTCAATAAGTACCTTCTCTACTATCTGTTCATTCGTGCTTTTTCTTTCCCGGGAAAACAATTTCTATCACGTCCTTCCTTTCTTTGTCTTACATCTGTTAGACATCCTGGCAGAGAAAAAAGTTTCAGTACATAAAAAAAGATGAAAAAGAGGCTGTCCCCTTTTCATCTTTTTATGGAGATGATCTCCTGTTCCAGCTTTTCATTGTGGTCGAGCATATATTTCATTATCTCAGAATGAACATTTCTCTCGATCATATTCCGGGCTTTCTTTATGTCATTTGATTCGAGCGTTTTCGTGTATGAACTGTATTTTTTCAGATCATCGATTCCCATATGGTAAGGGATGAGGTCAATTCCTGTTCTCCCTTTCAGTCGTTCGAGGATAAGAAAGCCGTCCGGATCTATATCACCAAAGTGATACCATCTGTGAGTATTCTTTTCTGATATGAGAGAGAAAAAGACCTTCCTTCCTAGGAATTCCTTATATTTGTATTATACAGGAAGCTCCAATAATTGTCCATTAAATGAGCATTGTCTATTAAAGTTGTCCATTTATAATGCAACCATGCTCTTCTTAAAGAATGTAAAAAACACTAAAGTTTAATCGAGTAGGAGGGAGTGATTAGCTCCCGTCCTCTCACACCACCGTGCGTACCGTTCGGTACACGGCGGTTTCAACATTTAACGTGCACGGACTGGTATGCTGAGGTTAAATCATAAAAGCCCCAGTGTATCAGTC
>JAQXXU010000074.1 GCA_029226225.1 Lachnospiraceae bacterium | reverse complement strand
GGCTCGCCGTCTTCGGAGACACCGGAGTGCTCCTTATCTGCATAGCTAATTCTACAAGGACATTAAGTTATAAAAAATGAGTAAGAAATGTAATCTGCCAGATGAAAATGAAATGGCCGACCTCGCCGAACTCTTCAAAGTCTTCGGCGACTCGACCAGAATAAGGATTCTCTTCTGCCTCTATGACGAAGAGCGCTCTGTAAGCGAGATAGCCGAGATCCTGAACATGACGGCATCGGCTGTCTCCCACCAGCTGAAAATACTTAAAATAAACAAGCTCATCGACTCCCGCCGTGACGGGAAGCAGATATTCTACTTTTTAGCCGATGAGCATGTGCACCTGATCCTGGGGGTCGGCAGAGATCATATAGAGGAAGAGTAAATTAATCTGTCTGCCTGCTTCTTTTGAAGCTAATTTAATTATACTCGTTAGCTTAACTTAGTTAAATTATCGTTTCTTTTCAATGACCAGTGTATTTGTTTCTCCATTTACTTACTTAAATTAATCTATATCGAAAATGATATTATCTCTGTCGATGTCCACTATCTTATCCTTAAAGCGTGCCATCTGCGGGCGGCGGCGGCATTTTTCTATGATGGAATAGTCTTCCCAGCAGTGCATCGGGAAGATCAGGTCACAGTCCACAGTCTCCGCGAAATAGTCTATGCCCGCATAAGCTCCGGCTCCCATTCTCGGGTCAAGAACCACGAAGCCTATGTCTATGTGTTTGTTTTCCAGATGCCTGATCTGCTTTTTATAGCCGCCTGTGTATATGTCCCGGTACACTTCCTGGCCGTTTTCACCGACATTCCAGACTGACAGGTCCCCGGCGTGATAGATCCGGAGCCCATCTGTCTCGACTACAAATGCCACCCCCGCATCATTACTTAATAAAGTATGTACTTTAAGGTCGCCCGTCTCATAATCTGCCATAGCACCTATGAACCTGATCTTCTCTCTTATCGCCGGATCAAATCCGTTCCTTGCCAGGTAATTTTTCCCGAGCCTTATATCCTTTGAAAAAATATACCGTACATCCGGTCGCTTCTCACCCCACTTGAGCACCTCAAGAGAAAAATGGTCCCTGTGACTGTGCGACGCAAATACATAGACCGGTTTTTCCGCCGAGAATACCGGTTCCTTTCCATGAAATACCACATCGTTATATGTACCAGCCGGGAAATAGTCGAATACCATCTGCTTTGTATCTGTCTCCACGACGAATGCACTGTGATGAATGAATGTAACTCTTAGCATCTGTTCTCCTTGCATATTTTTTTGAAAAAATGTCTGTCCGTTTTTCATGTTTCATTATACAGCAAAAGTCTGTTATAATACACATATGAAAAAAATAATCATCGCGGCGCGGATAACAGCGCTATCTATTTTGATCGGGATCATTCTGGGAATTGCCGGAGGTCTCTTTTATCTGTGTATCAAAGGAGCCACGGCTATCAGACAGGCTCATTCAGAGTTTCTCTTTCTGCTCCCGGTAGGAGCCATACCCATAGCTCTTCTTTACAGGGTTTTACGAAATGAAGATGACGGCGGTACTAACCGTGTACTCGAGGCCGCCCACTCAGATACACCGGTTTCCATAAAAATGGCTCCGGCCATTTTTATCTCGACGGTTTTCTCACATCTGTGCGGAGCATCTGTCGGACGCGAGGGCGCAGCCCTGCAGCTCGGCGGATCTGTAGGATATAACACCGGACTGCTTTTTAAAATACCTGACAGAGAAAAAAGCCTCTGCGCCTGCATCGGAATGAGTGCCTGCTTTTCTTCGCTTTTCGGCACGCCGATGGCGGCTGCTATTTTTTCGATAGAAATAGCTATAGTCGGTAAGCTGAACCTGATCTGCTTTGTGCCTTCGGTCATCTCCGCCTATATAGCGAGATTTATCGCAAGAGAACTCGGCGCTCCTGACATGCGGTTTGACTTAAACGGCACCGTAGCCGCATCCCCTGTCAATCTGCTTAAAGCCACAGTCATCGCCATAGCTGCCGGGCTTGTGGCAATGCTCTTCTGCTATCTGTTAGCTAAAGGAAGTAAATTAACCTCTGACTGGTTAAAAAACAAATATCTCCGTGCTCTGGTCTTCGGCGCCATAGTCTTAGTCCTGTCATTTGTTTTCCCGGGGCAGACATATAACGGAGCCGGAGTCGAGCAGATACCTGCCTTCCTGGACGGAAAAGTCTTTCCTCCCCAGTTTCTTATCAAAATGCTCTTTACCCTGCTCTCAGTCTACGCCGGATACAAGGGCGGCGAGATCGTACCGTCTTTTTACATCGGAGCAGCACTCGGAGCTTTCCTTGGACATCTCCTCGGCCTTTCACCAGCCATGGCCTGCGCTCTGGGAATGGTCTCACTTTTCTGCGGAGTCACCAACTGTCCGCTTACAGCCTTTGCCATGGGGATCGAGATATTCGGGACAGGAACGGCGCCGTTCTTTTTGCTGGCGAGTGCCTTCTCATTTTTCTGCAGTGGAAAAAGAGGACTGTACTCGAGCCAGGAGAGAGCACCGTATTATTTAAAGTAAATACGTATAAGCAGTAAGGAAAACATATGAACAGCAACGGATTATTTAAGATAGGTGAGATATCAAAGCTCTTTCACATCGGAGTCGATTCGATCAGGTACTACGAAAAGGTTGGTCTGCTTCACCCGGTAAGGAACGAAGAAAATAACTACAGGCTATACACCTTAGATGACATCAGGACGATGAACACAATCCGTGAACTTTTAGACATCGGATTTTCAACTGAGGAAATTCTCGAATTTGAAAAAGACCGTAACTTAAGTCATGTGACAAAGATGCTTAAGAAAGAGTCATCTGTAATCGATGAAAAGATCCGACACCTGATGGATATCAAGGCAAATATAAATTCAAGACTCCGCTCGATAAATGAGTCCCTAAGTCTCGATACTTCAGGCCATATCACCCTTCTCGATCTGCCGGAGCGCAAATGTCTTCTGATCACTGAAGACGACATGCCGGACAACGAAATAAACTACCGGCTTGCTGAATTTACGAGCAGTTCAGACCAGAAGGTAACTACGATCGGAGCCTGCGACTGTTATATCCTCGATACTTCATCGATAGACAGCGAGAATGACTATACCACAAAGGCAGTCTTCTTTTATTCCGACTACTTAAAATACGAGAGTAATTTTAGCCTGCCTGCGGGAAAGTATTTATCGCTCTCCTACCGAGGCGAATTTTCACAGACGAGAAAATACTTTTCAGATATGCTTTCTTACTGTGAGGCTAATAAACTAAGTCCTGCCGGAGACCCGATAGAATTCTGTCACATTGACCGTTATGAGACCTCAGATGTGTCAGAATACCTGACCGAGCTGCAGCTTCCTGTCAGAGGTGGCGCTTAAAGACTGTTTGTGCTATACTTTCGTGTGGCGCTTGTTTAATCGGGAAAAGAAAAAGAAAAAGGATTACAAAAATGAAATCATTCACAGATTTTCTGGAGACCGTCGACAACCATGTCTGGGGAATACCTCTGATGGTATTTATCCTAGGAACCGGTATTTTTCTTACGATAAGACTCAGAGGAATACAGTTCCGCGGTTTCGGGCAGGCATTTAAGAACCTGTTTTCCAAGGATGAAAAAACTGACAAAAAAGGTGAAGTCAGCGGGTTTGCTGCTCTCTGTACTGCTCTTTCAGCCACTATCGGAACCGGGAATATCGTAGGAGTCGCTACTGCTTTAGTAGCCGGAGGTCCTGGAGCCATGTTCTGGATGTGGCTTGCCGCTATCTTTGGCACTGCCACCAAATACACCGAGTGTACGCTCGCCGTTCACTACAGACAGCAGGGCAAAGACGGACACATCATCGGAGGTCCGTTCTATTATATCGAAAAAGGTATGGGAGAGAAATGGAAATGGCTTGCGAAGATTTTTGCATTCTTCGGCGTTTGCGTAGGTCTTATGGGAATCGGGACCTTTACACAGATAAACGGGATCACCAGTGCCGTCAAGGGATTCTTCGACCCCGATGATAAAGTCACTGTATCAGTCTTTGGTCAGCAGACTTCTATCTCGGTTATAATCGCCGGCATTGTGCTGACTGTATGTATAGCACTCGTCATCATCGGAGGTCTGAAGCGTATCTCTGCTGTCGCTGAAAAAATAGTTCCATTCATGGCTATCCTCTATGTAGCGACTGTTCTGATACTTATCATCACAAATATCACGAAACTGCCGGACGCTTTTGTCCAGATATTCGAAGGAGCCTTCGGTATCCGTGCCATAAGCGGCGGAGTTTTAGGAACTATCATAGCTTCGATGCGAAGTGGAATCGCAAGAGGTATTTTCTCAAATGAGGCCGGCTTAGGCTCTGCTCCTATCGCAGCAGCAGCTGCAGTTACGGACTATCCGGCAGAGCAGGGACTCATCTCAATGCTTGGTACTTTCATCGATACCATAGTCATCTGCTCTATGACAGGACTTTCGATAATAATGACATCTTCATGGAACGTGGGACTAAAAGGTGTTCAGGTCACTTCCAGAGCTTTTGCCGAGGGACTTCCGTTCCCGCAGAAGGCAGCGTCATTCCTTCTGATGATCTGCCTCGTATTTTTCGCATCGACTACTATCCTCGGATGGGACTACTACAGTGAGAGATGCCTCGAGTACCTGGTAGGTGACAGGCCGAAAGTAATGAGAGCTTACAGATGGCTATATATCTTCTGCGTTTTCATCGGGCCATACATGACAGTCTCATTCGTATGGACTCTGGCCGATATCTTCAACGGTCTTATGGCAATACCTAACCTGATAGGACTACTCACTCTATCAGGCGTCTGCGCCAAAGAGACGAAGCGGTATTTCGATATCCTGCACAAAGAAAAGACTATATAATATAACAGGCCATCGCCGTTCATGGCGATGGCATTTTTATTATCTGTATTTGCAGCCCGCCAGATGATCATTTACTATTCCTATTGACTGAAGAAATGAATATGTGATCACAGGTCCGACAAATTTCATCCCACGTTTTTTCATGTCACGGCTCATAGCTTTTGAAATCTCCGATACTGTCGGCACTTCTTCGGGTGTATTCCACCTGCCATCTATCTGCTTTCCATCTGTAAAGCCCCAGAGATACTTATCGAAGCTTCCGTACTCTTTCTGGATTTTATGTACAGCTATAGCATTGTTTCTTACACTGTATATTTTATTTCTATTGCGGATCAGGCTCTCGTCATTTAAAAGCCCCTCCAGCTCATCATCACCCATTGATGCACATATATCGATATCAAAGTCATGATAGGCCCTGCGATAGGCTTCTCTTTTATGCAGAATAGTTCTCCAGGAAAGCCCCACACTTGCGCCCTCCAGACTTAGCATTTCAAACTGAAATCTGTCATCGTGGCTGATCTTACACCATTCATGGTCATGATATTTTTCCGTTATAGGATCGCCAAGCGCCCATTTTCTGCAAAGAGCTGTATCATCAGGTGCATTGTAAACCGCCATGGTCATTCCTCCTATTTGCAGTGGTCGATCAGAATTCTGCCGTATCCATTCATCTCTTTCTCTATCCGTCTGTAATCAGGCACGTACTCCGCCACATGAGCCCAGAACCTTTTCGAATGATTGAGCTCCAGATAGTGGCAGAGTTCATGGTAGATCACATATCTAGCGCATTCTTCCGGCACATAGAGTAACAGCAGATTAAAAGTCATCCTGCCTGCCTTCGGACGGCAGGAACCCCACCGGCTTTTCATTTTCCGTAAAGTGACACCTGTCACGAAAATCGGATGATCAGAGTTAAAGATTTTATAAGCTTTCCAGAACAGATTCTGGAATTCTATCCGGGTAGTCACTAGCGGCATCCCGTTAAAAATACTTCCCTCCTCGAATGGTTGCCCGGCCACTATGTCTTCTCCAAACTGCTTTATAGTCCAGTCCGGAACGCCAATAAGTCCTTCCTGAACAAAGGCTTCCCACTTCTTATGAGCCTCATCGGTCTGCCTCTTTCCCTGTTCTAATGATCCGATATTTTTTCTGATCAGATCCTCGACATATGTTTTCGATACACCGTAGGGAGCTGACACGCGTAGAGTTCCATCCTCACCGAGACGGATCCTTATGGACTTCATCCCTCTCCTTCGGGTTATAGTGTATTCTACCTTTTCCCCATTTATTTCAATATGCATAAAATCTCCATTAAATCTTTTATTCCTTCTGATAAAGACTAACGAGCTTTCAGGCATAGGTGATACGACAGCTACTGAGATCGCGATGGTCCGGAAAAAATGACAGCTGTCCTATTTCTCTTTAGGATAGACCATACCCCACTGGGCGCGGAGTGCATCCATGACTTCCATCATGCGGATGGTCTCTGACATCGGCATTGATGTACTTTCCTTTTTGCCTTCTGAGATCAGCTGAGCGGCCTCACGAAGCTCGTATTCATAGCCGGATATCTGGTCAGGTATCGGATATACTTTTATCAGTTTATCATTATCATCGAAGGCCTGGACTGAGGTCGGATCATTGATATTATCTACGACTATGTAGCCTTTCTCCCCGTAAAAAATGCCGTGCCTGTCGCTTCTTCCGAATACACCGTGTGTCAGGACTGCCATACGCCCATCCTTATAGTGGATGGCTATGGCTTCATTTCCATCCACTCCGGTCTTTGTCATCGAAACTGATGAGTCTATGTTATCTATATCATCCAGTCCGAAATGCATGGCTGCAAAATTCAGTCCGTACACCCCGACATCGAGCAAAGCTCCACCTGCCAGCTCCGGATCCATGATGCGCTTCTTGGTCTCCATGGCATAAGACAGATTCGCCGTAAGCATATGGACTTTTCCGATAGTTCCGTCGCTTATCGCGTCATTTATGATCTGTCTCGAAGGCATGTATCTGGTCCAGATAGCTTCGGCCACGTAGACATTTTTCTCAGAAGCGAGCTGCTGTATGGCCTCAGCCTCCTTCTGGTTTATCGTAAATGATTTCTCGCAGAGGACATTCCTGCCGTGCTCTATCAGAAGCTTCATATCCTCGAAATGCCTCGAATGCGGCGTTGCCACATATACGAGATCAAGCGAATCATCAGCTGCCAGCTCCTCATATGAGCCATAGGCCTTTTTAATGCCATACTCATTCGCAAAGGCCTCTGCATGCTCCTTAGTTCTCGAAGCACAGGCCGCCATTTCGATCTCCGGCATCTGTCTCATAGTGTCTGCTAGTGTGTGCGCTATAGCGCCTGTTCCCAAAATCCCTACCTTCACAGTTATAACCTCCTAAAAAAATTTATTTCAGATAATCCTCTATCTCTACGAGGAACATCTCATACAGATCGTCTTCACCAGCTAAGAGCGGTGAATTCTCCCCTCCTCCGTTTGTGCTGCGGCGCATGGCTGCATAGCTCTCCTCTCCTGCGTTTACGAGATCGATAGCCGATATCTCATAGCCCTCGCGGTTAAGTATCCGGCAGAACTGTGACAGCCCACCGTCTTGTCCTCTGGTATCAAGCAGCTCTTTACAGAACGCCTTGTCCGTTTTCGCTCTCTCCTTTGCCTCTTCCAGTGTATCATAAACAGACATGATCATTCCTCCGATACTTTATATTTTACATTTATAGCTTATCAGACGCAACTAAAAAATACCCCTTCAGTCGATTCTGAAGGGGATATCTTTATAAGAAAAATATATTCTCAGATCTCATAGAATCTCTCGTATCTGAGTGGCTCAATATCGGTAATCGGCTTTTCTCCGACTACTGTCTGGGCCATGATGTAGCCGACTGCCGGAGCAGTTCCGAAACCGTGGCCGTTGAAGCCGCAGGCGAGGATCAGGCCGTCTGCTTCCTTTGGCCTGCCAAGTACACAGACACCGTCTTTAGTACAGTCGAGGATTCCTGTCCAGCTGCGTACTATCTTTGCCTTTGCAAGTGCCGGGATCCAGCTCTCGATAGCTCTGCATGAGGCTCCAAGTGTAGCTGCATTCTGCTGTCTCTGATCGTTAGGATCCTTTATTTCCATATATTCCTCAAGTCCTGACTCAGCTCCGAATACGAATGAGCCGTGTCTTGTCTGATGTCCGTAAAAATCAGCAGCTGCTGTCCCAAGCATCTGAGGGAACATCTCAGGCTCCATCTCCGTAACCAGTGCGCAGTCGACAAGCGATGTCATCGGTACGTCGAGTCCTACACTGTTCATGATCCTTCTCGAATCATATCCTGCAGCAAGGATCACATCGCCTGCTTCGAATACGGTGCCATCCTTTAAGATTACTTTTCTTACTTTATCATGTACTTTTTCCAGATGGTCCACAAAGGCTTCTGTGAAAAATCTGACGCCGAGCTCCAAGTCCTTCATATAGTACGCAAGAGTAGCGACAAGCGGGTTTGCGTGTCCGTCGGTCGGGCAGAAGCTGGCACCGATGACATCCTCTGACATACACGGAGCTATTTTTCTTACTTCATCACCCGATATCATATCGAGCTTCAGACCGCCGGCTTCACAGCTCTCTTTAAGTGCTGTTAGCTTTTTTATATGAGCCTCTGTCTTTCCTAAACGAAGGTTTCCTTTCTGGGTGTACTCGACGTCACGTCCGAGCTCCTCAGATAGTGTCGGCCAGAATTTCTGGACAGCTGTCATAGCAAGCCCGAGTTCTCTTGGATCACGACCTGACTGACGGACACCACCGCCGTTACGGCTCGAAGCGCCATGTCCTATCGACGGACTTCCTTCAAGAACGATTATATCCTTTACACCTTTTTTCTTCAGATAATAAGCACTGGCGCAGCCTACGATGCCGCCGCCGATTATGATAACGTCTGCTGTAGTCTTCATCGTAAACCTCCGATCTCTGCATCCTTTTCAAGGCCTCTGTCGTTTCCGCCGATTCCCATATCCACCGGTCTCATCGGTGTACGGGCTGTGGCGAGAGTTACGTCATTCGGCTTTAATTTAAGCTCCTTAGCTACAAGCCTTCTCGTCAGGGTTCCGCAAGTCTGTCCCTGGCAGAGTCCCATTCCGCAGCGGAGGAGTCTTCTGAGTTCTTCTATAGTCGTGATTCCCTCATGCAGAGCCTTTCTGATCTCTCCCTTTGTGACTTCCTCACAGCGGCAGACTAATAAGTCATCATCATCTTCAGGCACGTAAGGGCCGATCTCTTTTAATTTTTCTTCGATATCTAACATATTCAAACCTCCTGTGCCTTATAGAATCTTGCTTTGTCGATATATTCCATCGGAACTTTCATCGTTACGAGATTTGTTCCGTCAAATGCCTTCGATGTGCGGACATTGGTTATCTCTACATCACAGAGCTTCTGACCGCTTCTTGAAAGTCCGTATCCTTTGTCCCCTTTTTCTGGTAATGGTAAAAATTCATAAGGGATAGTCACTTCTCCGTAGCCAGGCTCTGTATCTTCTGCTACAAGGAAAATAGCCTGTCCTGAACAGCTGGCTACGCACATACCGCAGTTGATACACTCACTGCCTTCGACTGAAATAGGAAGTGAAGTGATGTTATCTCCGATCGAAATGCATCCCTTCTTGCAGGCATCCTGACAAGGATTACAAGGGATATTCTGAGTACACTCGATGACCGGATGTACCTTGACCTGTTTTCTGAATCCAGGGAATCTGGTGATCTCGTCATCTGCTACATATCCTTTAGTAAGAAGGCTCTCTGAAACCGGAATTCCCTCATCAGTCTTTTCTATCTTTTTTCCACGGTTCTTCGGTGCGAACATTCCC
>JAQXXU010000073.1 GCA_029226225.1 Lachnospiraceae bacterium | reverse complement strand
GGAAGATTTACTATCGCAACAAGTGTCTTTCCGATCAGGTCTTCCGGTTCGTACCACTTGTGAATACCGCTTAAAATCGTCCTTTCAGCGCCTGTACCGTCATCTAATGTGAACTGAAGAAGCTTCTTTGACTTCGGTACTGCAACACAATCCTTTACCTTTACGGCTCTGAAATCGCTCTTGCAGAACGTATCGAAGTCCACTTCATCCTTAAGGAAATCTTCGACCTTCACACCTGAAAAATCTATCTTGTCATTAGGTGTAAAGAAAGGATTTTCCTTACTTTCTGATGATGAATTTCCGTCATGGTTTTCTTTGCCCGTCGAATCTATGGTTTTTAGTGTCGGGAAGAGGATTACATCTCTTATGGCCTCGCTGTTCGTGAGCAGCATACACAACCTGTCGATTCCGTAGCCAATACCTCCTGTAGGTGGCATACCCACTTCCATTGCATTCAGGAAGTCCTCGTCTGTATGATTTGCTTCTTCGTCGCCTGCTGCTGCAAGCTTGTCCTGCTCTGCAAAACGCTCTCTCTGATCGATAGGATCGTTCAGCTCTGAGTAGGCGTTGCACATCTCCCAGCCGTTGATATAGAGCTCGAATCTCTCTACCTTGGTCGGGTCGTCTGGCTTCTTCTTTGTCAGAGGTGAAATCTCGATCGGATGATCCATGATGAATGTAGGCTGTATCATCTTATCCTCGCAGTATTCATCGAAGAAAAGATTTACTATATCGCCCTTCTTGTGGCGGTCTTCGTATGCGATATGATGCTCATCGGCGATCTTCTTTGCTTCCTCATCAGATGAAACAGCATCAAAGTCGATTCCGGTCTGCTCCTTTATAGCCTCAACCATTGTGAGTCTTCTGAACGGCTTGCCGAGATCGATCTCATGGCCGGTTCCGTCTTCTTTATTTCCATAATAGATCTTTGTGCCGCCGCAGACCTTCTCTGCGAGGTCACGGAACATGCTCTCTGTGAGTTCCATCATTCCGTTGTAGTCTGTGTATGCCTGATAGAGCTCCATAAGTGTGAACTCAGGATTATGCTTGGTGTCTACACCCTCGTTCCTGAATACACGGCCAATCTCGTATACCCTCTCAAGACCACCGACAATGAGTCTCTTAAGATAAAGCTCCAGGGAAATACGCAGCTTCACATCCTCATCAAGTGAATTATAATGAGTCTCGAAAGGTCTGGCTGCTGCGCCTCCTGCGTTATGTACGAGCATAGGAGTCTCGACTTCCATGAAGTTTCTCTTTGCCAGGAAGTTTCTGATCTCTGCGATTATCTGGCTTCTCTTGACAAAAGTCTCCTTTACTTCAGGATTCATGATCAGATCGAGGTATCTCTGACGATATCTGATATCAGTATCTGTAAGTCCATGGAATTTCTCTGGAAGGATCTGGAGACTCTTCGAAAGAAGTGTGACTTCCTTCGCATGGACTGAGATCTCTCCTGTCTTTGTTTTGAATACAAATCCCTTTACACCGATGATGTCGCCCACATCGTATTTTTTGAAGTAAGCGTACTCGTCATCTCCGAGATCATTTCTCGTCACATAGATCTGGATATCGCCCTTCAGGTCGCGGATATTTGCGAAAGAAGCTTTTCCCATGACACGCTTGAACATCATACGTCCAGCGATTGAAACCACTTTTTCCTTCGGGATCTCATCGAGCGGGACTACTTTATTTTTGCCGTCCTCATCTACAGGCGGTATGAACTCAAGCTCGTCGAAATGCTCTCTGATATCTGAAGTGTGATGTGTCTGATCATACTTTGTGATCTTAAACGGATCACGGCCTGCTGCCTGAAGCTCCTTCAGTTTGTCCCTGCGTACCTGTAAAAGCTGATTATTATCCTGTGAATTATTCTTTGCTGGCATTTTATTCCTTTCAAAAATTCCGATCAGTTATTCGTTCTGTGCGCGTCAAGAATCTTATACTGGAAACTGCCTGCCTCTGTCTCTACAGTAACAGTTTCTCCCGGCTCATGACCTATGACAGCAGCACCAACCGGAGACTCGTTTGACATCCTTCCATTCAGGATATCAACCTCATTAGAACCTACGATATCAAATTCTTCTTCCTCGCCAAGCTCCACATCCAGAAGCTTCACCGTATATCCGATATTTATCTTTCCTGAACCGTCATCGTCATCAGCAACAACTGCATGCTTTAAGATCTCCTCGATCTCAACGATACGATCCTCTATTTTTCCCTGCTCATCCTTAGCAGCATCATACTCGGCGTTCTCTGAAAGGTCTCCCTGTTCTCTGGCCTCACCGATTTTCTTCGCGATGGCCGGACGCTGTACAAGCTTTAAATCCTGCAGCTCATCCTCCAGTTTTTTCAAGCCCTCTTTGGTCATCAGATTCTTTTTTTCTTCCATGACAACGTCCTTTCTTTATATAAAAAATGCCCATTTAGTGCCAATAGTGCTCAAATAGTATAAGCTTAATGTAATTGAAAGTCAAGAAATACACATTTTAAAAAAATTCATCTTCATCCTCTTCATAAATGCTTCCCTGGTTCCAGAAAGGTGTAAAGTCCTGACTGGTCCAGGCATATTTTTTCTTTGCCTCTTCGACCCGTTTTTTGTGATCATCAAGAGTTATGTCGCTGTAGATGATCGGCTCATGGATTTCAGGTTCTTTTTCAGGCTTACGGAATGGGCCTATCTCATCTACTCTCATCTGTTGATACGCGGCAAGACCGGTTTTGTTGCCGAATTCATGAAGCAATTCCTGGTACAGCTTCCTCTTATCATGCTCATTTGCTGTAAACACTTCAATAAATTTACCGATATTCAGCGAAAGTTTTTTCGCGATCCGGTAAATAGAATCCTTCTTCCTGAGTTCAGCCTCAAGGTCTGATAATTTTTCTTTAGTTTTATTTACTGGTATGCAGTCAGCATACAGCGCTTCAATTATTGTCTCATAGCTTCTAATATGATCATACTGCCTTCTTTTTCCTATATATATGACCTTTGCCTCAGCCGATTCTGTCAGGAGCTCACTGATTTTTTCTTCTATTGCTGTCGAGTATCTGTCATTATCATAGAAAAATACTTCAGCCTCAGTTCTCTTCAGTATCTCAAAGCATAGTTTCGGTAACATCCCCGACTCATTATGATGATAGATATATACCACATCTCCACGCTTTAGAAAATCAGCTCCTTCTACTTCTCTGTAATCTTCGCCTTCCGTTTCCACTATGTAACAGTTCATTTTTCTTAGCTCCTTCCTTTACTATCTGTCTCAGTTTTTCATATATCGCATATGCTTTCTCCGTTTCCTCCTCTGTACCTTCATATCCGCCGTATCTGACCTTGTCTGTCAGTCTGAAGAATGCTGTAAGCTCATCTGCGGTCTCTTTATCCAGTGGGATAGCAAAGTCCCTGCTTTTTGTAATAAGTCTGTCAGTACTGTCAGCTATCGCAGTAAGCCCTCCATGCCTGAATCGGTATTCAGTTATAATTCTAACTGTTAGAATACTAATTATTAGAATTATAACTATTAAAAATATAACTGTCTGAGCTCTGTGTTCCTCGACAAAATCCAAAAAGACATTCTGATCGTCTTCTTTAGCTGACTGCGCCTTATCGGATGCATCGGCTGACGCCTGAGCATGTTCTGAGACCTGGGATGTATCTGTCTCCTCCGATGATTTTTTTTCTGATTCTGCCTGATTTGTCTCTGTACCTTCTTGAAACATACGTCCTGTCCAGCCATTTTTTTCCTGAATGGCCATCAGATCGCCTTCGGTAAAGCCTGGCCATATCGTGATATCAGGATCTGTAGGGTATCCCGTCACATCATCCGGCGCATTCAGTGGAAGCTCCGCCGGTGTCATTTCGACAGGTATCCACCCTGTAGACGGATAGTAGATTTCAACCCAGGCATGGGCCTTTTTATCAGATACTTTCGCTGTAAATCCGTCTTTCCCTGTATTTTTAAAATCAGAAGGTGACACACGGTATCCACTGGCATACCTGGCCGGAATTCCGTACAGCCTGTATAGCAGGGCAGCTGCCGAAGCATAGTATTCACAGTGACCTCTGTGTGATGTGAACAGGAAATACTCTACCGGATCCACGTCTCCTGCCGGGTCACGCG
>JAQXXU010000072.1 GCA_029226225.1 Lachnospiraceae bacterium | reverse complement strand
AAAGACTGATACACTGGGGCTTTTATGATTTAACCTCAGCATACCAGTCCGTGCACGTTAAATGTTGAAACCGCCGTGTACCGAACGGTACGCACGGTGGTGTGAGAGGACGGGAGCTAATCACTCCCTCCTACTCGATTTTCCAGATAACTATTACTGGTTATTTGATTTCTCGTTTTCTTCTACTTCCTGCATCTTCATGGCTCTGACTTTCATCGGAAGACCGAAAAGGGTGATGAATCCCTGTGCGTCGTGGTGATCATAGAGGTCACCTGTCGTGAAGCTGGCGAGGGATTCGTTATACAGAGAGTATGGTGAAGTGGAGCCAGCTCTGATGATATTTCCTTTGTAGAGCTGGAAACGTACTTCTCCGGTAACAGGTTTCTGAACAGTCTTTGTGAATGCGATGAGACCATCCATAGTAGGAGTGTACCACTTTCCTTCGTAGACTAGCTGAGCCATGCGGTTAGCCACGTCCTTTTTGAAGTCCATGGTATCTCTGTCGAGGGTAAGCTCCTCGAGCTGCTTATGAGCCTCGCAGAGAATGGTTCCACCAGGAGTCTCATAGACGCCGCGGCTCTTCATGCCGACTACACGATTCTCTACGATATCGATGATGCCGATGCCGTGCTTTCCGCCGAGACGGTTGAGCTCACGGATGATATCAGCGACTTTCATTTTCTTTCCATTAACAGAAGTAGGAACACCTGACTCGAAAGTCATAGTAACGAACTCGCCCTCGTCAGGAGCCTTCTGAGGAGTGTTTGAAAGAACGAGCAGATGATCGTAGTTCGGCTCATTCGAAGGATCCTCGAGCTCAAGACCCTCGTGGCTTATGTGCCAGAGATTTCTGTCACGTGAGTATGACTGGTCAACTGAGAATGGAAGATTGATTCCATGTGCCTTAGCGTAGTCAATCTCGTCCTGACGGGACTGAAGCTTCCACTTGTCATCACGCCAAGGAGCGATGATTTTTATATCAGGAGCTAATGCTTTGATAGAAAGCTCAAATCTGATCTGGTCATTTCCTTTACCAGTAGCACCGTGGCAGATGGCTACGGCATTTTCTTTTCTGGCTACCTCGACGAGCTTCTTCGCTATGCCAGGTCTTGCCATTGAAGTACCCAAGAGATACTTATCCTCATAAACCGCATCAGCCATTACACACGGCATGATGTAGTTTTCAGCGAAGTCATCAGTGATGTCTTCTATATAAAGCTTGCTGGCACCTGAGAGCTTTGCGCGCTCCTCAAGTCCGTCGAGCTCCTCCTCCTGTCCGCAGTCAACACAGCAGCAGATCACATCGTATCCATAATTTTCCTTGAGCCATGGAATGATAGCCGTGGTGTCAAGTCCGCCCGAATAGGCGAGTACTACCTTATCTTTTGCCATTTTGTATCCTTTCTTGAAAAAATTACCAACGACATTATATTACACTATGACACGACAGACTTCAAGTGTAAATTTATACAAATTTATCAGAACAAAATGCATAAATAAACAAATTATGTCTTGAATTTTCACACATACTGTTGTATTATTATGCACATGTGAAAAGCGCGTAACATTTAAAGATAGTTGTGCTATTATATATAAGTGAGGCTTATATGATACTTAGAGAAATGACTATAGAAGATTTTGATAAAGTGCATGCGCTGTGGATGTCAATCCACGGTTTCGGGATAAGGAGCATCGATGATTCGAGAGAAGGGATTGAGGCTTTCCTTAACAGAAATCCAGGTTTCTCAGTAGTGGCAGAAGATGATGGAGAGATCATTGGGAGCATCCTCTGCGGACATGATGGCAGGACAGCCTGCTTTTACCATGTCTGTGTAAGAGAAGACCGAAGGCGTGAAGGGATCGGTAAGTCCATGACAGTCTGGTGCATGAAAAAGCTTCACGAAGCAAAAGTGAATAAAATTTCACTTGTGGCTTTTAAGGATAACTCGGTCGGAAACAGCTTCTGGCAGGGTGAAGGCTGGAAAGAGCGGGTGGATTTTAATGTATATGATTTTTATCTGAATGAGAAAAATATCACGAACTTTAATAAATAGGAGGCACCAATGGAAGTGATAAAAGGCGGCGTTACAGCGCCGAAAGGCTTTAAGGCGGCAAATACAGCGGCAGGCATAAAGTACACCGGAAGAGACGACATGGCGATGATAGTATCTGTTACCCCGTGTGTGGCAGCCGGCACTTTTACAAGGAATGTGGTAAAGGCAGCTCCAGTCCTCTTCGATAAAAAAATAATAGAAGAGTCAGAGAGCATACACTCTGTTGTGATTAATGCTGGAATAGCAAATGCATGCACAGGGGAAGAGGGATATTACTATTGTAATGAAACTGCGAAAACGGCTGAAGAGACGCTTCACTTAGGAGAAGATTCGACTCTGGTTGCATCAACCGGAGTTATTGGAATGCAGCTTCCTATAGAAAAGGTAAAGGCAGGTATAAAAGCACTTGCCGGAAAACTCGACGAGAGCGAAGAGGCAGGGCTTAAAGCAGCTAAGGCAATAATGACGACAGACACTAAGCCGAAGCAGTGTGCGGTAAAAGTTCCGCTAAGTGATGGAACTACTGTTACGATTGGAGCCATGGCAAAGGGCAGCGGGATGATACATCCGGATATGTGCACGATGCTCTGTTTTATCACAACTGACTGCGATATAAAAAAAGAGCTTCTTCAGGAGGCGCTTTCATCTGTAGTCTGTGACACTTTCAACATGATCTCAGTAGACGGTGATACTTCTACAAATGATACCTGTGTAGTGCTCGCAAACGGAGAAGCTGAAAATGAAAAGATAGTCGAAGAAAACGATGATTTCAAAGCATTTAAAGATGGACTTTTCTATGTGGCGCGTGACATCGCTATGAAGATGGCAGGAGACGGAGAAGGGGCAACGGCACTTTTTGAAGCAAAAGCTATTCACTGCAGGGACAAGGCAGAGGCCAAGACCTTCGCCAAGTCAGTCATCACTTCGAATCTGACAAAGGCAGCTATCTTCGGACATGATGCAAACTGGGGCAGGATCCTCTGTGCGTTAGGTTACTCAGGAGCGCAGTTTGATCCGCAGAAGGTGGATATCACGGTAGAAAGCGAGAACGGACAGATAGTTTTAGTAAAAGACGGAGTCGCCACCGACTACAGTGAGGACGAGGCCACAAAGGTGCTTTCATCTGAGAAAGTTACCTGCATCTGTGACATGAAGCAGGGAACAGAGGAAGCCACAGCCTGGGGCTGCGACCTGACCTACGATTATGTGAAGATAAACGCTGATTACAGGAGCTGATATTATGATAATGCGAAAAGAAGAGATGCAGACAGTCATGAAAAAGGCCGAGGTCCTTATCGAGGCTCTGCCATACATCCAGAGATTTAACAGGAAGATAATAGTCATAAAGTACGGTGGTTCTGCTATGCTGGACGAAGAACTGAAGCAGCAGGTCATAAAGGATGTGACACTTTTAAAGCTCGTAGGCTTCAAACCTATCATAGTCCACGGCGGAGGAAAAGAAATCTCAGAATGGGTCAGAAAGGACGGAGGCGAGCCGAAGTTCGTAAATGGTCTGCGTGTTACCGACCAGCAGACCATGGATATAGCGGAAATGGTCTTAAACCGGGTAAACAAGTCGCTTGTTACTATGGTAGAAAAGCTTGGCGTCTCAGCCTGTGGTATTAGCGGAAAAGACGGAAATCTCTTAACAGTAGAGAAAAAGTATTCAGATGGTAAGGACATAGGATTTGTCGGAGATGTAAAAAAAGTAAATCCGAAGATTCTCTATGATCTGCTTGACAGGGATTTTCTTCCTATAGTCTGCCCTATCGGAATGGACGAGGACTATAACACGTACAACATAAACGCTGACGATGCAGCAACAGCTATAGCCGAGGCACTTGAAGCTGACAAGCTGGCTTTCCTTTCAGATACTCCGGGAGTCCTGAAGGATAAGGACGACCCTTCATCGCTTATATCAGAGCTTTCAGTATCAGAGGCAAAGGAGCTGATCGAGGACGGGACTATCGAAGGCGGAATGCTTCCAAAGGTAAAGAGCTGCATCAGCGCGATAGACAATGGAGTCCATAGGGTACATATCCTGGATGGACGGATAGAGCACTGCCTGCTGCTTGAGATTTTTACAAATAAGGGAATTGGAACAGCTATTTTATCAGATAATGAGGAAAGATTCGATGAACAAAAATGATTTTATGAGTGATGCCGATAAGCATCTGATCCATGTATATAACCGTTTTCCAGTTATTTTTGAAAGAGGCGAGGGTGTATATCTCTATGATAATGAGGGTAAAAAATACCTGGATTTCGGCAGTGGTATAGGTGTCATGGCCTTCGGGTATGGAGATAAAGAATACAGCGACGCCCTGAAATCACAGATCGATAAGATAATCCACACGTCAAATCTCTTCTACCATGAGCCTCTCCTTCCGGCATCAGAGAAAATCTGCCAGATCAGTGGGATGGATAGGGTGTTTTTTACGAACTCAGGTGCTGAGGCGATAGAGGGTGCGCTAAAGACTGCAAAGAAGTACGCCTATAAGAGACGCGGAAAGGGAAGCTGTGAGATAATCGCGATGAACCATAGCTTTCATGGAAGGACAGTAGGGGCTGTGTCTGTCACTGGAACAGATCATTACAGGGAGCCTTTCTACCCGCTGATGGATGGAGCTGAGTTTGCAGATTTTAATGATCTGGACAGTGTAAGGAAGCTCGTAAATAAAAACACCTGCGCGATAATCACAGAGACTGTGCAGGGTGAAGGCGGTGTCACGCCGGCTACCAGGGAGTTCATGCAGGGCTTAAGAGAACTATGTGATGAAAATGACCTGCTCCTTATAATCGATGAGATTCAGTGTGGAATGGGCCGGACCGGTACGACATATGCATTTGAGCAGTACGGAGTAAAGCCTGATATCCTGACTACTGCCAAGGCTTTAGGCGGCGGTGTCCCAGTCGGTGCATTCCTTGTCACAGAAAAAGTCGCAGCCGATTCTCTTGAACCGGGAGACCATGGAAGCACCTATGGAGGAAACCCGCTGGTACTTACAGCGGTAAATAAGTCGATAGATATCATCGAGGGAAGGCATCTGCCTGAACATGTAAGTGCGCTGACACCTTATTTTGAGAAGATCCTTGATGGATTTGTGGCTAAGTATCCATTTGTAAAGGGACACCGTGGTTTGGGCTTCATGCAGGGACTTATCATCGATGAAAAAATCCCTGTAGGTCAGATATTGAACAAAGCTTTAAATAATGGTCTTGTTCTTCTTTCAGCTGAGGGAAACCTTATCCGGTTCCTTCCTCCACTTATCATGGAAAAGAACGGTTTTGACGAAATGAATAAGAAACTGTCAGAAGTATTAGACGAATTTCAGTAAAGTTTTTTCTTGTAAAAAATCAGGGTTTCCTATAGAATAGAAGGTACAGTGCAGATATCTCCTCCGAGGAGATACATATGAAGAGAGTATTTATTCTGTTGCTCCTTCTTTTTTCTATATCATTAACCGGTTGTGGAGAGACCTCATATCTGGAGAAAACCACAGCTGCAAGAGAGTCTGAACCGGAGAAAAAAGAATCGGATACAGAAGAAAAAGAAACTGTTGATGAGATCTATGTCCAGATAGAGGGAGCGGTAGTAAATCCAGGAGTCTATAAACTTTCCGCGGATTCGAGAGTTTTTACCCTGATAGAAAAAGCTGGAGGCCTGAAAAAGGACGCAGCTTCATCTGAGATAAACCAGGCTGAGCTTCTTACTGACGGGCAGAAGATTACGATTCTTACGAAGAAAGACTTAAAAGACAGAGATAAAGCGGGAGATACTGCTGCATCTGTTACAGAAGCTTCTTCAGAGAATGGAAAGGTAGATATAAACCGGGCTGATCCATCCCAGCTTACTACGATTAGCGGCATAGGACCTTCAAAGGCGGAGGCCATCATCGCTTACAGGGAGGAGCATGGCCCATTTAGGAAGACAGAAGACATCACGAAAGTAAGCGGCATAGGTGATGCCACGTATCAGAAGATAAAGGATAAGATAACGGTTTAAAGGAAGACTATGGCACGAGTTCTGGTAGTTGATGATGAGAAGATCATCGTAAAGGGAATTAAGTTCGCACTTGAGCAGGATGGAATGGAAGTAGATACAGCTTATGATGGCGAGGAGGCTGTAGAGAAAGCCCTGTCGTCAGATTATGACATGATACTTTTAGACCTGATGCTTCCAAAACTCGATGGTTATGAAGTCTGTCAGCGTATCAGGGAGAAGTCAGATGTACCTATCATGATGCTTACAGCCAAGGGCGATGACATGGATAAGATCATGGGTCTCGAGTATGGAGCTGATGACTACATCACAAAACCTTTTAATATACTTGAGGTAAAAGCCAGGATAAAAGCCGTGCTGCGTCGTTCAAAGCCTGAAGAGAAGCCGGATTCCGACACGATAGAAAGTGGGGACATCCGTATTGATACGGCCAGCCGCAGGATATTTATAAAGGATAAGGAGTACAACCTGACTACGAAGGAGTTCGAGATGATGCTTCTTCTCGTAAATCATCCTGGCAAGGTCTACAGCCGTGACGCTCTGCTAAAAGAAGTATGGGGAGCTGATTTCCCTGGTGATGCCAGGACAGTAGATGTGCATATCAGACGTCTCAGGGAGAAGATTGAGCCAAACCCTAGTGAACCACGGTACATCCATACCAAGTGGGGCATGGGTTATTTTTACCAGAAGTGATGGAAGAGGCAGATGAAGCACCGGTTTTCTTTTTTTAAAAAAATGCATAGTTTAAAGACCGTACTGCTGCTGGCCTTTATTATCATAGGATTTGTCCCTGGTTGTGCGATCGGGGGCATTTTCTTGTCCTTCTATCAGAGCAGGGCTTTAGACAATGACACAGTTTCCATGACAAGCCAGGCCCAGCTTTTAAACGATCAGATCATATCCACCGGATACCTGAAGGATACTGACATCGATGTGATAAATACGCAGCTGAAGGCTCTCGGCAATATCTATTCGGGCCGTATCATCATAATCGATAAGACCTTAAGAGTGGTAAAGGATACCTATGACCTGAGTGACGGAAAGACCTTCGTCTGGGAAAATGCTATTTTGGGTCTTAAGGGAGAGAGGACAAGTGTGTATGATGATGTGAGCCACTGTCTTATCCTGACTGTTCCTATCACAGCTTCGGACAGATCAAATACCATCGAAGGTGTTATACTGATCACGAAATCCACAGATGCGATAGAGCAGAACATCACTTTTTACAGGAACCTGTACACCTATATCCTGCTGGTTCTGGTAGTTGTTATCGCCTTGATCGCAGTGTACTTCTCAGACCGTTTCACAAAGCCTTTTGAAAAACTGGCTGGGCTTATCTTAAACTCGCAGGATACGCATAATGAAGTCAAAGTGGATAATTACACGGAGACTGAAGAAATCTCGGCTAATTTCAATGATGTCATGCAGAAAATGCGAGACATCGATGAATCCAGACAGGAATTCGTATCAAATGTGTCCCATGAGCTTAAGACTCCGCTGACATCTATGAAAGTCCTGGCTGATTCCCTGAACTCCATGGAAGAAGGAGCCCCGGTAGAACTCTATCAGGATTTCATGCATGATATAACGCATGAGATAGACCGTGAGACAAAGATCATAAATGATCTTCTCTCGCTCGTCAGAATGGATAAGTCCGGAGCTACGATGAATATCGAGTCGAAAAATATCAATGAGATGCTCGAGTCTCTACTTAAGCGTCTGGGTCCTATCGCCGAAAAGCAGAAGGTAGAGCTCGTTCTCGAAAGCTTCAGGCCTGTGACAGCAGAAATCGACGAGGTAAAACTTTCACTTGGAATCATGAATCTGATAGAAAATGGTATCAAGTATAACAAAGAGGGCGGATATGTCCATGTGACGCTTAACGCTGATCATCAGTATTTTTATATCAGTGTAGAGGATAACGGAATGGGAATTCCGCCTGATTCGGTGGACAGGATCTTCGAGAGATTCTACAGAGCGGACAAGTCACATTCAAGAGAGATCGGCGGTACAGGACTTGGCCTTTCTATCACAAAGAATGCCATAGATATGCATCATGGCGAGATAAAAGTTCACTCAGTGCTTGGAGAGGGTACTACCTTTGATGTCAGGATCCCGCTTATATACATAAAGGAGCAGTCATGAAAAAAATAATCCGTAAGTCATTTTTTTTACTGCTGTCGGTTATGCTCATGCTTTCACTTGTGTCCTGTAGAGCAGATAATAAAAAGTCTGCAGGTAAAGGCAGCATAAAAGTGTACTACTTAAATCAGCTTAAGACTTCATTATACCCTGTCTCTGAGAGGCCTGAGGGCAGTTCCGCCCGCAAAAAGATCAGTTTTCTGCTGCGCGAGCTGTCAACGTCAAAATCAGATAAAGACTACACGAATCCGATCCCAAAAGAAGTGATTATCAGAAGCTTTACATTGAAAGGAAAACAGCTTGTGATCTCTTTCTCCCGTGACTATGAGACCATTTCCAAGGTGCAGGAGGCGCTTCTGCGCGCAGCTGTGGTAAAGACATTAGTCCAGCTTCCTGAAGTAAATAGCGTGACTTTTCGTATAGTAAACGAATCTCTTCTCGACAGCGCTGGAAATGCGATCGGAGCTATGACAGCTGATTCGTTCGTTGACGATTTCGATTTCGAGCAGGATGCTACCAGATCCGTTTCACTGACGCTTTACTGTCCGGCTCTTGATGGAAGTGGACTGATAAAGGAATCGAGAGAAGCGCATATAAATGAAAACGTGCCGATAGCTCAGGCAGTTATGAGTCAGCTGGCAAAGAGTCCTGATTCGAAAAATGCCGATGTGACACTTCCTGCCTCTGTAAAGGTCCTCTCTGTAAATGTAAACGATGGGATCTGCTATGTAGATCTGGACTCATCACTTGATAATGCAGGAGGTAATGTATCTGAAAACCTGCGGATCTATTCGATAGTTGATTCCCTGTGCGAACTGGATCAGATAAACAGAGTCCAGATCATAATAGGATCAGGTAATGCTGCAAAGGTAGTAAATGACGATAATGATAACAGTACCTACAGTCCGAATCTGAACCTTGTCATTTCTGAATAAGAACTGATATTTTCCCGTTTCGAATCCTGATCTGTCCGGTATCTATGGTGCAAAGGGACTTTAGTCCCAGAGAATGTATGCGAGTCATTGTATCACGCCCAGGATGCCCGTAACGGTTACCTTTTCCTGCTGATATAAGAATAAGGTCAGGATCCAGTTCAGAGAGCCATTCATCACAGTTTGAGTAATTGCTTCCATGATGGGCAGACTTCAGTATAAGAGTTTCCTCTGGGGAACTCTTTTTTAATTTCCTTTTATAATGCGATAGGATATATCTTTCCTGTTCTTCACCGATGTCACCAGTTTCTATAAGCTTTATCTGCCGTCCAGGATCAGGCTGTATAGTGATAAGAGTGACCAGACTGTTTTCGTTTTCTCCGGTAAAGTCAGAATGCTTATCTGGAAAAACAGTTTCCATCGTAAAATACTTACAGCTCAGAGTATCGCCGCCTTCTAAGTAAGAGACCGTTATATCGTGCGCCTGACACAGTAAAAGAAACTGTTCCAGCTTTTCATCTTTTTCTATATGCTTTGAAAGCCAGACGTTCCCTATAGAATAATTTTTTTCGACAAGCTCCTTTAAGCCACTCACATGATCTTCATCCAGGTGGGTTATGAACCATCCTTCGACTGCATGCATGCCACGGTATTTAAGAGAGGGCAGGATTACATTTTTCCCGATAGAAGATTTAGTTGTACTGCCACCATCTATCATAAAAGTTTTTCCATCAGCTGTCGTTATCATAAGCCCATCGCCCTGTCCGACATCTAGCATTACAGTCTCATCGTGATGCGATGGAAAAGCCAGAAGTATGATAACTGATAGTGACAGAGCAAAGACAGCGGCAGAAGACCTTCTGGAGCCAAACGGTGGAAAGACATTGTTTTTCTGCCATGGGATACGGGTGAAACGTCGTATGAACATCTTTTGTCTTTCATGTTTAAAAATACGTGATACAAAGTATACCATGATCAGGCAGGCAATAGTTTTTGCAAAAGAGATATCTCCTGTTATCATATCAGTAAATGGCAGGCGTGTATAAGAACCGGATGATAGCTCATACCAGTAGAGTATCAGATGACTGGGGAACAGGATGACCTTTGCAGCAGCTGGACATACCATGCCTGCCAGACCGCCGATAAGTCCCATACAGAGTACATACGGAAGAAAAGGAAGTATCACTACGTTGAGCAGGCAGGAAAGCAGTGGGAAATTATAGAAAAATTTTGCGCTGATAGCTGCCATTGATAACTGGATAAAGAATGAAAAGATCACCGAAGATACGAGATCGTTTATCGCTGTTGGTTTATAACGGTTTCCCTTTATTTCTTTATGTCTGTTCTCCCATCTGAGTACGCAGAATGCGTGGTAGCATTCAGTAGCAGGGATAGCTGTCATGGCGAGCAGAAAAACTGCGGCAAAGGAGAGCGCAAAAGCGGTCTGCCCGACAGCCAGAGGATCAGTCAAGCAGATAAATATACACACAAAGGCCAGAGATGTGATCGTATCAGTTCCATCTCCTATGATATCTGACACCATTACGATCAGATACATGATAAGTGCTCTCCGGGCAGATACAGAATCAGAGATCGACACGGCATAAAAAAATACGAATACCGATGAGATGACAGCTGCGACACGGACTCTTATGCCTATCCGTTTAAACAGTTTAAAGACCACAGACCCGACTATAGATATATGAAGGCCGGATATCGCAAGTATATGACTGATCCCAGCATTCTGGAACATTTCTTTCACATCCGGATCTAAAAGGCTTTTAGTTCCGATGCATAGAGATGCAAGGAGCGGTCCTTCTTCGCCAGGAAGAGAAGCGGTAAATACAGCCTGCATCAGGTACTTAATGCACCAGAGGATTTCCATTATATGGTAATACAGCCTGATCATGAAATGATCACCGCCTGCGACTGGCTCTATATCTGCATTTTTTACCTGGCAGATGATCGAAAGTGCTCTGTAGTATGATTTTTCGTCAAAGCAGCCAGGGTTTCTGAGAGATTCTGGTGCTTCCATATCACCTTTGACCTTTACACCTGTTCCAAGAGGGATGGATTTATCTATTAAAGCAGTTACTTTTGTTCCCTGACCGTGGAGTGTTATAGTATGCCTTATTCCGTTTTCAGTGACGTCTTTGGAAGTGACTCTGCCATATATGGTGGGAATATTCGATGAGAGAAGCTGTCTGCTGGCATCGGTATAGGATGAAAGTCTCATGCTGGCAGATAAAATCCCGGCAGCGAAAGATATGACTATCATAACTGAAAGGATGACGGCGTGTATTTTTTTTCTCCTATAGAATGCAAATGGCAGGAGGCAGAATGGGACAGCTATAAGGAAAAAATCATTGTACAGTACTGTGAATACTGCTGAAAGCATGGATACTGCGATGATAAGAACCGGACGTTTATACATATATGTCTCCCCCATTCTGATAGATACAGCAACTGAGATCTGATGTATGTGCTGTGTACTGAAAAGATATTGACATTATGCTCCGATTTTTATGAAAATGCAATAGAAAAATATAGCGCCACAGAAAAAAGCGTGATATAATGAGTTCTGATTGGGAGGTATTTTTAGATGGACTATACAGCTGAGGCCGAAGGGCTTACAGGAAAAGACAGGGATTATCAGATCATAGAAGAGTACGGAAGGGACATTATCGGCTCTAATGATTTCCGAAGGATAGTGGGGCAGAGACACCATATTTTTTCGACAGTAGGATATCACAGTGTGCATGTGGCACAGAAGATGCTCTTTTTATCTAAGTTTTTCCATATGAATGAAAGGGATATAGTAAGAGCCAGCCTCTGGCACGATGTCGGGATTTTTGACAGGAAGTCATTCAAAGGGACTTCGGGGACTGCGCATGAGCATCCGATCAGATCACTTAAGGCGGCCGAAGAGAGCGGCACTTTAAATGACACTCAGGCTGATATGATCGCAAATCACATGTGGCCAGTCACTTCTGAGAGACCAAAGACGAAGGAAGGAATTCTTATCACTATAGCTGACAAATGGTGCGCAGTGACAGAATTTTTAAACTTCCACGATAACAGAATAGATACGGTGCTTGCCGCCGATTCAGGAGGCACCTCGGATGCGCTCAATTGACAGCGAGATAGAACAGAAGAATTTCAAACGCATATATCTGCTTTTCGGAAAAGAACACTACCTGCTGAAGGAGAACCGGGAAAAACTTCTCACAGCGCTCGGTGTTACGGACCGGAAAGATATGAATTTTACCTATCTATCCGAGAAGAACTTTAATGTACCGGCACTTGTCGCGGACAGTGACACACTTCCGTTTTTTGCGGACAGGAGAGTCATCCTTATAGAGGAGAGTGGCTACTTTAAAGGGAATAAAAAAGAAAAAGACAGACTCGTAAAGTATATACCTGACATACCTGAGACCACTGTCATAGTCTTTGTAGAAAGTGAAGTAGATAAGAGAGATAAGCTCTACAAAGCTGTCGTGAAGAACGGGACAGTTGAAGAATTCGTGATAGGTGACCAGAATGAGCTGCTCAAATGGATAGGAGGAAGACTTAGTGCTGACGGAATCCAGATGAGGCGTGATGCCTGGAATGAGTTTTACTTGAGATGCGGCTCATCTATGGACTTAATGGATGCTGAGTATCAGAAGCTTTCAGCTTACTGCTGGGAGAAGAAGCAGATAGAAAAATCTGATGTAGAAGCTATCTGTTCGAATGCCTCAGAGACGAAGATCTTTGCTTTAAGTGATGCGATATCCGAAAGAAACGCGGCAAAGGTATTTGATGTCTATCACGATATGCTCAGACAGAATGAAAAAGCTCCGGGAATCCTGGCTCTTATCCAGAGACAGCTGATGCAGCTGTATGACTTAAAGCTCATGAACAGGGACGGAGTTTCATTTGCGGATAAAAAGAAAAACCTCGGTATCTCATATGACTTCATTATCAGAAAACTCGAGACTTACCAGAAGAGATTTAAAGAAGATGAACTGAGAAGACTTTTAAAAAAAGCTGCCGACTATGAAGAGGATTTCAAAAGCGGGAGAATAGAAGACAGTATAGCGGTAGAGCTTCTTTTGAATGAAACTCTTTAAACAAAAATAAGCCTGTCCGGAATGACGGTACCGGACAGGCTTTTTATGATTCATTAGTCCATAGCGTTAACAGCTTTTGTCAGGCGGGATACCTTTCTTGCTGCATTGTTCTTATGCAGGATTCCCTTTGACTCTGCCTTCGGGATAGCTGTCTGAGCTACCTTCAGAGCTGCCTCAGCTGCTGCCTTGTCTCCGCTTGC
>JAQXXU010000071.1 GCA_029226225.1 Lachnospiraceae bacterium | reverse complement strand
ATCTGGATAGCTGCGAATCTATGGCTCAGAAGAACTTCGACATATCTCTGCAGTGCATAGATCAGTATCTGAATAATACACTGAGATATGGAGTAAGAAACATCGGATTCATAAACTACAAATGAGATTGTAGTTGGCTGTAGGTATGCATAATGGTTCTGGTAGTTGCTGACAAGTTACCATTCACAGTAAATCATATTAACAAAATCGGCTCAGACTGAGCTTATCCAAACTTGAGAAATATCAGAAAAACAGGGTTATGTCTATTCCTGGCATGACTCTGTTTTTATATTGTTGGTACTTTATTAAATACATACCAACTTAACTATTGACATATTTATTGGTATGTAGTACAATATATAGTACCAAGCAACCAGTGAAAGGAGCCCGATCATGTCAATAGTACGGTACACGAACAAGAAAACAGGCGTGGTATCTCTTTATGAATCAACGTCTTATTACGATCCTGAACTCAAGCAGTCTAGGCCTAAGAGAAAATATCTTGGCATAGAAGACCCGGAGACAGGTGAGCTTATCCCGTCATCAGGGAAAAGAGGCAGGAAGAAGGCTGATGGCTCAGCCGCTTCGTCCGGGAATAAAAGATCAGATGACAGTCTGAAGAAAAAGTATGAACTTCTGCAGGCAGACTGTGATGAGAAGGCAGCCAGGATAAAACAGCTAGAGCACGAGAACAGAAAGCTCCGCTTCTGTTTAAAAAATCTCAGAGATTCTGTTGATGCGATGATAAGCGACATGGAACAGTAAAGGAGACAGCGGATGGCTTTTTCTCTTTGCAAAAATGAGCTGTTTGAGGAATACATGCTGCTGCAGTGCAGGGTAAAGGATCAGAAGCGCATCATAGACGAGTTTGAGTCCGGAGCCAGGTATATCAAGATCCAGCAGGATCATCACAGGGTCGTGGCAGGCTATATAAAAGAGATCGACAGACTGAAAAAAGAGCTAGCTGAGGCCCGCATACAGGCTGTAAAAGTCCGGGATATCTGGACTGATGAGTGTTATGAGGTATGGCAGGATCACCAGAAAGAGGCCGGCCGCAAAGACGAAAGGATATACAGTCTTGAAGATAAAGTGATGGAGCTTCAGCAGAAATACAGAGATGACATGGCTTCGATGCGGTTTGAATACGAGGAGAAGATCCACGAGAAGGACTGTGTGATACAGGAACTCACCAACAGGCTGGCACATGATGAAGCACTGCTCGGAAGGGACAGCACAAACACCGGACTTCCTACAGGCATGACACTTCCGGGAAAGAAAAAGCATAATCCAAACAGCAGGAAAAACAGCGGAAAGAAAAAGGGAGGACAACCGGGACACGAAAAGCATGATCTGAAAAAGCCTTCAGAAAAAGAGGCAACAGAGATCATTGACCACACTACTGATAAGGGAGCAGTCTGTCCTGTATGCAGGTCAGAAGACCTGGTCTATACCGGCAGATATGAAGAAAAATGGGAGTATGATATCAGCATAAATGTAAACAGGATCCTTCATAAATACTGGCTTTATAAATGTGCAGACTGTGGAGAGACAGTCAGATGCAGCATAGAGCCAAACCTGAGGGCTGACTGCCAGTATGGGCCAAAGATACAGGCACTCGCCCTTTCTCTTATGAACACGGCAAATGCACCGATAAATAAAGTGGCCATGTTCCTTAACGGTATAACAGGCGGAGAGCTCAGGCCGTGCGAAGGGTACATTGCGAAAGTCCAGGCGCGGTCAGCTAAAAAGCTGATACAGTTCAGAGATGACCTTAAACTGGAGCTTATCAGAAGGGGCCTTGTATATTGGGATGATACTGTCATTTTCATTCTGACAAAAAGAGCATGCCTGAGATTTTATGGTGACGAGACCATTGCCTATTATACGGCTCATGAGCATAAAGACATGGCCAGCATAGACGAAGACAATGTCCTTGCCCTGCTCACAAAACAGACGAAGGTGATGCATGATCATAATACCCTGAACTACAATGCAAAGTTCCTCTTTATAAATATCGAATGCATCCAGCATCTGGAGCGTGACTGCCAGAGGAACACAGATGATACCGGACATGAATGGTCAAAAGAGCTTAAAGACCTCATCAGTTCTACGATAAAGGACCGTAAGGAGGCAAAAGAGCGGGACGAGACAGCATTCAGCGAAGCTTATAAAAAGACGTTTTACGAGAAAGTAGATAAATGCATAGAAAAGGGATGGACCGAAAACAAGGCGGCTTCAAAAAAATACGGCGCAGATTTTGAACGGGCACTGTTGAACAGACTGGTTAAATACAGAAAGAATTATTTCCTCTGGGTTGAAGATCTCACAATACCGACGACCAACAATCTGAGTGAGCGGGGACTTCGTGGAGTCAAATCCCACATGAAGATATCGGGACAGTTCGAGTCAGTGAAGGCCGCAGATAATTATGCATTGGTCAGGACATACATAGAGACCTGCCGCCGAAATGGTATCAACGAGATACACGCACTGGATCGTCTGTGTGCAGGAAATCCTTATACGGTCGCAGAGATCTTTCATAAATCCCAACAATGAGAACAAAAACGGAATAACAGCAAGTAAAGCGAAGGAAAGATCCTCCGCTTTACTTGTGATGCATTCAGTCCTTCTGTGAATAGTAACAGAGATTACCCTTCAGAAACAGCTGGAGGGTATTTTTTAGTTGCGTCTGATTATCTGCAAAGGTAAAATACATAGTAGGTGTGATAGCGCACACACTTGCAGACACTATGAAGCTTTTCTGACCTTCGCAATCTCAGTAGCTGTCGTATCACCTATACCTGAAAGCTCATTAGTCTTTATCAGAAGGAATTTATCGTAAATGGCGATGACTCTTCCAACGCATATCATGGCGGCAAAGGTGCCGACGTTTACGCCCACGATGTGACCAGAGCTTAGAAGCCCGATCAGCAGGGTAGTAGCAACACAGCCGATATCAAAGATATTTTTCACAAGGCCGGCATCTCCGAAATTCAGTTTAAAAACAAGTGAAAATACATACGGGATAGATATGATTGGCGTAACGCCGAGACCGGATTTCGTATTACTGATGATTCCAAGCGCGAGTACTACAAAACCCATGATATACATGGTAAATCTGAATATTTTTTTGTTCTTCATGAAAAAATTGCCTCCAAACGAACTTTTCTATTTTAAGCTTGTCATGGTATAATGTAAAGCAGTCTGAAAAGATTTAATGGAGATTTTATGCATATTGAAATAAACGGGAAAAATATAGAATATACATTGACCCGCCGTAAGGGAATGAAGTCTATAAGGATCCGCCTTGG